>CADEGS010000188.1:4545-8649 GCA_902826945.1 uncultured bacterium | reverse complement strand
CGCAGAAGGGCAGGGCGAGGCGCAGGCCGAGCGTGGTGGCGGGGGGCGCGAGCAGCGCCGCGGGCACGAGCGAGGCCAGCGCCAGCCCGCCGGCGACGAGCGCGATCTGCGCCGTGCGCGCCAGGCGGCGCTCGAGGGGCCGCACCGGGAGCGTGGCCGCCCACTCCTCGGCGGCGTCGAGGCGCAGGAGCCAGCCGAGCTCGCCCAGGAGCGGGATGGCGAGCAGCCCGCCGGTCAGGCTCAGCGCGAAGAGGCCGTAGGCGAACGGCGGCAGGAGCTCGCGCGTGACGCCGCAGAAGAACGCGGCGACGAGGGCGTGGCCGAAGACGGTCGCGACGGGCGCTCCGCCGCGCGGTCCGGAGGCGAGGCCCGCGCGCAGGCACGCGAGCGTGCGCGCGGCGGCGGCGCTCAGGCGAACAGCTCCAGCGAGAGCTTGAAGCGGTACTCGTTCGCGAGCGGGTCCTCGAGGCCGAGCACGTCGAACACCTCGAGCATCGCCTTGCGCGCGGGGACGCCCTCGCCGCCGGGGTCGAGGCGGATCGCCTCGAGGAGCTGCTCCAGCCCCTCGGCGTGCGACTCGAGCGCGACCAGCGCCTGCCCCAGCCGTAGGCGCGCCGCGGCGCTCCCGGGCTCGCTCGCGACGTCGGCGCGCAGCGCGTCGAGGTCGCCCGCGCCCTCCAGGAAGGCGAGCCGCGCGCGCAGCGCGCGGGCGGCGGGCAGGGCGGCCTCCTCCGGCGACAGCTCGCCCAGGAGGTGCTCGGCCGCGGTGCGCTCGCCGCGCTCCACGTGCAGGCGCGCGAGCTGGACGCGTCCCTCGGCGCCGACCGTGCCCTGGTCGAGCGCCTCGCGCAGGAGGTCGATCGCCTCGTCGAGGCGGCCGGCCTGCTCGAGCGCGCGCGCCTCCTCGAGCGGGTCCACGCCCGCCAGGGAGGGCGCGAAGCGGTCGAGGAACGCGCGCAGGTCCGCCTCGGGCAGCGCGCCCTGGAAGCCGTCCACGGGCCGGCCGTCGACCACGGCGATGACCGTGGGGACCGACGTGATACGGAAGGCCTGCGCCAGCTCGGGGCTGCGGTCGATGTCCACCTTGGCCAGGAGGAAGCGGCCCGGATCCTCGTTCACGAGGGTCTCGAGCAGCGGTCCGAGCGTCTTGCACGGCCCGCACCAGGTGGCCCAGAAGTCGAGCACGACGGGGACGGAGCGCGAGCGCTCGACGACCGCGGCGAAGCTCGCCGCGTCGGCATCGACGATCCAGGAGGAGGCGGGCATGGGAAGGGCGGAAGCCTAGTGGAGGCTGGCCCGGTCGCATCACTATATAGGGCGCGCCGGCGCGGCTCCCAGCCTCGTCCCGCGCGCGCATGCGCTCTCTCCTCGCCCTCCGCAGTCCCCTCGATCGCCCGCGCGCCCGGCGGAGCAGGCGGTGAAGCGCCGCGGCGACGAGCGGCCCGAGGCCGTGGTCCTGGCCGGGCCGGCCGGCCGGCTGGAGGCGATCCACGAGCGGCCGGAAGGGGACGACGCGCCGCGTGCGGCCGCCGTCGTGTGCCATCCGCACCCGCTGCACGAGGGCACGATGCGCAACACGGTCGTGTACCGCACCGCGCGCGCGCTGCGCGCGGCGGGGCTCGCGACCCTGCGCTTCAACTTCCGCGGCGTCGAGGGCAGCGAGGGCGTGCACGACGGCCAGGGCGCCGAGGAGGAGGACGCGCGCGCGGCGCTCGACTGGCTGGCCGCGCGCCACCCCACAGCCGAGCTGTGGGCGGCGGGCTACTCCTTCGGCTCACGCACGGTCGGGCGGCTGGCGACGCGCGAGGCGCGCATCGCGCGGCTGGTCCTGATCGCGCTGCCGATCACGGCCTACGACTGCTCGTTCCTCGGCGCGGTGCAGCAGCCGGGCCTGCTGCTCTTCGGCGGCGCCGACCCGTACGGCACGCTGAGCGACCTGGCGGCGCTCGCGCCGCGCCTGGACGAGCGGCTCGAGCCGGACGAGATCGTCGGCGCCGACCACTTCTTCCGCGGCCGCACGCCGCTCGTCGAGGAGAAGGTCGAGCGCTACGCGCGCGCGGCGATGGCCGGGCGCCGCTGAGCGGGCGTCCGCCCCCGAGGGAACGGGCGCCCGCCCCGAAAGCCGGTCAGACGCCGTCGATCTCGCGCAGCACGGCCTGCGCGATGCGGCGCGGGCTGAGCGGCTTGTGGTAGTAGCCGCTGACGCCGAAGCCCCGCACGCGCGCCTCGGTCTCGACGCTCGGGTCGCCGGTGATGACGATCACCGGCGGCGCTGCGACGGCCTCGGTCTGGCGCAGGAGGTGCAGCAGCTTGGGCCCGCTCATGCGCGGCAATCCCAGGTCGAGCAGCACCACGTCGGGCTCGAGCGCGCGGATCTTCTCGATCGCGGTCACGCCGTCGCGCGCGACGGCGACGTTCAGGCCGACCGCGGCCAGCCGGCGCACGAGCGTCTCGTTCAGGCTCTCGTCGTCCTCGATCAGGAGCACGGTCTCGAGGCGCTGGTAGTTGATGTCCTCGCCGTAGGAGTGCTCCAGCTCCTCACGGATCACGCAACGGATCGAATCGTTCACGTTCATGTCTTCCCCTCGGTCCCCTCGGAATCGACTCAGGAGCGCGGCAGGCAGAGCACGAGCGCGCTGCCTCCGGTCGCCCTGCTCTCGACGGCCACGCGGCCGCCCATGGCCCGCGCGTGCGCGAGGCACAAGGGCAGCCCGATCCCCATCCCCTTCGCCGACGCGGCCCCCGTCTCGGGCCCGCGCACGAACGGCTCGAACAGGCGCTCGACGTCCGCCAAAGGCAAGCCCGGGCCGGGGTCCGTGATCGTGATCCGATGCTCGAGCGATGTCTCGTCGAGCGTGACGACGACCCCGGCGCCGCCGTGGCGCAGCGCGTTGTCGAGCAGCTCGCCGAGGGCGGCGCGCAGCGCGCACTCGTCCGCCAGCAGGCGGCCGCCGTCGCCAGCGATCGTGACCGCGCTCGCGGCGAGTCCGTTGCGCTCGCACGCCTCGCGCGCCGTGGCCTCGCACGCGTCGCGCAGGACGAGCGGCGCGCGGCGCGTTTCGCAGCGTCCGAAGCGCTGCGCGAAGTGCGCGTGCAGGCGATCGATCTCGCGCGTCAGCAGCACGGCGTTCTCGAGGATGTGCGCGATCTGGCGCGTCTGGTCCTCCGAGAGCCGGCCGCACAGGCCGTCCTCGAGCAGCTCCGCGCAGGCGCGGATGGCGGTCAGCGGTCGCGCCAGCTCGTGGCGCACGCGATCCGCGATCGCCAGCCGCTCGGTGCGTTCGGATGTCAGCGTCACGCCCAATGCAGTCGGCCCGCTTGCAGCGCGTGCTTGAGCGACTCACCGAATCGAGACGTCGGACCCGATCGCCCGCCTCGCCGGCCGCCTGCGCACTTGTGCGATGCGTCCCCGCACATGTACGTAGCGGTCGCGGGCTCCGTCTCGCGCCGGGGACCCGCGCGGCGCGTGCGCGCCGGAGGACCTCATCCAACGGCGGTGCCGGACCGATAGCAACGGCCGCGGGCCGAGCGCGGCCCGGCGGACGTACGACGCCTCACCCGAGCGCAACGACATGGAGAAGAAGAAGATCCTGGTGGTCGAGGACGACAGCGACATCAACGAGGCGCTGTGCATCCGGCTACGCGGCGCAGGCTACGACGTGGTCTCCGCGGAGGACGGCTTGCACGGCATGCTGCGCGCGGTGAAGGAGCGGCCCGACCTGCTCCTGCTCGACATCTCGATGCCGGGCGGCGACGGCTTCAGCATCGTCGAGCGCCTGCGCGACCACACCGACGCTCCGGCGATCCCGGTCGTGTTCCTGACGGCCAGCAAGCGCCCGGAGCTGCGCCAGAAGGCGAAGGACCTGGGAGCCGTCGCCCTGCTCGAGAAGCCCTACGAGGCGAGCGAGCTCCTGGCCACGATCCGCGAGACGATCGCCGGCGGCTGGTGCCTCACCCTGTGATCGCCGGCGCTCGCGCCGACCGCGATGGACGCGTGGCCGGGAAGCCTGTTCGACGCTAGCGGCTTCCCGCCGCGCTGGCACTGTGGGCTATGGACCAGCCTGCACGGCTGGATCCACATCGCCTCGGACTGGGCGATCTTCG
>CADEGS010000188.1:0-4445 GCA_902826945.1 uncultured bacterium | reverse complement strand
CGAGGCGCGCTTCCAGGCCGTGGTCGAGGGCGTCCCGAACGCGATCGTGATGATCGGCGTGGACGGTCGCATCGCGCTGACGAATCCGGCCGCGAGCCGGCTCTTCGGCCGCCCGCGGGAGGAGCTCGCGGGCCAGCCGGTGGAGGTGCTCCTGCCGGTAGCCTTTCGGGCGGGCCACCCGGCGCTGCGCCAGGAGTACTTCGCCAGCGGGCCGCGCAAGCGCGCGCTCGGCGGGCGCGAGCTCCTGGGGCTGCGCGCCGACGGGACGGAGTTCCCGGTGGAGATCCACCTGAACCCGCTGGTGATCGAGGGACAGACCTTCGCTCTGAGCGTCGTCACCGACATCTCGGAGCGCAAGCGCGACGAGGAGGCGCTGCGCAGCTACGCGGCCGAGCTGGAGGAGCTGAACATGCAGCTCGAGTCGACGAAGGTCGCGCTCGAGTCCGGCATGGCGGAGCTGGAGCGCTCCAACCGCGCGCTGGACGACTTCGCCTACGTGGCCTCGCACGACCTCAAGGAGCCGCTGCGCGGCATCCAGAACTACGCCACGTTCCTCGCGGAGGACTACGCCGCGGTCCTCGACGACGAGGGGCGCCGGCGCCTGGGCGCGCTGCCGCGCCTGGCCTCGCGCATGGACATGCTGCTCGAGTCGCTCCTGACCTTCTCGCGCGTCGGGCGCCTCGACCTGGCCGTGGGCGCCAACGACCTGGGCGCGATCGTGCGCGGCGTCCTGGAGACGCTCGAGGCGCGCCTGGAGGAGTCCGGCGTCGCGGTGCGCGTGCCGCGCCCGCTGCCCACCGTCGTTTGCGACGGCGTGCGCGTGGGGGAGGTCTTCCACAACCTCGTCACGAACGCGATCAAGTACCGTTCGGTCAGGGACCCCTGGATCGAGATCGGCTGGGACATGGGCGGCGCCGACGGCCCGGAGCTCTACGTGCGCGACAACGGCATCGGGATCGCGCCGAAGCACCACGAGACGATCTTCGCGATCTTCAAGCGCCTGCACGGGCGCGACGAGTACGGCGGCGGCGCGGGCGCGGGCCTGACGATCGCGAAGGAGATCGTGGCCCGCCACGGCGGGCGCATCTGGGTCGAGTCGGCCCTGGGGGCCGGCAGCACGTTCCGCTTCACGCTGCGTGCGGAGGACGAAGCATGACGTCGGGCGCCGGTGGACGGTACGTGCTGATGGTCGACGACAACCCCGACGACCACGAGGCCTGGAAGCGCGCCCTGGCAACCTTGCCAGGAGCGCCGCGCATGGCTTTCTTGCAGTCTTCCGACCAGGCCCTCACGCACCTGCAGCAGGGCCTGGCCCATGGCGCGCTGCCCTCGCTGCTCCTGCTCGACCTGCACCTTCCCGGGGCCGGGGGGAAGGAGGTGCTCGCCTTCGCCAAGGAAGACGAACGCCTGCGCCGCATTCCGGTCGTGATGCTCTCCTCCTCCCGACTGGGGAGCGACGTCGAGTCCTGCTACCTCATGGGCGCGAACAGCTACGTGCCCAAGCCCCAGACGCCCGGCCAGCTGCGGGAGGTCGCCGCCTCCCTGCTCGCGTACTGGTTCGGCGTCGTCCTTCTTGCCGAGGACGAGCGATGACGGAGCGCAAGCTCAAGATCCTGGTCGTCGACGACTGCCCGGAAGATCGGGAGGTCGTGCGACGTTATCTCGCCGACGAGCGCTTCCGCTTGCAGGAGGTGGCCACCGCCGAGGCCGGCCTGCGCCTGCTGGCGAGCGAGCCATTCGACTGCGTGCTCGTGGACTACGAGCTGCCCGACGCGAGCGGCGTGCAGTTCCTGGACGAGATCCCGGCCTACGGCCGGCCCGCGGTGGTGATGGTGACGGGGCGCGGCGACGAGCAGACGGCCGTGCGCTCGCTCAAGGGCGGCGCGCAGGACTACCTCGTCAAGGGCGACTTCACGCGCACGCGGCTCGAGCGCGTGGTGGACGCGGCGGTCGAGATGGTGGCCATGCGGCGCGAGATCGACGGGCGGCGCAAGGAGCTCGAGCAGTTCGCCGCCACGACCGCACACGACCTCAAGGCGCCGCTGCGGCGCATCGGCAGCCTGTGCCAGATGGTCCTGAACGACGCGGTCGAATGCCTGGAGGGCGAGAGCGCGGAGAACCTGCGCTTGATCCGCGACGAGGTGGAGCGGATGTCGCGGTTCGTCGAGGACGTGCTGCAGCTCAGCGTCATCGTCGGGACGCAGAGCGCGCGGGAGCCGGTCGATCTCGGCCGACTCCTGGTCGACTTGGAGGATGCCTTCCGCCCCGCGCTGGCGGAGGTCGGCGGCGAGCTGGTGCACCGCGGCCTGCCCACGGTCGAAGGCGATCGCCTGCTCCTGCGCCGTCTCTTCCAGAACCTGATCGACAACGCGATCAAGTACCGGAGCGAGCGCCCGCTGCGGATCGAGATCGACGCCGCGCGCGGGGAGCAGGGCTGGCTCGTGAGCGTGCGCGACACCGGCCAAGGCATCCCCGCCGACTCGCTCGAGCGCATCTTCGAGATGTTCTGCCGCCTGCACGGCGACTGCACGGCTCCGGGCGTGGGGCTCGGGCTGACGATCTGCCAGCGAGTGGTCGAGCGTCACAGGGGTCGCATCTGGGTCGAATCGACGCCGGGCGCCGGCAGCGCGTTCCGCGTCTGGCTGCCCAGCGGGGAGGCGCTCTCGTGAGGGGCGCCGCGCTCGCTCCCTCGTGCCCGGCGCCGGGCGGCCTCGCTCCCGACGAGGAGCTGGCCGTCCTGCTCGTCGACGACAACCCGATCGACGTCAAGATCCTCGGGCGCGCGCTCGCCGGCGTGGGCGGCTGGAAGGCGCGCGTGACGACCTGCCAGACCTACGAGGAGGCGCTCGAGGCCGCCGCCAGCGGCAAGCCGGACGTGGCGCTGTTCGACTACCAGCTCGGGCGTCGCAGCGGCCTCGACCTCGTTCGCGCCCTGCGCGAGCGCTCGCTCGACGTGCCGGTGATCCTCCTGACGAGCAGCCTCGACGAGCGCCTGGCACTCGACGCGCTGCACGCCGGCGTCAGCGACTGCCTGACGAAGGACAGCGTCAGCCCGAAGAGCCTGGCGCGCTCGGTGTCGAACGCCGTCTCGCGCCACCGGCTGCAGCGCGAGCTCGAGCGCTACCGCGCTCGGCTGGAGCAGACGGTGCGCGACCTCCAGGCGCGCAACGAGGAGATCCAGACCTTCTACCACGTGCTCTCGCACGAGCTGAAGACGCCGCTCACCGCCGCGATCGAGTTCGTCTCGCTCGTGGCGGAGGGGCACGGCGGCGAGCTCCGCCCCGAGCAGACGCGGCTCTTGCTGAAGGCGGAGAAGAACTGCCGCCTGCTCGTGACCTACATCGACGACATGTTCGACGTCAGCCGCCTGGAGACGGGCAAGCTCGGTCTCGACGTGGCGCCGGTCTCCTGCTCGCGCGTGCTCGAGGACCTGGCCGAGGCCTGGCGCGCACGCTGCGCCGAGCGCGGCCTCGACTTCCGCGTCCGCGACGCGACGGGCGGGCGCTCCGTCCTGGCCGACGAGCGGCGCCTGCTGCAGATCCTGGGCAACCTGCTCTCGAACGCGCTGAAGTTCACGCAGAGCGGCACGATCGGGCTCGAGGCGCGCGTCGAGGAGGCCGAGGCGTTCTTCTCCGTCAGCGACACCGGCCGCGGGATCCCGCCCGAGAAGCGCGAGCGCATCTTCGACCGCCTGTCGCAGGTGCACCGCACCGACGCCACCGAGCGCGGCGGCCTGGGCCTGGGCCTGCACATCGCGCGCGAGCTCGTGCACCTGCACGGCGGTCGCATCTCGGTGGACAGCAAGCCCGGTCGCGGCTCGACGTTCACCTTCGTCCTGCCGCTGTGCCGGGCGGCGTGAGGCGCCGCGCCCGGGGGCGCGGACGGCGCTCCGCGCTCCCTCGGCCGGCCGGTCCGCCCGCCGCTCCGCGCTGGCGCCGGCCCTCGCCGCAGGCGAAGATCCGCGCGAGCCGTGAGCGCCGAGGAGATCCCCCTGCCCGTGGGCTGCCCGTCCATCCGGCGCCTGATGATGCCGCGCGACACGAACGCGTTCGGCACGATCTTCGGCGGCGTGATCCTCTCGGAGATCGACCTCGCGGCCGCCCTGGAGGCGCACAAGCACCACAAGGGGCGCGTCGTGACGATCGCGATGGACGAGGTCGTCTTCCGCCGGCCGGTCTACGTCGGCGACTGCGTGTCCTTCTTCACGGAGACGCTGGCGGTCGGCCGCACGTCGATCCGGGTGCGCGTGCGGGTGTGGGCCGAGCGCGCCTTCTCGCAGGACGAGAACGTCGCCGTGACCGAGGCCGTCGTCACGATGGTCGCGGTGGACGAGCGCGGGGAGAAGATCCCCGTCGGCAGCGCCTCCTCCGTGCGTCCGCCGCGGCCGAAGGGCTGAGCGCCTGAGAAAGAATCCTGCGCGGCCCCCAGCACCGTCTGGCTCCGCC
>CADEGS010000187.1 GCA_902826945.1 uncultured bacterium | reverse complement strand
CCGACCGGGAAGCCGTGCAGCGAGACGTCGAACAGGTGCCCGCCGCGGCGCTTGAACCAGGTCGCGAGGCCGCCGAAGTTGTAGTGCTGCTCGAGCAGGCACACCGAGTGCCCGGCGCGCGCCAGCACGTTGGCCGCCGTCAGGCCGCCCAGCCCGCTGCCGACGACCACGACGTCGTAGGCCGGCGCGAGGCGCGCCAGCGGGTCGAAGGTCAGCGGCTTCTTGCCGTCGCCGCTGCCGCGGAAGTAGCGCGGCACGAGCCGTCCGCGCCCGCTCACCGCTCGCCCTCCAGGGCCAGGGACAGCGCGTGGCGGTTCGCCATCGCGACGCCCGAGACCAGCGCGCCGACGACGCCCAGCCAGCCCTGGTCGGTGCCGCACAGCCACAGGCCGGGGACGCCGGTCGCGCCGCTGGGGCGCTTGCGCGGCGCGCCGTAGACGGCGCCCTCTGCGTGGCCGGTGAAGCGGCGGATCGTGCAGGGCGTGAAGACGTCGCGGAAGACCGTGGCCGGGCGCCAGTCGGGGAACAGCGTCGCCGCGCGCGCCAGCGCCCGCCCGGCCGCGTCCTCCTTGGCGGCCGCGTAGGCGGCCGGATCGAGCGCGGCGAAGCGCTCGTGGTTCGCGAGCACGGTCAGCCGCAGCGCGGGCTCGAGCTCCGGCTCTTCGGTCGCGAAGTTCGTGGGCGCGGAGAGGACGCCCGACTCCGTGTCCACCAGGCCCTCGGGTCGGCGGTAGCGGAAGGGCGCCGCGAGCGAGAAGAAGCTCGTCGCCGCGCCGTGGCCGAGCGCCGCGGGCGGGCGGTCGAGCACCGAGATCGTCTCGAGGAAGCTCAGGCGCCCGGCCTCCGCGGCGCGCGGCGGCGCGCCGTCCACGAGCGCGCGCGTCTCGAGCAGGCCGGCGCTGGAGAGGATGCAGTCGGCGGCGAGCTCGCTCCCGTCGTCGAGCACGACCCCGCGCGCGGCGCCGCCCTCGACCACGATGCGGCGCACGCCGGCGCGCGTGCGCAGCTCGGCGCCGGCCGCCTTGCAGCGCTTGACGAGCAGGTTCAGGAGCGTGCGGATGCCGCCCGCCGGCCGCGCCAGGCCCTCCAGGAAGACGCTGCGGAAGAGCACGACGAACTGGCGCCAGGAGACGTCGTCCTCGAGCGCGCTGCCGTAGAAGCAGCACGGCAGGCACAGCGCGTCCACGAGCAGCGGGTCGCGCACGAAGCGCGCCAGCACGCCGCGCGCCAGCGGGCCCTCGTCGTCCTCCTCGTCGAGCGCGTGCGCGCGCACGGCGGCGACCAGCGCGGCGAAGCCGTCGCGCTCGGCCGGGAAGGCGGCGGCGACCTGCGCCTCGAAGTGCTCGAAGGCGTTCGTGAAGGTCAGCCGCAGGCCGGGCAGCAGGATCTCGGAGAAGCCCTGCTGGCCCAGGCGCAGCTCCTCGTGGCGGATGCGGAGCTGGCGCAGCAGGCGCGAGAGCGGCGCGCCGCGCGCGCGCGGCGGCGCCCAGTTCGTCAGCGCGTGCAGCCCGACGTCGAAGCGCCGGCCGCCGAGGGTGTAGAAGGAGTTCAGCCCGCCCCAGACGTCGTGGCGCTCGAGCACGACGACGCGCCGGTCGTGGAGCGCCAGCCGGATGGCGGCCGCCAGGCCGCTCATCCCCGCGCCGATCACGATCGCGTCGTAGCGCACGGGCGGGTGGTCCTCGCGGGAAGGGGCGGCGGGGGCGGGACGCTCAGGCCTGCGCGGCGCAGTGCAGGTCCTTGTCCGAGAGCAGCGGGTGCAGGTACGCGACGCAGCTCGCGATCGAGGCCAGCTCCTTGTAGTCCTCCTCGGGGATGCGCAGGCCGTAGAGCTTGCGCAGCTCCATCACGATGTCGAGGAAGTCCATCGAGTCCAGGTCGATCTGGTCGCGCAGGCGCGCCTCGTGGTCCAGCCCGGCGAGATCCTCGTCGGGCGCGATCGTGGCGATGATGTCCTTGATGGCGATGACGACTTCGTCGCGGGTCATGGTCGGTTCCGTGGGGAGGTGGGGGCCTGGGCGTCGGGCCGGCGCACGACGACGGCGGAGTTGATGCCCAGCATGCCGAACGACATGTTCAGGATCGTCTCGACGCGCGGCAGGCGGCGCGGCTCGTTCGCGACGAGGTTGCGCACCTCGCAGGCCGGGTCGAGGTGGTCGAGGTTGATCGTGGGGTGCACGACGCCGTCGTCGAAGGACGGCAGGTTGCCGGCCAGCTCCAGCGCGCCGGCGGCGCCCATCGCGTGGCCGATGTAGCTCTTCGTGTTGTTCACGTGCGGGCGCGGCGCGTCGCCGAACACCTCGCGGATCGCCTGCGCCTCGGTCGCGTCGCCCGAGGGCGTCGAGGTGGCGTGGCTGGAGACGATGTCGATCGCGTCCGCGCCGAGCCCGGCGCGCGCCAGCGCGCCGCGCATGCAGGCGTTCTGGCCGGCCGCGTCGGGCAGCACGAAGTCGACGCCGTCGGAGTTGACGCACCAGCCGATCGGCTCGCCGTACACGCGCGCGCCGCGCGCCAGCGCGTCCTCCAGGCGCTCGAGCAGGAACAGGCAGCCGCCCTCGGCGACGACGATCCCGTTGCGGTCGCGGTCGAACGGACGCGAGGCGCGCGCGGGCTCGTCGCTGGTCGCCAGCGCGCCCTGCGAGGCGAAGCTGGCGAAGATGCCGAAGGTGCGGATGCTCTCCGAGACGCCGCCCGCCAGCGCCAGGTCGACCTCGCCGAGCTGCAGCATCTGCACGCCGTGGATCAGCCCCAGGTTGCCCGCCGCGCAGGCGCCGCCCAGGCTGTAGGCCGGGCCGGTCAGGCCCAGGTTGAGCGTCGTCTCGCCGGCGGGGTTGTTGGCCACCGTGCGCGGGTTGTGGTGGTGCGACCAGTAGGTGAGGTCGAAGCCGTACTGCGCGACCGAGTGGATCTCGCCCTCGGTCTCGACGTTGCCGTGCTCGGTGATGCCGGTGTAGACGCCGACGCGCGCGCGGTCGTGGCGCGCCAGGTCCACGCCGCCGTCCTTCAGCGCCTCGTTCGCGCACCACACGGCGATGCTGCCGGCGCGCGTCCCGCGCCGCAGCTCCTTCTTCTTCTGGTAGCGCAGCGGGTCGAAGCCGCACACGCCGGCCAGCGTGCGGCCGACGTGGCGGATCTCCCAGGCGCTCACGCCGGAGCGCCCGGCCAGCAGGCTGGCGCGGAACTCGGGCAGCGAGTCGCCGTTCGGGCTCGTCAGCCCGACGCCGGTGATGACGACGCGCGGGAGCTCAGCCGCCATCGTCCGGCTCCCGGGAGGCCTCGCGCGCGGCGAGGCCGGCGGCCTGCTCCTCCTGCGCCAGCGCCGTGGCGGCGCGCACCGCCTGCGCGCCCGCGCCGCCGAACAGCCAGCGCGCCGGCACGCCCACGCCGACCTTGAAGGCGGCGTTGATCGCGCGCGAGAGCACGCTCTCGGAGTCGCTCATCGCGTTCTGCACGGCCGAGAGCACGAGCTGCATCAGCGCCTCCGCGATGTGGCACGTGGTCAGGATCGACTGCAGCGTGAGCACGCGCGGATCGCGCTCGCCGTGGCGCTCCTTGACGTAGGAGAGCGCGCGGTCGGCCGTCTGGCGGAACTGCTGGAAGACGACCTGCTCGCGGCGGCGGAACACGGTGGCGACGATCGAGAGCGCGTTGCCGACCGGGCTGTGCAGGTGGCTGCGGCGCGAGCTGTCGAAGCGCGAGGCGATCGCGCCCCACTCGGCCAGCTCGTTCAAGGTCGTGCTGGTCGTGCCCTGCGAGAGCTCGAGCTGGCTCGCGATCTCCTTGCTCGACAGCGGCCCGCGCGAGAGCACGAGCAGCCCCCACACGCGCCCGTGCACGCGCTTGAAGCCGAAGGTCTTGAAGAAGAGCTCGAAGCTCGGGAGCTCGGCCAGGAGCACGGGCTCGACCGGGACGGGCGCGGGGTGCGGGGCGATCTCTTGCTCTGCTTGTGCCATGGGCGCGGCGGCGGGCGACCCCGCGGAGTTCAGGAATTCTTGAAATCCTGGGCGCCAAGGGTGCCACAACGGCCCTCCGGGGTCCAGGGGAGGGGGAGGGGCCTGGCCGGGTCCCCGGAGACGCGGGGGAGCGTCCTACCCCGGCGCGGGTCCGGGCAGGCTCTTCCAGGCCGCCGGGTAGGCCATCCCCAGGCGCACGATGCGCTCGAGCAGCTCCTCGTAGCCGATGCCCGCCGCCTCGGCCGCGTCGGCCAGGTCCTCGCCGTAGGCGAGGTCGGGGTTCGGGTTCGCCTCGAGCACGTAGAAGCGCCCCTCCGCGCTCATGCGCAGGTCGAGCCGCGCGTAGCCCGACAGCCCGAGCGCCGCGTACGAGGCGCGCGCGATGCGCGCCAGCTCGCGCTCCTGCGCGCGCGTCAGCCCCTCCGCGCGGCGATTCGCCACGCCCACCTCGCGCTGGTAGTCGAGGTCCCACTTCACGCGCCGCGTGGCGATGCGCGGCGCGCCCGCGGGCAGGTTCTCCATCAGGAGCTCCCAGGGCGGGAGCGTCTTGAGGCGCGCGTTGCCGAGCACGCCGACGTAGAGCTCGCGCCCGTCGACGTAGCTCTCGACGATCGCGTCGGTGCCGACCGACTCGTGCACGAAGGCCACGCGCTTCTCCAGCGCCTCGACCCCGCGCACGATCGAGGCCTGGGAGATGCCGAGCGAGGCCTCCTCGGTCAGCGACTTCACGAACAGCGGGTAGGCCAGGTCCTCGGGCGGCGCGAAGCGGCGTCCGAGCTCGAACACGCGGTGCTCGGGCACCGGCACGCCGGCGGCGCGCAGGATCGTCTTCGACACGGCCTTGTCGCGCGCGAGCGTCAGCCCGCGCGGGTTGCAGCCGGTGTAGGGCACGCGCTCGAGCTCGAGGTAGCTCGCCACGTGCTGGTCGTAGGTGGCCGCGCCGTGGAACTCGACCAGGAGGTTGAAGACCACGTGCGGGCGCAGCTCCGCCAGCGCCGCGCGCAGCGCCTCGACGTCGTCGCCGATGCCGACGGGGTGCACCTCGTGGCCGAGGTCCTGCAGCCCGGTCACGACGTCGTACTCGGTGCGGT
Organism: uncultured bacterium; assembly: GCA_902826945.1. The sequence goes on along the minus strand of CADEGS010000187.1, from coordinate 3,683 downwards.
ACTCGGCGATCTCGTGGTCGCTCAGGCCCTCGATCGTGCTCGGCGGGACGAGCTCCTCGTGGACCGCGACCAGGATGCGCCGGCGCCTCATCGCGCGAACTCGGGCCGCCGCTCCCCGGCGAGCAGCGCGTCCGTGGCGCGCCCCAGCGCCCGCGCCACCTCGGTGGAGCGCGCCACGGGGCGCCCGAGCGAGAGCTCGTGCGCGCGCTCGACCCACTCGCGCAGCACCTGCTCGACCGCGTAGGCCGGCCGCCCGCGCGAGCGCCGCACCTCTCGCACGAGCCACGGCCGGCGCGCGGCCAGCCAGTCGCGCCCGGTCACGCTGCCCCGCTCGCCCCGCGCGCCCCGCGCAAAGAGCGCGCGCAGGAGCGCGTCCTCCGGCCGGCGCGCCGCGCTGCCGTAGCGCCGCCGGCGCTGCTCGTAGTGCGCGCCCAGCGTCGTGCGCAGCGTGCCCAGCACCTCGGTGCGCTCGCGCGCCAGGCGCTCGCGCGCGCGCTCGTTCCCGGCGATGCGCTCCATCTCCTCCTCCACGTACGCCAGCTTGCGCGCCGCGGGCCAGCGAGCATAGCGCGCGCGCCAGGCGCGTCCGAGCCGCAGCCACTCGGCGAAGGTCTCGCAGAAGTCCTCGACCGGATGGCTCTGCGCGTACCAGGCGGGCAGGTGCTGCACGCAGGCGCGGCTGCGCGGGTCGGGCCGGTAGACCGAGCGGTAGGGGGCCGAGGCCGGGCCGAAGGTCTCGCGCCAGGCCTTGCGGCGCTGCAGGCCGTAGGCGTTCAAGAGCACGTGGCCGGTCTCGTGGCGCATGAGCGCCAGGCAGTCGGCGTCGCTCTCGCCCTCGACGTGGCCCATCTGCGCGCGCTCGAGCGCGACCAGCCGCGGGTGCGCCAGCCAGAACGGGACCGCGAAGCCGTCCACGCCCTGCGGGGTGAACCAGGCGGTCGAGAGCCAGGCGCGCGGCGCGAGCGGGAGCCCGCGCAGGCGCAGCTCGGCGTGCAGCTGCGCCAGGCGCGAGCGCAGCGGCGTGTCCTCCAGGCGCAGGTCGAGGTCGCGCAGACGCAGCGCCAGGAGCTCCTCGTCGGGGGCGCGCGCCCAGCGCGGGCGCGCGCTCACCAGGCGAGCCCCAGCATGAGGCAGTTCAGACCGCTGCCGATCCCGAGCGCCGCGACGCGCTCGCCCGGGCGCACGAAGCCCTGCTCGAGCGCCAGCGAGAGCGCGGTGGGCCAGGAGGCCGAGCCCGTGTTGCCGAGCGTGGCGAAGACGGGGAAGTCGCGCGCGGGGTCGAGCGCGAGCGCGGCGAAGAGCGCGCGCCGGTGCGCCGCGCCGACCTGGTGCGTCACGACGCGGTCGATCGAGGCGCGCGTCCAGCCGAGCTCGGCGAGGAAGCGCTCGAACGTGCGCGCGGCGAGCGCGTTGCCCGCCGCGAGCAGCGCCTCCGCCTCGGTCGCCATCAGGAGCCCGCCGCCGTCCGCGTCGCCGGTGCAGAGCGCGGCGTGCTCGCTCGCCGCCAGCGCCGTCGCGCCGAGCAGGCGGCCGGCGTCCCCCGCGCGCGCGCGCTCGAGCGCGACCGCCGCCGCGCCCGAGCCGATCGTCAGCGAGGCGAAGGCGCGCTTGAGCTCGTCCTTCGTCGCGCCCGGGCCCTCGACGAGCGCCGCCAGCGTGCGCTCGACCAGCGGGCGCCCGTCCTCGCCCGCGACGACCAGCCCCGCCTCGATCGCGCCCTGCTCGATCAGGCTCGCGACGAGCACGACGCCGTTCGCGACGCCCAGGCAGGCGTTCGACAGGTCGAACACCTGGCACTCGGGCGCGAGGCCCAGGCGCTCGTGCACGACGCTCGCGGTCGCGGGCTCGAGGAAGTCGCGCGAGACCGACGCGTGCACGAGGCAGCCGACGCGCTCGCGCGCCAGGCCGCACCGCTCGAGCGCCAGCGCGCCCGCGCGCGCGGCGACGGCGCTCGGGCGCGTGCCGCGCGGCCAGAAGCGCCGCTCGGCGATGCCGCTCATCAGCTCCAGGCGGCCCTGGCGCAGGCGCAGGCGCTCGTAGAGCGGCGCCAGGCGCTCCTCGAGCGCGGACGAGGGCACGCGCTCCTCGGGCAGGAGGTGCGCCACGGCGGCGATCCGGACGTGCTCGAAGCGCATGGGGGGGCGGAGGATAGCGGACCGCGCGCGCGACGCGAGGCGCCGGCGCGGCTCCGGAGGCCACCCGCGGGCCCGCCGCGCGAGCCCGGCGCGGGGCCCGTTGACGGGATCGGCGCGGCGGGGGCACTCTGTGTGGTTCATGGCCGCCGCGCCGCCGACGATCCTGCACGTCGACATGGACGCGTTCTACGCGTCGGTCGAGATCCGCGACGACCCCTCGCTCGCCGGCCTGCCCGTGTGCGTGGGCGGCTCGGCCGAGGGCCGCGGCGTGATCGCGGCCGCGAGCTACGCCGCGCGCGCCTACGGCGTGCGCTCGGCGATGCCGACGGCGCGCGCGCTCGAGCTGTGCCCCGAGCTCGTGCTCGTGCCGCCCGACTTCGACCGCTACACGAGCGTCAGCCGGCAGATCATGGAGATCTTCCGGCGCACCACGCCGCTGGTCGAGCCGCTCTCGCTCGACGAGGCCTTCCTCGACGTGGCGGGCTGCGAGCGGCTGCTCGGCGACGCGGTCGCGATCGGCCGCGCGATCAAGAACGACATCCTGCGCGAGACCGGGCTGGTGGCCTCGATCGGCGTCGCGCCCTCGAAGTTCCTGGCCAAGCTCGCCTCCGACCTCGACAAGCCCGACGGCTTCCGCGTGATCCTGCCCGACGAGGTGCGCGCGGTGCTCGACCCGCTGCCGGTGTCGAGGATCTTCGGCGTCGGCCCGCGCACGGCGAAGCGGCTCGAGGCGCTCGGCGTGCGCACGGTGGGGGACCTCGCCTCGCGCGAGCGCGCGGAGGTGATGCGCACCTTCGGCGCCAGCGGCGCCTGGATCCACGACCTGGCGCACGGCATCGACCCGCGCCGCGTGAACCCCGCGCGCGTCGAGAAGTCGCACGGCATGGAGCGCACCTTCGCGCGCGACGTCGCCGACCGCGACGAGCTGCGCCTGGTGCTCTACGAGTTCTGCGAGGAGGTCGCCTTCGAGCTGCGCCACCGCGGCCTGCGCGGGCGCACGATCACGCTCAAGGCGCGCTTCGCCGACTTCAAGACGATCACGCGCTCGCACACGCTCGACCACCCGGTGAACCTCGGCCGGCGCATCTATGCCGTGTGCCGCGCCCTGCTCGAGCGCGTGCCGCCGGGCCCGCTGCGCCTGCTCGGCGTGCAGCTCTCGCAGCTCGAGGACGTGCGCGCGCCGCGCCAGGCGGAGCTCTTCGGCGAGGCGCCGGCCGCCGGCCCCGACGCCGACCTGGCGCGCCAGACGCGCGCCACCGACGCGCTCGACCGCCTGCGCCGCCGCTTCGGCCAGGGCACGGTCGTGCCCGCCAGCCTGCTCGGCCGCCCGCAGGCGCGGCGCGCGCCCGAGCGGCCCTGACCCACAGGCCAGCGGAGCCCTCGGCTCCGGTGGCCCCGCCGGTCAGTGTCCGTCGGTCACGTAGCTCATGAACGACATGCCGATGTCCTCGAACTGGTGCTGGCGCGGGACCTCGACGGCGTCCTTGATGCAGACCTGCTCGCACAGCTTGCAGGAGACGCAGTTCTTCTCGATCACGTAGGCGATCT
>CADEGS010000186.1 GCA_902826945.1 uncultured bacterium | reverse complement strand
TGGAAGGCGGCCGCCGAGTGGGGCAGCGTCCCGCACGGCGACGGCAGCGGGGACCCGACGCAGACGATCGGGGACGGCGGCGCGAACTTCGACTTCTTCTTCGGCGGCGCGGCCACCGGACCGGGCAACGCCCGGCGCGTCGTGTCCGCGATCCCGAGCTGCGGCGGCGGGGTCTTCGCCTACGTGAGCGCCGGCGGCAACGCCTGGACGATGATCTTCTGCGACAACTGGACCTGGTCCGACGGGCCGAGCAACCCTCCGGGCGGCCAGATCGACCTGCAAGGGGTGGGCTGCCACGAGTTCGGCCACTCGCTCGGCCTGGGGCACAGCAACGTCGGCGGGGCGACGATGGTCGGCTCGACCACGAACGGCTTCGGCCAGCGCAGCATCGCGGCGGACGACCAGGCCGGCGTGCAAAGCATCTACGGCGCGCTCGACCCCTCGAAGCCGCGCATCACCGGCGTCAGCATCGACCTGCCCGGCAACACGATCACGATCACCGGGACGAACTTCTCGGCCACCGGCAACCAGGTCTGGTTCGCCACCTCGTTCCCCACGGCCCCGAGCACGGACCCGCGCGTGATCGTCACGGACGTCGACTCGCCCGGCGGCACCTCGATCACCGTCGCGCTGCCCGCCACGGCGGGCGACGGCGACGTGCACGTGCGCAACGCCACGGCGGGGAACACCAGCCTCTCGAACGGCTGGCCGGTGGACCTGGACGGCGCCTCGGGCCCGTCGATCGAGATCACCGGCTTCGCGCCCTCGAGCGTCGCCTGCCTGGTGCCGGGCGTCGCGCAGACCGTCACGGTCCAGGGCAACGGGTTCACGGCCTCGACGACGCTCACCGTGGACGGCGTGGCCGTGGATCCGTCGCGCTACACGGTCGTCGACGCGACGACGATCACGCTCGACATGCCGCAGGTCTCCGCGCTGGGGCCCGTGCCCGTGCGCGTGGACGACGGCGCGCTGAACGACACCCTCTCGATCACCGTGTTCGCGCCGGGCGCGCCGACCCTCGAGATCGGCAACGGCGAGAGCTCGGCGTCCAACCAGATCAGCTCCGCGAACGGCCTCGACCTGGTCTTCGCCGGGCCTCCCGGCGAGCTCCATACCGTGCTCGCGTCCACCTCGAACGTGCCGAGCACGATCGGGATCGTCAGCCTGTGCCTGGGCAACGGCTTCACGGACCTGGTCGAGGTCACGAGCGGCGTCGTCGGGTCGGCCGGCACCACGCAGGCTCACCTCTCGTTCCCGCCCACGTTCCTGCTCGTCTTCTTCCAGAGCCTGTCCTTCTCGCAGGGGCTGCCCATCCCGGCGAGCAACTGCCAGGAAGCCCTCCTCCTCCCCTGATCCTCGAACCCTCATACCGATGAAGAACCTGCTGCGTGCCGCCCTGGCGGCCCTCGCGATCGTCGCCGCGCCCGGCCTCTCCGCCCAGGTGAAGGCCATGGACCTGAGCGAGATGGTGGAGTCCGCCGACCGCGGCGTGCTCGGCCAGATCGTCTCGAAGCGCGTGACGCGCCTCGACGCTCCCGACGGGCGCGCCTACTACTACACGACGATGCTGGTGGACGGCCGCCTGCTCGCCGAGGGCACCCCGATCCAGCTCGAGGTCTCCTTCCCCGGCGGCTTCGTCAGCGAGGAAGAAGGCTACTGGCACTCCGAGTCGCCCTCGGCCGAGGAGACCGAGGTCGGCGCGACCGTCGTGCTCTTCACCAAGTGGTACGCGGGCCTGGGCGGCAACCTCTCCGCCGACTGGCTCTACGCCCTGCACGGCGGCCTGTTCCGCACGGTCGAGAGCCCCTCGGGCGCCGTCGTGCTGGGTCGCGGCCAGGGCTACGCCGTGGCCAAGAACATGCGCCTGGCGGACCTCCAGCAGGCCGTCGCTCGCATCCAGCAAGAGATCCAGGACAAGAAGAAGGCCCGCTGAGCCGCAGGAGACCGACCAACATGAGCCTCTCGATCCCCCGCGCCCTGGCGCGCCTCTCCCCCGCCCTCCTGCCCGCGCTGGCCCTGGCCGGCGCAGGCACCCTGCTCGTCCCCGCCAAGGACTCCTACGGGTTCTCGAAGATCGGCGGGAGCCTGGGCGCGAACACGCAGCGCGACTTCCGCATCCTCAACAACTTCGCCGACGGCGCGGCCAACAACAACACGGCCGACGAGCCGAACTACCCCGGCTGGGACGGCGCCGACGTGGCGATCTGGAAGGCGGCGTCCGAGTGGGCCAGCCGCCCGCACGGCGACGGCGGCGACGACTCGACGCAGCCCAACATCGGCGACGGGAACACGAACTTCGACTTCTTCTTCGCCGGCGCGGCCACGGCGGCGGGCAACTCGAACCAGAACATCGCCTCGGTCCTCACGAGCTGCGGCGGCGGCGGCACGCTCGCCTACGTGCTCTCGCCGATCAACGACGGCTGGACGCTGAAGTACTGCGACGAGTGGACCTGGGCCGACGGCCCCGGGACGATCGGCGGCTCGCAGTTCGACATCCAGGGCGTCGGCACGCACGAGCTCGGGCACTCGCTCGGCCTGGGCCACAGCTCGACCAACGCGGCCACGATGTTCGGCTCGATCGGCAGCGGGTCGGTCGCGACGCGCAGCATCCACAGCGACGACCAGGCCGGCGTCCAGTGCATCTACGGCACGCTGTCGGGCAGCAAGGCCCGCATCACCGGCATCAACGTGGACCTGATGGCCGACACCGTCACGATCACCGGCGCGAACTTCGCCGGCAGCGGCAACGAGGCCTGGTTCACGCGCGCGGCGGCGACCACGCCGAGCTCCACGCCCGAGCTGCGCGTCACGGGGCTGAGCTCGAGCGGCGGCGGGACGCAGATCGTGGTCTCCATCCCGGCCGGCGCGGGCAGCGGCGACGTCGCGGTCAAGGTCCCGGGCACGGGCCACGAGACGCTCTCGAACTCCTGGCCGCTGGACCTGATGAACGGCGGCTCGTCCGGTCCGCTGACGCTCACCGGCATCGTGCCCTCGGTCGTGGACTCGCTGATCCCGGGCACCGCCGAGACCGTGACCCTGACGGGCACCGGCTTCGACGCCACGGTGTCCGTTTCGGTCAACCTCGTCCCGCTCCCGGCCTCCAGCTTCACCGTCGTGAACGACACGACGATCACTCTCGACATGCCGCAGGTCTCGGCCCTCGGCGCGCTCACGATCCTGGTGCAGAAGGGGGCGGAGTTCGCAGCGGACCTGATCACGGTCAACGCTCCGAGCGGGCCGGTGCTGCAAGCCGGCAACGGCGACCCGGCAAACACCGTCGCGGGCTCGGTGGACATCACGATGGCCGGCCCCGTCGGCCAGCTGCAGTACCTCATGTACTCGTTGTCGAACGTGCCGAGCGTGTTCCTGCCGTACGCGCAGCTCGACATCGGGAACAACTTCTCCGACCTCAACCTGATCGCCAGCTACGTCATGCCGGCCTCGAGCTGGCAGACGGTGACCCTGCCCCTGAACCCGAGCTTCCTCCTGGTCTACACCCAGACCATGACCCTGGCGCAGGGCCTGCCCGCGGCCGACAGCAACGTTTCCTCCTTCCTCATCAACTTCTGAGCGCCGCCTCCTCCCTCCCGCTCAAGTCCCCGATCGAGAAGTCTCGACCCTAATCCCATGAAACGAGTCCTCTCCCTCCTGCTCCTGTCGGCGGGGCTGGCCCTCCCGGCCAGCGCCCAGGTGAAGGCCATGAACCTGAGCGAGATGGTGGAGTCCGCCGACCGCGGCGTGCTCGGCCAGATCGTCTCGAAGCGCGTGACGCGCCTCGACGCTCCCGACGGGCGCGCCTACTACTACACGACGATGCTGGTGGACGGCCGCCTGCTCGCCGAGGGCACCCCGATCCAGCTCGAGGTCTCCTTCCCCGGCGGCTTCGTCAGCGAGGAAGAAGGCTACTGGCACTCCGAGTCGCCCTCGGCCGAGGAGACCGAGGTCGGCGCGACCGTCGTGCTCTTCACCAAGTGGTACGCGGGCCTGGGCGGCAACCTCTCCGCCGACTGGCTCTACGCCCTGCACGGCGGCCTGTTCCGCACGGTCGAGAGCCCCTCGGGCGCCGTCGTGCTGGGTCGCGGCCAGGGCTACGCCGTGGCCAAGAACATGCGCCTGGCGGACCTCCAGCAGGCCGTCGCTCGCATCCAGCAAGAGATCCAGGACAAGAAGAAGGCCCGCTGAGCGCGGAGAGTCGACGACCCATGAGCCACTCGATCCCCCGCGCGCTGGCGCGCCTCTCCCCCGCAGTCCTGCCTGCGCTGGCCCTGGCCGGCGCAGGCACGCTGCTCGTCCCCGCCAAGGACTCCTACGGGTTCTCCACGCTCGGCACGGCGCTCAACGTCTCGTCCGAGCGCGACTGGCGGATCTTCGACAACTTCGCCGACGCCACGGCGAACAACAACAACGTCGCCGACGCGAACTACCCCGGCTGGTTCGGCGCCGAGATGGCGATGTGGAAGGCCGCCTCGGAATGGGGCAGCCGGGCGCACGGCACCGGCACGGGCGACTCGACGCAGACGACGATCGGCGACGGCGCGGCCAACTTCGACTTCTTCTTCGGCGGCGCGGCCACGTCGGGCGGCTCGGTGCACAAGATCGTGTCCGCGATCCCGAGCTGCGGCGGCGGCGGCACCCTCGCCTACGTGACGAACGGCGGCAACGCCTGGGACATGACGTTCTGCGACGAGTGGACCTGGGCCGACGGCCCCGGCACGATCACCGGCTCGCAGTTCGACATCCAGGCCGTCGGCTGCCACGAGATCGGGCACTCGCTGGGCCTCGGCCACAGCAACACCGGCGCGGCGACGATGTTCGGCTCGATCGGGAACGGCAGCACCGGCCCGCGCAGCATCCACAGCGACGACATCGCCGGGGTGCAGAGCATCTACGGCGCCGCCGACCCGGCCAAGCCGCGCATCACGGCCGTCAGCATCGACCTGCCCGGCAACATGATCACGATCACCGGAGCGAACTTCTCCGCCACGGACAACGAGGTCTGGTTCGCCACCTCGTACGCCACGGCGCCGAACGACGACCCGCGCGTGATGGTCACCGGCGTGGCCTCCCCGAGCGGCACGTCGATCACGGTGGCGCTGCCCTTCAACGCGGGCGACGGCGACGTGCACGTGCGGAACGCGACCGCGGGCGGCGCCAGCCTGTCGAACGGCTGGCCGGTGGATCTGAACGGCGCCACGGGACCGATGATCGACATCAGCGGCTTCAGCCCCGCGAGCGTCGCCAGCCTGGTGCCCGGCACCTCGCAGACGGTGACGATCCTGGGCACCGGCTTCACGGGCTCGACGACCGTCACGGTCGACAACGTGGCCGTCGATCCGTCGCGCTACACGTTCGTCAACTCGACCACGATCACGCTCGACATGCCGCAGGTCTCCTCGCTGGGCTCGGTCCCGGTGCGCGTCGACGACGGAGCGCTGAACGACACGCTGTCGATCACCGTCTTCGCGCCGAGCGCTCCGACGCTCCAGGTCGGCAACGGCGAGATCGCGACGTCGAACCAGGTCCCCTCCGCGATGGGGCTGGACGTGATCTACGCCGGGCCTCCGGGCGAGTTCCACTACGTGCTGGGCTCGAGCTCGAACGTGCCGAGCACGATCCCGCTCGTCAGCCTGTGCCTGGGCAACGCCTTCAGCGACCTGAACGCGATCGCGAGCGGCGTCGTCGGCGCCGCCGGATACAACCAGGTCAACGTGCCGCTGCCCCCGCTGTTCCTGATCGCCTACTTCCAGAGCCTGTCGTTCTCGCAGGGGACGCCGATCCCCACGAGCAACTGCCAGGAAGCCCTGCTGCTGCCCTAGCCGGGCCCGTCTCGGCGTCCGGCCGCCCGGGAGGGATCTCTCCCGGGCGGCCGGACGCGTTTCCGGGAAGGGCGGGAACGCCGGCCTCCCGGCGGCAATGGGAGGGCAGGAGTGGCGGGACCGCTCCCTCCGGAAGCTCCCCTGGCGGCGGCCTGGCAGGAGCGGTCCCCATCCCCTTCCACTCCCCGACCTGGATGAGCGCGAGGAGACGACGACCATGAGCCCCTCGATCCCCCGCGCGCTGGTGCGCGTCTCCTCGGCCGTCCTGCCGGCCCTGGCCCTGGCCGGCGCCGGCCTGCTGCTCGTCCCGGCCGGGGACTCCTTCGGGTTCTCCACGCTCGGCACCGCGCTCAACGTGAACACCGAGCGCGAATGGCGCGTGTTCAACAACCTGCTCGACGCGAGCGCCAACGACAACGGCACCGAGGACCCGAACTTCCCCGGCTGGCTGGGCGCCGAGCTGGCGCTGTGGAAGGCCGCCGCGGAGTGGGGCAGCCTGCCCCACGGCGACGGGAGCGGCGACCCGTCCCAGACGACGGTCGGCGACGGCGGCGGCAACTTCGACTTCGTCTTCGCCGGCCGCGCGACGGGCGCGGGCAACCTGAACAAGGTCGTCGCGGGCGTCCCGACCTGCGATCCGGGCACGTTCGCCTACGTGGTGAACGGCGGGAACTTCTGGCGCATGTCGATCTGCCAGTCGTGGGTGTGGTCGGACGGGCCCGGCTCCCTGGTGGGCAGCCAGGTCGACCTGCAGGGCATCGCCACGCACGAGTTCGGGCACTCGCTCGGCCTGGGGCACTCGGGCGTCTCGGGCGCGACGATGGTCGGCTCGACGGCCGACGGCTTCGACGAGCGCTCGATCGAGGCCGACGACATCGCCGGGCTGCAGTCGATCTACAACCCGGCCGACGCTGCGAAGTGCACGATCACGGGCGTGAGCGTCGACACCGGCGCGGGCACGATCACGATCACCGGCGCGAACTTCGGCGCGACGAACAACCAGGTCTGGTTCACGAACATCGAGGCCACCGCGCCCGCGGCCGAGGGGCGCGTGATCGTGAGCGGGGTGAGCTCGACCGGCGGCGGCACGACGATCGCGCTCGCGATCCCCGCCGGCGCGGCGGACGGCGACGTGCACGTCAAGGCCAGCGGCGGTGCCGGCCTGACGCTCTCGAACGGCTACCCGGTGGACCTGGACAGCTCGCCCGGGGGCGGCCCGCTGGCGATCACGAGCCTCACGCCCTCCGCCGTGGACGCGCTGATCCCCGGCACGGGCCAGACCGTGACGATCCAGGGCACGGGCTTCACGGCCGGCGCGGTCGTCGCGCTCGACCTGGTGCCGCTGCCCGCCTCCTCCTACACCGTCCTGGGCCCGACGACGATCACGCTCGACATGCCGCAGGTCGCCGTGCTCGGCCTCCACACGCTGTCGGTCCAGGTCGGCGGCCAGACCGCCTTCGACCTGGTCGACGTCGCGGCGCCCTCGGGCCTGGTGCTGCAGTGCGGCAGCGGCGACCCGCTCGACGTCGTCTCCGGCTCGTTCGACGTCTCGGTGTCCGGCACGCCCGGACACCTGCACTTCGTCCTCTACTCGGGCTCGGACCTGCCGAGCACCTTCCTCCCCTACGCCCAGCTGGACATCGGGAACTTCTTCAGCGACCTGTTCGAGATGGACCGCTACGTCGTCGGCCCCAGCGCCGTCACCACGACGACCATCCCGTTGCCCCCCATCAGCGCCGTCCTCTACTTCCAGAGCATGACCCTGGCGTTCGGCCTGCCCGTGGCGGACAGCAACGTGCAGTCGCTCCAGATCGTGCCCTGAAGCCCTAGACCCTTTCCCCCTCGGAGGCCGGCGTCGCCAGCGATGGCGACGCCGGCCTCCTTTCTTCCTCCGCCGCGGGCGCGGCGTGCACCCGCGCGGCCGCGCGCGCCTACAATCGCCGGTTCGGCCCGCTCGTGACGAACGCCGCGCGCACTCCGGCCCCCGGTGGCCTCGACGCCCGCTCCGCGTGGGTGCTGGCCGGCGTGCTGGCAGCCGCGCTGGCGGTCTTCGCGCGCGCGCTGGGCGGCGAGCTGGTCTACGACGACACGCTGCTCGTCGCGCGCAACCCCGACCTGGGCTCGCTCACGAGCGTCCCGCGCCTCTTCGCGCGGCCGTACTGGGGCTTCCTCGACCCCGAGGCCCGGCTCGGGTTCTGGCGGCCGCTGACGGCCACGGCGCTCGCGCTCGGGCACGCGCTGGGCGGCGGCCGCCCGTGGGGCTTCCACGCCATCGGCCTCTTCGCCCACCTGGCGCAGTGCGCGGCGGCGTTCCTGCTCGTGCGGCGCGCCACCGGCGAGCGGCGGCTGGCGGGCCTGTGCGCGCTGCTCTTCGCCCTGCACCCCGTGCAGGTCGAGGGTGTGGCCTGGATCTCCGCCCTGAACGACCCGCTGGCCGCCGCCCTGACCCTGCTGGCGACGTGGAGCTGGCTCGGCTGGCGGCAGGGGGGCTCGCGCGGCTTGCCGCTCGCCGCCGGCGGCTGGGTCCTGGCGGCGCTCCTGACGAAGGAGTCGGGCCTGGTCGCGCTGGCCTTCGCCTTCGTCCTCGACGTGCTGCTCGAGCGCCGGGGCGCGGCCTTCCCGCGCGGCTCGAGCGCGCGCGGCTGGAGCGTCCTGGGTGCGGCCGTCCTGGTCTGGGCGCTGGCGCGCATGGCGGTCTTCCGGAGCCCGCTGGCCGGCTTCGACCTGGTCGCGACGCACCTCGGCGTCGGAGCCGGCCGGCTGGCGCTCCTGCGGCTCGAGCTCTTCGGCGGCGCGCTGCGCCTGCTCGCCTGGCCCGCCGGCCTGACGCCGTTCCGCCCGTTCCGCCCCGACCTGACGCTGGCCGACCGCGAGGCGCTCGGCGCGGCGCTGGCCACGCTCGGCTTCGCCGCGCTGCTCGCGCTCG
>CADEGS010000185.1 GCA_902826945.1 uncultured bacterium | reverse complement strand
GGCTCGCCGCACGCGCCGCTACGTCCCGCGCTCGGTCGCTCACTGCGGTGGCTTGGACTACGCGATCACGACCTGGCGCGTTGATGGTGAAGGCGAGCCCGAGACCGAGCGCTTCCGCTGCCGATCGTGGCGCTGTCCGCGCTGCCGCAGAGCGGTCGCGTTCCAGGATTACGCGCGGATCGCGTGCGGGATCGGCTCGCGCGCGCTGTGGGTGTACCTCGTGCTGACGATGCCGGCTGAGGCGCGCGAGCTTCCGCTCTGGCAGCGCTACGTCGAAGCGAAGCGACGGTGGCGCGGAGCGTTCCGCAAGGGGCTCGTGCGGCGCTGGGGAAAATCGGTGTACGTCCAGACCTGGGAAGCGCACCGCGACGGAACCCCGCATCTGAACCTCTGCCTGTCCGGCGAAGCAGCGGAGCGCATGATCGCGGGCGGGAAGCACGGGCGCGTGCTGAACGCTCGAGGAGAACTCCGGGACCTTGCCGTGCGCTCGGGCTTCGGTCCCGTCCTGTGGGTCGAGCCGGCTTGGACGCCGCAGCCGGGAAGCGAGCGACCGCTGGACGGGCTTGCGAGCTATCTCGTGAAGTGCTGGCACTCGCTCGGGGGCTCGGGGCCGCTGCGCGCTCGCGGGAAGCTGGCCGCGGAGCTGGCGCGCGCGGAAGCGAAGGCGGGAGACCAGACACCGATCGACGCGCCGCGCAGGTTCCGCAGGTTCTCGGCCTCTCCCGGGCTTCTCCCCGCGAGGATCCGCGGGGGCAAGGTCACGGGAGCGGTCCACGCGGACGCCACGCGAGCGTGGACCTGGGACGACGTTCGGCGCTGGGAAGAGAAGCGGGAGCGCTCTGCAATCCGCCTTCTGGAGCTGGCAGAGAGGATTGACCGGCTCGGGCTTCCTCTGCCCGCGTGGGTCGATAGAGTGCGGCCTCATGGCCAGCCAGAGGAAGCCGCCGGAAAAGGTCGCGTGCGAGGAGTGCGGCGCTCTCGTGTCGCGCGCGGGGATGCGGATGCACAAGAAAGCGCACGAGCGCACGCGCGAGGGTGAAGGGGAGCCTCGCAGCGGAAACCCTCCCGCAGCGCCAGGGGGCGCCGCCGAAGAAACGGGCGGCGGCTTCCTGGCGCTCGCGCTGCTCGGCGCTCTCGCGCTGTTCCTGCTCAAGCGGCGCCCGCAGCCGAAGCGCTCGGCCCGGAGATAACCGAGCACGCGCCTTCCGCTGCCGTGCTTGATCTCCCCTTCGCGCCGGCGGCGAAGGTCGAGCACGAGGAACGCTCGGCCGATCGAGCGGAAGCCGCCGCAGCGGACGGCGAGCACGAGGAGCCGCCGGACGCCGCGGCGTCGATCGACGGCGAGGGCATCGTGGCGATGGCCGAGGGTGCGCTCGCCGTCGTCGTCGGGATCAAGGCAACGTCGCTCGGGCTCGCGCTCGAGGAGCCGCAAGCTTCCGAGCTGGCGACGTTCAGCGACGGCGAGCGCGCGGCGCTGCGGATGCTCGCGCCGCTCGCGGCCCCGTACATGCAAAGCGCGTCCGATCGCTACCCGGTCGTCGGTGCCGCGCTCTTCGCCGTCGTGTTCGCCGTCGCCGTCGGATCGCGCATGCGGAAGGTCGGTGAGCTGGCGCCGCCGAAGGAACAGGACGACGAAGCGGCCGACGAGACCGTCTCGAGCGCGCGCGCCGCGCGGGAGCACCGCGAGCGATGGGGAAGAGCAGCCGAAAACGTCCCGTACGGGACTCCGCTCCGCGACACGGGCAAGTTCCCCTCGCGGCGTCGGTAGCGTGGTACGTCGGCTGCCCGGGCAGCGGAAAGTCAACGCTCGCTCTACACCGTGCGGCCTGGGCAGCCGACGACTCGGGCCTGCCTCTGCTCGTGCTCGACGCCGCAGGCGTGCGCTCGTTCGATGCCGTGCCGCGCGCGGAAAGCATCGCAGAGGCGAGCCGCGTCTGGCGCGACGGCGGCCCGCTCGCGTGGACGCCTGAATCAGCCGATGAGGTGGACCGGATCGCGCGCGCCGCGCTCGCGGCGCCCGGCACGGTGCTTCTGGTCGATGAGGCCCACTACTGGCTGTCCGCGGCAACCCGCTCGAGCGCGCTCCTGCGGCTGATGCGCGCGAGCCGCCACGCCCGCGCCCAGCTTCACCTCACGACCCAGTACCTGGGGAGCGACATCCCGCAGCCGGCGCTCGCCTGCGCGTCGGACCTCTTCGTGTTCCGCACGACCGCGCCGCGCTCGCTCGAGCTGCTGCGGTCGCAGTGGGGGATCGAGCCTCGCCGCGCGAGCGGGCTCCCGCGCGGGGGATACCTGCGGGTGCGCTCTGGATTCTGAGCCGCCCCTGTGGTAGTCGTCCTGGCGTGAAGACCGCCAGCCGCCTACGCGCGAGCGCGTTGCTCGTCGCGGGCCTGTGCTCCTGTCCCGGGCTGAGGCTGGCGGGCTCGGGCGAAGTGGAGTACCCGAGCGATGAAGCGCAAGCGCAAGCGCAAGGGGCGGCAGAAGACGCCGCAGCGGAACCCGCGGACGGGCAGATTCCGCAAGCGCCGGAAGGCGAGGAGTAGCAGGCGATGATGGGCAGCAAGTGGGACTTCTCGCCGCGGATGATCGTCGTCGCCACGCTGGCGGCGATCGCCACGGATCAGGTGCTCGGCCGATTCGTGCTCCAATCGGACATGAACCCGGGCGGGCTCGTCCCCGTCGGCGGCGGGATCCTCGGCATCGGCCTCGACGACCTGGCGCGCGGCGTCGGGATGCTGGCCGTCTGGCCGCTCGCGGACAAGATCGTCCCGAAGTTCTGATCGGGCGCACCGATCTCCAACAACCCAAGCGCAGGAGCAGAGACCAGTGGTACGTCGGCACGACTTCAACGGCAACCAGAAGGCGATCACGGGCGGCGTGACGGAGACGCTCACGTGGACCGCGAGCGAGATCGCCAGCGAGCGCGTGGTCCAGCACATCGTGGCGCTCACCGGCGGCTCCACGCTCGGGGACCTGTCGCGCATCCGCGTCTCCGCGAACGGGCAGGACCTGTTCAACTTCACGCCCGCCCAGCTGCGCGCCTACTGGCAGGCGTTCACGTGGGGCCAGGTGCTGCCCGCGCTGACGGACACCGCGTTCAGCATCCCGTACGCGATGCTCGACGCCGCGACCGCGGACGCCGCGGACATCTGCCAGTTCCCGGCGCTCTCGCAGGTCCAGATCGACCTCACGTTTGCCGCGACGGCGGTCGCCGGCAGCGCCATCATGGGCTGGACGGAGACGACGATCGAGCCGCAGCTGTACCCGCGCATCCTCTCGTCCAGCATGAACATCGGCGCGAGCGTCGCGCTCCAGCGCTTCCCCTTCCAGGAGACGGGGATCATCCGCGGCCTCGCCGTGCCGACGGTCGGCGTCCAGCGGCTCCGCTACGTCCTGCGGAACGAGGAGTACCTCCAGCTGCCCGGGCCGAACTTCCTCGGCGGCGCGTGGGGCTCGCTGCTCAACGAAGCGGACGCGATCTACTACACCGGCGTCACGGCCGGGCTCCAGAGCCCCTGGTTCTCGCGCATCAACGCGAACCGCGAGGCGAGCGTCAACGGCTCGTACGTCGAACTCCAGACCGGCGCGGGCTGGGGCGGCACGACGAACGAGATCACGGTCTACGCGATCGTCCCGAACCTCGTGCAACCGGCGTAGCCCGAGCGGCGCGCTCCCACGCGAACGGCCGGCCCGCGCCGGCAGGAGTCGATCCAATGGCAGAAGACAGGCGACGCCCGCGCACCGTGGTCCATGTCGGCCGGAAGCCGATGGGGCCGGAGCCGAGCGTCCTTCGCGCGATCGAGACCAGCCGCGGCGTCAAGGGCGCCGCGGCTGGCGTGCTGCCGACGCTGGCCGGCCGCAGCGGCTTCCGGCCGTTCCTGCCGGGGCAAGGCCCCACGGGCCGCGCCGTGGCGTACCAACCCGTCCACGGTGCGCGCACCGTGCAAGCGAACCGCTCGCCGTTCCGGTACTGAGGGCAGGAATGGGACTCACCGACACGCTGAAGAACTACGGGGGCGCGATCCAAGCCGGTCTGCAAGGGCTCGGCGGGGAGGACTCGTTCGCGCCGGGCTTCCTGCGCGGCTTCGCCACGCTCGGCGGGAGCGTTGTCCAGGCGTACAACGAAGGGCAGGCCGCGCAGTCGGCCGAGCGCGAGCGCATGGCCGCGCTGATCGCCAACGCGGAAGCGGGGATCCGGCAACCGTACCCGGGCCAGCCGACGATCAACGTCCTGCCGGCTGGCGGCCCCACCGGAGCGGAGCGCTCCGGCGCGATGCCGGGCTACGTCGTCCCGCTGGCGATCGGCGCGGCGTTGCTCCTGCTCGTCGTCGCCATGAAGCGTTGAGGCTCTGCCGTGGCGCGAGGCGACGAGTTCCTCTCCCCTGATCTCCGCGGCGCGTCGCGCGCGCGGCCGAGCACCGTGCTCGGCGGCGCGCGGCGCATCGTCGCGGGGAACAGCGCCGCCGAGGGATCAGTCCAGTACGACCCGAACACGGGCCGCGAGCTGGGCCGCCTGATCGTGCAAGGGACGCCGCGCTCGCAGGTGGTACGGCAGCAGACGCAAGAAGACCTGTTCGCGCAGATCCTCGGGGGCGCCGGCCGCGACTTCTTTCCGACGCTCGACGAGACGGGCCTCAACGTCTCGAACGACTACCGCACCCTGTCGCCTGACCAGATCCTCGCGCTTCACCGTGCGGGCTTCACGCCGCTCGGCGGCTCGCCGCTGTTCGAGGGCAGCGCGATCTTCGGCGGCCCAGAGCAGGGAACCCGCGGCTCGTTCCTCGGCGGTCTCTCGCTCGAGCAGGACGGGCAGGCGGGCGCGTCTGGCGGCGGCTCGATGCTCGTGCCTCTGCTCGCTCTCGCTGGCGGTCTCGTGCTCGTGTACCTGCTCGTGCGGAGGAAGTGATGGCCGATCGCAACATGCCCCCGCCGCTGCCCGGCGCCGCGGAAGTCTCCATCGCGGGCTCGCCTTCGATCGCGCGCGGCGATCCGATCGCGCGCGAGGACGGCGCGATGCGCGCTCGCTTCGATCGGCCGACCGTCGGCCCGCTCGGCCCGCAGAGCGTCGGATCCGCCGCGCAGGTTCCCGGTAGCACGCTCTGGCCGCGTTACCCGGCCGCGCCCGCGCTCGGCTACATCACGGTCCCCGCGGATGCGACGCAGCCGGCTCCGCAGGATCGCTACGTCTTCGAACGGCCGAGCCTGCTCTACGCGCGGTACCTGCGCTCGCTGCCCGCGCAGCCCGAGTTCCTCGCGCTCTACGCGACGCCCGAGCGCCCCGCTGACCAGCCGGCGCCCCTGAGCACGCCCGGGGTGAACGGCTACCCGGGAACGAAGGGCGCCCTGCTCATCCCGACGCCCGGCGTCTGGTGGATCGGCGCCTTCGCGGACATCGCGTTCCGCGTCGAGCTGGCCGTGTTCGACGCGACGGACACCTTCCTACGCGAGGTGCTCGACCGCGAGCAGAGCGTCGGCTACGAAACCGGCGCGAACAACGTCGCCGTGCCGAACGGCGCCGATGCCGTGGTCGCTGACATCTTCCTGGTCGCGCGCTCCGGCATGCTCGAGGTGAAGAACACGGGCGCCAACGTGGTGAACCTCGCGTGGGGGATCACGGCTTCCGCGAACGTCGGGTATCCGCTCGCCGTGGGCGAGTCGCGGCGCTGGAGCGGCAGGGATCTCCCCTTCGCGCAGCTACACGCCTTCGGCGTCGGTGGCGCCTCGACGCTCTTCGTCGGCGCGCTCATCAACGGACAGTGACCGGATGCCCGGGCGCGTCGAGCTGGCGATCGGTGCATCGGCCTTGCTCGGGCTGGCGATGGTCGATCCGAGCCCGCGGCGAAAGGTGGCAGAGCTGGCGGCCGGCGCGGCGCTCGGGTACCTCGCGCTGCGCGCGACGCCGGTTGCTCGCGCTGCGACCGCCGCGGCGGAGCTCGCGGGCGAGGGTGTCCATGGCCTGGGGGAGATCGGCGCGGACCTGGCCGCGCTCGCGGACGACACGCCCGCCACGCGCGAGGCGCCGGCCGACTTCGCCGCTGATCCTGCCGCCGGCGGCTTCCTGCTCGGCGCTCCGCGCAACCTCGCGCGCATCTCCGGCGCGTGGCGCTACCCGAACGAGGGGCAGACGATCAGGACCGGGCTCTTCCGGCCGAACAAGGTCCCCGCAGAGCTGGCGATCGAGAATCAGAGCGGCTTGACGGCAGAGGGGGACCTCGCGGCCCTCGTGACGTACACGCCCGCGAGCGTCCCGCCGCTCGTGCTGCCGACGTTGCGCGTCACGCTGCGCCCCGGCGAGTTCCGCGTCTTCACGTTCGACGTCCCGACGAACACGGGCGCCGACGCGCTGAGCATCCGGCCGACTTGGAACGGCTACGGGCTCGGCTCGCTGTCGCTGCGCGTCGCATGATCGGGGAGAAGCCGAAGCAGCCGATCGTGCGCACGCGCCAGCTGCGCGCGACCTCCGCGGGCTTCGACAACTACGTGGAGGTGGACCGGCCGACGGTGCTCGTCCCCTACAACGATCCGCGCATCGACTCGCAAGGGATCACGGGCTTTGCCGCGAGCTTCCGATCGTGGACGCCTTCGTCCGATCCCGCTCCGCTGATTCCAGGCGTGCGCGGCGCGGTCTATCTCTATGCGGCCGGCAAGTGGCTCGTGCGCGTCGCCGTCACCGACACGCCCGAAGGCGTGGTCTTCTACCGCGAGATTGAGGCCGCGAGCTGGGAAGAGGCGCAGATCATCCTCGCGCCGTCGCAGCCGCAGCGCATGGTGGGCTCGGTCGTGTCACCGATCCCGACGAGCGGGCAGACGACTCTCGTCTCATGCGGAGCGAGCATCGAAGCGGTGCGCGTCGAGGTGACGCTAGATCCGGCGCTCGCCGCGACCACGGGGCTCTGGATCGGATGCGGCGGGCAGCGCGGCGTGCCTTCTACTTCGATCTTCGTGCCCAAGGGAACCGTGGCCGCCCCGACCGTCGTCACGCTCGAGGGAACGCGCCTTCCCATCGGCAGCATCCGGGCGCGCGCGGTCGGTGCGAACGGCGTCGCGTGGGTGCTCGTCTGGTCGCGGCTCTAGACCTCGAGCGCCGCGGCCCATGCCGGAAGCGGCGCCGCGAGGATCTCGTCGAGGATCGCCTCCTCTGCTTCGTCGATCGTGGCGAGCATCCAAACAGGGGTGCCGTCCTCGAGCTGGCCGGCGAGGGTGAGCGTTGCGTCCATGCCCACCTCTTCGGCTTGCCCGCATCCCGGGCTTGAGCGAGAATCGCCAGCGTGTCGAGCCTTGGTGCGGGTGACGACGCGGGGGAAGCCGCCTGCGAGTGGACGGATCGGGAAATCCCCTTCCTCCAGGAAGAGGTGCGCTCCTGGCAGGCCGAGCACGCGGCTTCCCCTCTTCCGTCGGAAGATCCTTCCGACCTCCCCGCCTTCGTCGCGCGCGACCTGGCGCGGCATTCGCTTTCCGTTCGGCTTGCGGCGCTCCCGCGCGCTGCTACTGTGGCGCACGCCGCGCGGAGTGCTCGCCGCCCGCCGCGCGGCGGGGATCGGGCCTAGCGGCTCGCTTCAACCCGCGGGCCGCCAGCACTCGTAGGGGGGCTGGCGGCTCGCACCCACCGAAGGGGCGGCGGGGAAGGTTGAAGCGATGGTGCGATCAGAAGGCCCGGCCGCGATGCCGGGATGGGAGACGATTGACGGCAGCGGCTCGTCGGTCTGGCAGCGCCGCGTTGCGGGCGGCGCTTTCGTGCTGACTGTCGTTCGCGCGAAGGACGCGGACGGCCTCGCGTTCTGGCGGATCATGGTCGGCCCGAAGGTGCTCGCGCACGAGCGCTCGATGCGCGAGGCGATGAAGCAGGCCGAGGAAGCGGTGCGCTGCCTGTGCGCTCGAGCGACCAAGGAACTCGAGCTGCCCCCGCGTCCAGAGCCGCACGGGCTCGAGGCTGCGCGCCGCGCTCGCCTGGCGCAGGCGAACCCCGAAGCCGCAGGCCCACCGATCCCCGGAATGGGCGGCGCGGGGGACCGGGGGCAGAGCCCCCGGGAGAAGCGCTGAGGGCATGGGCCGCCTGTTCACCTGCGCGGCCTACCTGCTCGTGGCCGTCCTGCTCGCGTGCCTCCTGTTCGCGCTGTACGCGCTTCTGCGAGGCCCGAGCGGGAGCCCGTTCGGTGGGTAGGCCCTGGGCCGATCCGGGCTTCTGCCCCTTCTGCGGCTTCCAGGCGGCGCAGTGGCGTCCACGCCCGCCTCGAGCACGCGGCGACCGGGCCTTCTACTGCCTCGCGTGCGGCGCGGTCGGGACCGTGCGGCTCCTCGGCTGGGGCTCGGCCGGGACCGAACAGGCCCCGAACGGAACAGGGGCCGGCACGGCGCTTGCTTCCTGTCTTGATACTCCTCGGATAAGTGGGACACGCTCGCCGCGATCGAAGGATTCCGGGGGCGCCGCGCCGGGCTCGGAAGCGGGGTAGGGTTCGGTGCGTCCTCGCCTGCCCGAGCGTGAAAGGGAACCCGCGCTCCGGGCGGACTCGACGCGCCGCGAGACGGCGCCGCGCGTAGGCGGCGGAACGGCTCGCGGCCTGCGGGGCTCCTCGGTCGCTCCTTCGACAGCCGAGGAGCCCCGCTCTCTCTTCACGGAGTCGCGCGCCGCGTGGCACGGGCCGACCGCGCGCGAGGTGGACGCGAGGTTGCGCGCGGAAGAGAGCGAGCCGCCGGCTCGCCGCACGCGCCGCTACGTCCCGCGCTCGGTCGCTCACTGCGGTGGCTTG
>CADEGS010000184.1 GCA_902826945.1 uncultured bacterium | reverse complement strand
GCCAGGCGCATCTTGCGCAGCGCCTTGCGGTAGCCCTCGGGGTGCGCGCAGCCGAAGTTCGACTCGACGCGCTCCTTCGTCGTGCGGCCCTTGCGGTGCGCGACCAGGAGCAGGCGCCGGCCCTCGATCGTGGCCAGGCCGGTCACGATGGCCTTGTCGTCGCCGAAGGCGCGGTCGCCGTGCAGCTCGAGGAAGTCCTCGCAGATCGCGCTCAGGTAGTCGGCGGCGACCGGGCGCTTGGGGTGGCGCGCGACGTTGACGCGCTCCCACGCGCTCAGGTCCGAGTACGTGCGCGTGGTCACCTCGCGCAGCTTGGTCTTGAGCGCCTCGATCTCGCTCGAGATGTCCAGGCGCGTGGAGAGCGAGAGCGACTCGAGCTCGGCGATCTGGGCCTCGATCTCCTCGATCGGGCGCTCGAACGCCATCCCGCCGCCGGCCCCCTCGGCGCCGTTGCGGGTCTTCTTCTTGTCCTTCGCCAAGGAAGCGCCGGCCGCCGCCCGCGAGCCGCGCGCGGCCATGGTCGAGGATCGCCCGCGGCCCTGCAAGCCCCGAGCCCACGCGCGCGCGCGCCGTCCCCCGGGCTTGGGTCGCTCGCGCGCGAGCGCTACCATGCCGGCCCGCGGGCGCGCATGCCTCGCGGGGAACCGCCCGTGCCGCCGGTCCCCTCCGCCGCTCCTCCCCCCGACGCCGCCGGCGCCCCGCAGGCGCCCGACGCCTGGCGCGTCGAGGTGTTCCGCCGGGAGGAGCGCGACGACCCGGCCGCGCGCTCGTTGACCGCGCTCTTGCCCGAGCTCGGCCTGCCCGCGCGCGGCGCGCTGCGCACCGGCCGCGGGCTCCTGCTCTCGCCGCGCTTCGCCGCGGACGACGTGCGCCGCGTCGTGCGCGAGCTCTACGCCGACCCGGTGCTCGACGAGGCGCGCGTGACGCCGCCGCGCGGCGCTCCGGCGCGCCCCGCCGACGTGCGCCACCGGATCCTGGTCTGCCCGCGCGCGGGCGTGATGGACCCGGTCGCGCGCACGGTCGAGGACCTGCTGCGCTCGCTCGCGCTCGCGCCGCGCGAGGGCGCGGCCGGCGTGGCGACCTTCCGCGTGCTCGAGCTGACCGGCGCTTACGCCCCGGCCGAGCTGGCCACGCTGGCGCAGCGCGTGCTCGCCAACGAGACGATCGAGGCGGTGCGCATCGACCGCGAGGACCTGCCCTACGGCGCGCGCCTGCCGCGCGCGCGGCGCGGGCGGGCCCTGGTCGCGCTGCTCGACGCCGACGACGAGCGCCTGGCGCGCCTCAGCGCCGAGGGCGGGCTGAGCCTGTCGCTCGAGGAGATGCGCGCCGTGCGCGCGCACTTCGCCGCGCTCGGGCGCGAGCCCAGCGCGTGCGAGCTCGAGACGCTGGCGCAGACCTGGAGCGAGCACTGCAAGCACAAGACGCTGACCGGCCGCATCGCCTTCACCGGCCCCGACGGCGAGCGCGAGGAGATCGACAACCTGCTGCGCGAGACGATCGCGCGCGCCACGCGCGAGCTCGCGCGCGACTTCTGCGTCAGCGTCTTCGAGGACAACGCCGGCATCGTCGCCTTCGACCAGGGGCAGGACGTCTGCATCAAGGTCGAGACGCACAACCACCCGAGCGCGATCGACCCCTACGGCGGGGCGGGCACGGGCATCGGCGGGGTGATCCGCGACGTGCTCGGCGCGGGGCTGGGCGCGCGGCCGATCGCGAACACCGACTGCTTCTTCGTCGGGCCGCCCGACCTGCCGGAGGAGCGCGTGCCGCGCGGCACGCTGCACCCGCGGCGCATCCTGCGCGGCGTGGTCGCCGGCGTGCGCGACTACGGCAACCGCATGGGCATCCCGACCGTGAACGGGGGCGTGTGGTTCCACGAGGGCTACGTCGCGAACCCGCTCGTCTACGCCGGGACGGTCGGCATCCTGCCGCACGCCTGCGCGCGCAAGCAGGTGCGCGCGGGCGACCTGATCGTGAGCGTGGGCGGACGCACCGGGCGCGACGGCATCCACGGGGCGACCTTCTCGTCGGTCGAGCTGACCGAGGACTCGGAGAGCGTCTCGAGCTCCGCCGTGCAGATCGGCGACCCGATCACCGAGAAGCGCGTGCTCGACGCGCTGCTCGTGGCGCGCGACCGCGGCCTCTACCGCTCCGTGACCGACTGCGGCGCGGGCGGCTTCTCGTCGGCCGTGGGCGAGATGGGCGCCGAGACCGGCGCCGAGGTGCACCTCGAGCGCGTGCCGCTCAAGTACGAGGGCCTCTCCTCGCACGAGGTCTGGATCAGCGAGGCGCAGGAGCGCATGGTGCTCGCCGTGCCGCCCGAGCACGAGGCCGAGCTCGTGGCGCTGTTCGCGGCCGAGGACGTCGAGGCCACCGTCATCGGCCGCTTCACCGGCGACGGGCGCCTGGTCGTGCGCGACGAGGGCGAGATCGTGGCCGAGCTCGACATGGCCTTCCTGCACGGCGGCACGCCGCGCCCGCTGCGCGAGGCGCGCTGGCAACCCGCGCCGCGGCGCGACGCCGGCGTGCCGCGGCCGCGCGACGCGGGCGCGACGCTGCACGCGCTCCTGCGCTCGCCGGAGACGGCCAGCAAGGAGTGGATCGTGCGCCAGTACGACCACGAGGTGCAGGGCGCCTCGGTCGTGAAGCCGCTGGTCGGTCCGCTCGGGATCGGCCCGAGCGACGCCGCCGTGCTGCAGCCGCTCCCGAGCTCGCGCCGCGGCCTCGCGATCGCCTGCGGCGCGCACCCGCGCGCCGGGCTGGCCGACCCCGGCGCGATGGCCGAGCTCGCGATCGACGAGGCGCTGCGCAACGCCGTCGCGGTCGGCGCGGACCCCGACTGCACCGCGATCCTCGACAACTTCTCGTGGGGCAACTGCGCCATGCCCGACCGGCTCGGCTCGCTGGTCGTGTGCGCGCGCGCCTGCTACCGAGCGGCCAAGGCGTACCGCACGCCGTTCGTGTCGGGCAAGGACAGCCTGAACAACGAGTACAGGGTCGGCGGGCGCACGCTCTCGATCCCCCCCACGCTGCTCGTCACCGCGCTGGCGCAGGTGCCCGACGTCGGGCGCGCCGTGACGATGGACCTGAAGCGCGCGGGGAACCGCGTGCTGCTCCTGGGCGAGACGCGCGCCGAGCTCGGCGCGTCGGCCTACCTGGCGCTCCCCGAGCACGCCGCGCTGGAGGGCACCGGCGCCGTGCCGCGCCCCGACCTCGAGCGCGCGCCGGCGCTCCTGCGCGCGCTGCACGCCGCGCTCGCGGCGGGGCTGGTGCAGAGCTGCCACGACCTCTCCGAGGGCGGCCTGGCCGTCGCCGCGGCCGAGATGGCGCTGGCGGGCGACCTGGGCCTCGCGCTCGAGCTCGCGCGCCTCGAGCTGGCCGAGACCAGCGGCGCGGACCCCGACACGGTCGCGCTCTTCTCGGAGTCCGCCACGCGCTTCCTGCTCGAGGTCGCGCCGGCGGAGCTCCCCGCGCTGCGCGCGCGCCTGGCGGGCTTCCCGCTCGTCGACCTCGGCTCGGTCGAGGCCGCCCCGCGCCTGCGCGTGCTCGGCCGGGACGGTCGCGCGCTCCTCGACGAGGCGCTGGACGGCCTGCGCGCCTCGTTCCAGGGAGGCTTCGCCGGATGAGCCGCCCGCGCGCGATCGTGGTGCGCTCGGCGGGCACCAACTGCGACGCCGAGACCGTGCGCGCGCTGGAGCTGGGCGGCGCCGAGGTCGAGCTCGTGCACCTGAACGCGCTCGCCGCGGAGCCCGCGCGCCTGGGCCGCGCGCACCTCTTGACCGTCCCGGGCGGCTTCAGCTACGGCGACTACGTCGCGGCCGGGCGCATCTTCGGCCTGGAGCTCGGGCGCCGCCTGGGCGAGCGGCTGCGGCGCTTCGTCGAGGGCGGCGGCCACGTGCTCGGCGTGTGCAACGGCTTCCAGATCCTGGTCGAGCTCGGCCTGTTCCAGCCCGACCGCGAGCCGCACGAGCGCACGATCGCGCTGGCCGACAACGACTCGGGGCGCTTCGAGTGCCGCTGGATCACGATGCGCGCCGAGCCCGGCGCGTGCGCGTGGCTCTCCGCCGGCGAGCTCCTGCCCGCGCCGGTGGCGCACGGCGAGGGACGCTTCGTCGCGCGCGACGCGGCGACGCGCGCCGAGCTCGAGCGCGGCCGCCAGGTCGTGCTGCGCTACTGCGGGCCCGCGGGCGAGCCCGAGCCGGGCTACCCGGCGAACCCGAACGGCTCGCTGGACGACGTCGCCGGCCTGTGCGACCCGAGCGGACGCGTGCTCGGCCTGATGCCGCACCCCGAGCGCAACCTCTCCCCCTGGAACCACCCGCTCTGGACGCGCCTCCCCGCGCGCGCCGAGGGCGAAGGCCTCTCGTTCTACCGCCGCCTGGTGGCGGCCGCCGCGGGCCACGCTCCCGCGCTGGCCGGCGCCCGGCACGCCCGCTGACCGCCGAGCCCCCCGCGCCCGCCATGCCGCACGCCCGCCGCTCCCCGCTCCCGCTCCTCGCCGCGCTCGCCGCTCTGGCCCTCGCCTCCGGCTGCATCGTCGCCGCCGCGGCGGGCGTGGGCTACGTCGTCAGCCAGAAGGTGCTGCCGGGCGAGGTCCACACGGCGCAGGTCAAGGACGACGTCGAGCGCGTGTTCCGCGTCGCGACCGAGACGCTCGGCATCCTGGTCGATCCCGGCGCCGAGGTCACGACACAGAGCGCGCCGCGCAGCGCGCGCTGCACGGTGGACGGCGCCGACGTGACGGTCACCGTCGAGGCCTACGACATCGAGCGCACCGACGTGCGCGTCGAGGCCGAGCGCCCGCTGCGCAAGGACGGCGCGACCGCGCGCATGGTGCTGGACGAGATCCTGCGCCGCTTGCGCGGCTGAGCACGGCGCGTCAGCGGCTCCCGGCGACCGGCGCCTCGCCCGCGTAGCCGAGCGCGCGCAGGGCGTCGAGCTCGAGCGCGTCGGGCTCCGCGCGCGGCGCATCGACGGCGGGCACGAGCAGCCGCGCCAGGCGCTCCGCGTGGCGCAAGAGCAGCGCGCGCGGCCAGTCGGCGTCGCCCGCGCGGTCGTCGCGCTCGTCCGGGTCGGCCGCGAGGTCGAAGGCGAGCTCCACCGCGCCCGCCGAGAGCGCCGCCGGATCCTCGCGCGCGATCACCTTGTAAGGCCACTCGATCGCCGCCAGCGTGGAGCCCTCGGCCTGCTCCTGGCACTGGAAGGCGTAGAGCGCGCGCGCCCCGAGCGGATGCAGCAGGGACGCCCCGCTCCAGGCCGGGTCGGCGGGCGCGCCGGCCAGCTCGGCGATCGTCGGCGCGAGGTCCAGGAGCGAGGCCGCCTCGCGCACGCGCCCGGGCTCGATCCCGCGGCCGGCGAGCGCCAGCGGCACGCGCGTCTGCGCCTCCAGCACGGGCCCGCGGTGCGCGATCGTGCCGCGCTCGCCGAAGGCCTCGCCGTGGTCGCTGGCGAGCACGAGCACGCCGCGCTCGAGCAGGCCGCGCGCGTCCAGGTCGTCCACGAAGCGCCCGAAGGCGGCGTCGAGGTCCGCCACGCCGCCCAGGTAGAGCGCGCGCAGGCGCGCCAGCGCGGCGCGCGCCTCGGGCGTGTCCTCGCCCAGCTCCGTGGAGGTCCCGCCGATCGCGGCCAGGAGCTCCTCGCTGGTCTCCTCGAAGTCGAGCCCCAGCGTCTCGCCCAGCGCCGCGCGCGTCGCGTCGCTGACGTGGTAGGGCTCGTGGGCGCGATAGGTCTGCACGAACAGGAAGACGGGCAGCTCGGGGTCCTGGTCGAGGAAGGCGCGCGCCCGCGCCAGCGTCGAGTCGAGCCCCTCGCTGCGCTCGTCGAACCACTGGAAGCCCTGGTCGAGGGCGTAGACCTTGGAGACCATCCCCGCGTCGGTGATCGCCCCGCAGCGGTAGCCGCGCCGCGCGAGCAGGCCCGCGATCGTCGGCACGGGCGGGATCGCGCGCGCCAGCCCCGCCACGCCGAGCTCGCGCGGGTAGCGCCCGGTGAACATCGAGGCGTGCGCGGGCAGCGTGTAGGTCGCCGTGGACCAGGCGTTCTCGAACACGCGCGCGCGCGCGGCGAAGCGCTCGACCTCCGGCGCGAGGCGCGGATCGCCCCCCCACGGGCCGAGCGCGTCGGCGCGCAGCGTGTCGGCCAGGAACACGACCACGTCCGGCGGCCGCTCCGCGGCGGCCAGGCGCTCGAGGTCGAGCACGAGCGGCGCCAGGACCGAGGTGTAGGCGAACGGTCCCTCGACCTCGAAGCGCAAGGTGCCCTCGCGCGCGCGCCCCGGCGGCAGCTCGACGCGCACCGCGCGCGTCGCGCCGCCCACGACCACGTCGAGCGTGCCCCCCGCCAGCTCGCGCTCGTCGAGCAAGACGCGGAAGCCGACCGTCCCCCCCGCCGTGCCGGCCACCGCCGGCTCGGCGCAGAAGGAGAAGGAGAGCGCCGCGC
The DNA here is from genome assembly GCA_902826945.1 of uncultured bacterium. The sequence continues at coordinate 2,348 of CADEGS010000184.1, read as the reverse complement.
GCGCCGGCAGCGGGCCGCGCCAGACGAGCGTCTCGCCCGGCCACAGCGAGAAGCCCTCGCCGCTGAAGCGCCGGCCGCTGACGCGCCGGTCGCCGAGCGCGTCCTTCTGCGCGTGCCGCTCGCGCAGCGCCAGGCGCACGTCCTCGGGCGCCGGGCTGCCCTCGGGCTGGAACACCGTCACGCGGTTGCCGGTGACGTGGAAGGTCCCCGGCGGCGGCAGCGCGCGCGCGGCGGGGAGCGACAGGAAGTCGCGCAGCGCGCGCCCGCGCAGCGTCAGCCGGTGCGTCACGCCGCGGCCGATGCGCCGGCCGATGCCGCCCACCGGCGGCTGGCAGGCCCAGGTCCCCGGCGGCAGGTCGGGGAACCACAGCTCGCGCGGCAGGTCCATCTCGATCCACAGCGCGCCGGCGACGTCGCGCGTCACGCTCGCGGAGAGGCCGCCCGCGAGCGCGAGCGGCGCGGGGCCGGCCGCGCCGCGCACGCCGGAGCGCTCGACGCTCCAGCGCGGGTCCTCTGCCGCCATGCGCAGCACGGCGGGCCCGGGCTCGGGCGCGTCGCCGCACGCGGCCGCGACGAGCGCGGCCAGCGGCCACGCCACGCGCCGCGCGCGCGCCGCCGGCCCGCCCTCAGGCGCGCACGCCGTCCGCCGGCGCATCGCTGGCCGTCTCCCGCTTGCGGCTGCACGCGGGGCACGTGCCGAACAGGCGCAGGTCGTGGTCGAGCAGGCGGAAGCCCTTGCGCGCGCAGGCCTCGCGCTGCAGCTCCTCGATGCGCTCGTCGACGAACTCCTCGATGCGCCCGCAGTCCACGCACACCAGGTGGTCGTGGTGGCGGTGCCCGAGGACGTGCTCGTAGACGAGCTCGCCGCCGCCGGTGTCGAGCGTCTGCAGGAAGCCGCCCTCGACCAGCAGCCCGAGCGTGCGATAGACCGTCGCGCGCGACACGGCCGGCCCTTGCTCCTCGCGCAGCCATTGGAACAAGGTCTCGGCGGAGAAGTGCTCGTGCGTGGCGAAGGCGCGCTCGAAGATCCGCTGGCGCTGATCCGTCATCTTGAGCGAGCGCTCGCGCAGGAAGCGCTCGAAGGCCTTGCGGATCGCGGCGTGCTTCACGAGGGGTCGTCGGGCGCGGGCGGCGCGCCATGCCCGCTCGCAGGCCGATAGTAGCGGGCCAGTCGCTCGGGGGCGACCCCCAGCGCCCAGGCCGCGGTCAGGACCTGGTTCGCGAGCGTGCGCCGCAGCACCCCCTCCGCGCGCCAGCGCCGCGCCGACACGTGCACCGCCGCGCCGGCGACGAGCCGCACGCGTCCGCGGCGGCGCAGGCGCCGCGCGAGGTCGAGGTCCTCGAAGAGCGGCACGGCGCGGAAGCCGCCGGCGGCCTCGTACTCCGCGCGCCGCACCGCCAGGGCCGAGTCGCCGTACACGCGCCCGAGGCGCACGCGCAGGTCCGCGACGCGCTCGAGCGAGCGGTAGACGAGCCCGCGCGCGTCGATCGTCTGGTGCACGCCGCACGCGACCAGACGCGCGTCCTCGAACGCGCCGAGCAGCGCCTCGAGCGAGCCCGGCCGCACGCGCATGTCGGCGTGCAGGAACCACAGGAGCTCGCCGCGCGCGGCGCGCGCGCCGGCGGCGAGCTGCGTGCCGCGCCCGAGCGCGCTGGTGACGACGCGCGCGCCGCACGCGCGCGCCAGCGCGGCGGTCGCGTCGTCGCTGCCGCCATCCGCGACGACCACCTCGTCGGGTGCCCGGTCGGCTCCCGCGCGAGCGCCGTCCGCGCCCAGGCCGAGCGAGGCGAGCAGCCGCGGCAGGTGCCGCTCCTCGTTCCAGGTCGGCACGACCACGGAGACCGTGGCGGGCCGCGCACCCGCTCTGGAGTCGTTCCGCGCGGCCGCGCTAGCGCTCTTCAACGCCGGGGCGGCGCGGGCGCGGCAGGCCGATGTCGCGCCGGCAGAAGCGGCCGCTCCACTGCAGGGCGTCGAAGCCGGCGTAGGCGCGCTCGCGCGCCTGGCGCACGTCGTCGCCGAGCGCGGTGACGCACAGCACGCGCCCGCCGTTCGTGAGCACGCTGCGCCCGTCGCGGCGCGTGCCGGCGTGGAACACGACCACCTCGTCCTGCGCGTCGGCCTCCTCGAGGCCGCTGATCACGTCGCCCTTGCGGTAGGAGCCCGGGTAGCCCTCCGCCGCGCCCACGACGCCCACGCACGTGCGCCGGTCCCAGCGCGGCGGCTCGATCTCCTCCAGGCGCCCCTCGGCCGCCGCGAGCAGGATCGGCAGCAGGTCGTCGGGCATGCGGCGCACGATCGCCTGCGTCTCGGGGTCGCCGAAGCGGCAGTTGAACTCGAGCACGCGCGG
>CADEGS010000183.1 GCA_902826945.1 uncultured bacterium | reverse complement strand
AGCTGCCGCACTGGAACGGCCGGCGCTGGCGCATGATCCTCGAGCAGTCGCTGGTCGGCACGGTGCAAGAGGTCGACTTCACGAGCTACGGCGTGCAGCTCAAGGAGGAGAGCCTGCTCGTCTTCAACGAGGTCGCCCTGGCCTGGCTGCGGCGCGTGGCCGTGCCGGGCGACCCGGACCGCCCGTTCGAGGAGCTCTCGCTCGGCATCGACCTGACCTCGAACGTCTCGCGCTTCCTCGCCTACGTCGACGAGAACGAGGTGCGCTACACGGTCCACGGCGACATCTTCAAGACCACCGAGAAGCGCATCCTGGCGCACCTGATCCCCAACCCCGGGCGCGAGCTGTCGCGCGCCGAGGTGCTCTCCTTCCTGTTCCGCTTCGCGCGCGAGCAGGGGCTGATCGACCGCACCGGCAAGCGCACGTTCGCCGTCACCGCGTCGGGCCGCGCCTGGGGCTCGCGCGACCTCCTGGCCAAGCAGAAGGCGCTGCTCGAGTTCGCGCTGGCCGATCGCCTCTTGCCGGGCGAGCCCTTCCACCAGGTCCGCATGCGCGAGATCTTCCTGCGCCTGCTCAAGCGCGTGGAGCCGCAGGTCTGGTACGACCTGATGTACCTGCCGTTCCTCGCGCGCAACGGCTACCTGGCCACGATGGACGACCTGGGCCTGCCCGACGCCCTGGCCGAGCACGCGCAGCGCGGCAGCATCCCGGCCATGGAGGATCCGCAGCGGCTGGCCTGGAACCTGGCCAAGTGGGTGCGCCAGCGGCTGTACCTCCTGGGCATGGTCGAGCTCGGCTACGACCGCTCGCGCCGGCCGGTCGCGATGCGCCTCACGCCGGCGGGGGCGCGCGCGCTCGGCATGGAGACGAGCGGGGCGCGCGGCGCCAAGCGCGTCGGCTCGCTGGTGGTCACGCCCGACTTCGAGGTCGTGCTGTTCCCGACCGGAGACGACGCCGAGCTGATCCACGACCTCGACCGCTTCGCCGCGCGCGAGACGCTCGGCTCGCTCCTGCACTTCCGCATCACGCAGGAGAGCGTGCGCCGCGGCCTGCGCGACGGCATGCCGCTGGCCGGGATCCTGGACACGCTCGAGCGCCACTCGCGCACGCCGCTGCCGCAGAACGTGCGCTTCTCGGTGCGCGACTGGGCCGAGCGCGCCGGCCTGATGCGCCTCGACGGGCGGCTCGTCTTGCGCTGCGGCGAGCCGGACACGCTGCGCCGCTTCCAGCAGGATCCGGGCTGCCGCGGCTACGTCGCGCGCGTGCTCGACGCGCAGACGCTGCAGCTCTCGGGCGCCGCCTCGGCGCGCCGCATGCAGGCGCTCCTGCGCGAGCTCGGCTACCTGGTCGAGCTGGCCGAGGCGTCGTGAGGCGGCCGCCGCGTCTCGTCGCGCTCTCGGCCGGCGAGCGCGACGCGTCGGACGCGCCAAGGCTCCTGGCGGCCGTGGCCGCGGCCGCGCGGGCCGGGCTCGAGGGCGTGCTGCTGCGCGAGCCGCGCTGGGAGGACGGCGCGCTGCTCGCGGCGGCGCGCGCGCTGCGCGCGCTCTTCCCGGACGTCTGGCTGGCCGTGCACGACCGGCCGCACGTGGCGCTCGCCGCCGGGGCGGACGCCGTGCACCTGGGCTTCCGCTCGCTGCCGCCGGCGCTCGTTCGCGAGCGCCTGGGCGGCCCGGGGGCGTGCGGCATCGGGCGCTCGACGCACGCGGGCGACGAGCCCGCCTCGTGGCGCGGGGCGGACTACCTGTTCCTCGGGCCGGTGCGCGACACGCCCTCGAAGCGCGGCTGGCGCGAGCCGATCGGCCTCGAAGGCCTGCGCCAGGGGATCGCGAGCGCGGGCCTGCCCGTGCTCGCGATCGGCGGCCTGGGGCCGGCGGACGCGCGCGGCGTGCTCGACGCGGGCGCGCACGGGCTGGCGGTGCGCGCCGGGATCCTCGCGGCGGCGGACCCGGCGGCCGCCGTTCGCGCGTACCGCGCCGCGCTCGGCTGATTCCCCGGAGCGCCGCGGCGCTCCGCTCCGGCCGCCGGCGCGCGTAGCATGAGGCGCATGCGCGCGCGCTGGTCGGAGGAGCGCCTGCTCGCCTGGCTGCGCGGGCTGGCGCTGGACGCGCGCCACGCGCTCGGCCCGCGCGGCCACGACGCGTGCGTCCTGCCGCGCCTGCGCGGCCGGCCGGTCCTGTGCGTGGACCACACGATCGTCGGCGTGCACGTCGGCGCGGACACGCCCCCCGCCGCGCTCGCCCGCAAGGCGGTGGCGCGCAGCGTGTCGGACCTGGCGGCGAGCGCCGCCTGGCCGCGCGCCGTCCTGCTCGCGCTGGCCGCCGGTCCGGAGGCCGACGAGCGGCGCCTGCGGCGCGTGATCGTCGCGGTGCGCGCCGCCGCGCTCGCCTTCGGCGCGGAGCTCGTCGGCGGCGACCTCGCCTGCCGGCCCGGCCCGCTGGCGCTCTCCGTCAGCGCGCTCGGCGAGTACCGCGGGCGCGGCGAGCCGCCCGCGCGCCATCGCGCGCGTCCCGGCGAGTGGGTGCTCCTGAGCGGCCCCGTCGGCGGCAGCGGGCTCGGGCGCCACCTGCGCCTCGCGCCGCGCCTCGAGGCCGGGCGCGCGCTGGCGCGGCTGGGCGCGAGCGCGCTGATGGACGTCAGCGACGGGCTGGCGCGCGACCTGGCGCGCCTCGCGAGGACGGCGGGCGTGCGCATCGACCTCGAGCACGTGCCCGTGCACCGCGACGCGCGCCGTGCGGCGCGCACGAGCGGCCGCAGCGCGCGCGCGCACGCGCTCGAGGACGGCGAGGACCACGAGCTCCTGGCCACCCTGGCGCCGCGCCGCGCGCGGGCGGCGCTGGAGCACGGCGTGCCCGGCGCGCCGGAGCTCGCGCGGATCGGCCGCGTGCGCGCGGGCCGCGGCCTGTGGCTGCGCGACGAGCAGAGCGGCGCCTGGCGCGCCTGGGACGGCCGCGGGGGGTGGACGCATGGCGGGTGAGGCGCGGGAGCTCGCGAGCGGCGCTCCCGAGGAGACCGAGCGCTGGGGCGAGCGCGTCGGCGCGCAGCTCCAGGCGGGCGACGTCGTCGCGCTCGAGGGCGACCTCGGCGCGGGCAAGACGACCTTCGTGCGCGGCCTGGCGCGCGGCCTCGGCGTGCGCGACGCGCCGACCAGCCCGACCTTCGTCCTGATGCAGGAGTACGAGGGGCGCACGACGCTCTACCACTTCGACGCCTGGATGCAGGGGCGCGAGGCGCTCTTCCTGCAGGGCGGCGGGGCGGAGTACCTGGGCGGCGACGGCGTGGCGGTCGTCGAGTGGGCCGAGCGCGTGCGGGCCTTCCTGCCGCTGCCGCACCTGCGCGTCGAGCTGCGCCACCGCGGCCCCGACCGGCGCGCGCTCGTCCTCTCCGTGGCCGGCGCCCCGGGGCACGACGAGGGGCGCGCGGCGCGCCTGTGCGCGCTCGTCCGGCGCCTGTGACGATCGGGGCGCGGGCCGCAGGCCGCGTGCCACGTGGCGTTTGGTGCGCCTCGGGAGAGCCACTATCCTGTGCGCCCCATGACCCTCGCGCGCCGGCTCTCCCGCTCCCCGCGCCCCCGGCGCTCCGGCCCGCTCGGGGCGTGCGCCGTGCTGCTCGCGTGCGTCGCGCCGGCGCTCGCGCGGCAGACGACGGCTCCCGAGGCCGACCTCGAGCTCGCGCTCGAGGACGCGCTGCGCATCGCGCTCGAGAGCAACATCGGCCTCGACGTCCAGCGCCTGGCGACCGAGGAGCTGCGGCAGCTGGCGCTCGGGAGCTGGGGCGCCTTCGACCCGGTGCTGTTCCTGCAGGGCACGCTGACCGACCGGGAGAGCCCCGGCGTCAGCGACCTGTCGGGCGCCAACGTCCTCGAGGAGGACACCCAGAGCGGCATCGCGCGCCTGACCTGGCCGGTGCAGACCGGCGGCACGCTGCAGCTCCAGCTCTCGCACGACAACTCGCGCACGAACAACTCCTTCGCCGTGTTCGACGTCTCGACCACCGACGTGTTCACCGCGAGCCTGGTGCAGCCGCTGCTGCGCGGCGCGTGGGTGCGCTACGCGACGTCCGGCCAGCGCGAGGCGGAGGCCAACTACGAGCTGCAGCGCGAGCGCGAGCGCCAGACGCTGCAGCGCCTGCTGCTCGACGTCAGCAACGCGTACTGGGACCTGGTCAGCGCGCGCGAGGAGCTCGCCGTGCGCGAGCTGGCCGTGACGCTCGGCCGCGAGCAGCAGACGCGCGACGAGCGCCGCCTCGCGGTCGGCACGGGCACGGAGGTGGACGTGCTCCAGGCGCGCACGAACGTGGCGCAGCAGGAGGAAGCGCGCATCCGCGCCAGGCAGACGCTGCGCACCGCCGAGGACAACCTGCGCCGGCTGCTGCTCCAGAAGCCGACCGGCGAGACGGAGGGCACGCTCGACGCGTGGGACCGTCCGATCGTCCCGATCACGCCGCTCCCCGAGGTGCAGCCCGGCGAGGAGCCGCGCGACCTCGACTGGCGCGAGGCGCTCGAGCGCGCGCTGCGCGGCCGGCCCGAGCTGGCGCAGGAGCGCGCCTTGATCGACGTCGCGGAGATCCGCCTGCAACGCTCGCGCTCGGAGCGCCTGCCGCAGCTCGACCTCACGCTCGCCGCCACCGGGGTCGGCTTCGACACCGACCCGCAGGACGCGTTCTCGTCCTCGACCTCGTTCGAGTTCCCGGAGTACCGCGCCGGCCTGACCTTCAGCGTGCCGCTCGGCAACCGCCAGGCCTCGCACGCCGCGCGCGCCGCGCGCGCCGCGCTGCGCCGCAGCCGCCTGTCCTACGACCAGCGCGAGCTCGACGTCCTGGCCGAGGTGCGCGCCGCGCTGCGCGACGTGCGCTTCCGCGCGGAGGCCGTGCAGGCGGCCACCACCAGCCTCGAGCTCGCGCGCCGGCAGCTCGAGGCCGAGCAGTCGCGCCTGGACATCGGCCTCTCGACGACCTTCCAGGTGCTCGAGTTCCAGCAGGACCTGGCGCAGGCGCTGTCGACGGAGCGCGCCGCGCGCGCCGCCTACGCCAAGGCCTGGGCGGCGCTCGCGCACGCGGAAGGCACGCTCGGGACGGAGGGCGGCGCGCCCCCCGCCGACGGGTGATCCGCGCGCGGGGACGCCTGGCGGCCTGGCTCGCGCTGGCCGCGTGCGGAGGGTCGCACGAGGCGCCCGCTCCCGCGCCGGCCGCGGCCGACCCGCGCGTGCGCGAGCTGCTCGACGCCTGCGCCAGCGTCTCGCGCTACGAGAAGGACACCTCCTGGATCACGCCGATCCTGGTGGACAAGCTCGTGAGCGGCGAGCCGCTCCCGATCCGGCGCGCCCAGGAGGAGCTGGCCCTGCTCGGCGACGAGGCGATGGAGGCGTTGCAGCGCCTGGTCGCGCGCCACTACGCCGATGCGCAGGCGGCCGCGGTCCTCGAGAACGCGATGGGCGCGGCGGGGAGGTGCGCGTCCCCGCTGGCGCGGTCGGTGCTCCTGGCGGGCTTCGAGCACCCCCAAGAGGTGGTGCGCTCGGCGGCGCTGGCGGGCCTGCTCGCCGGGCACGTGTTGCCGGAGGACTACGAGCTCCTGCTCGCGCACCTGGAGGGTCCCGAGCCGGCCACGATGCGCGCGGAGATCGTGCGCGGGCTGTTCGCCGCCGACGGCGCGCGCGCGGCGCAGCTGGCCCTGGGCTGGATCGCCGCGGGCGAGCGGCGGGGGGAGTGGATCGCCGCGGCGCCGCTCCTGCTCGGCCTGGACGCGCCGCCGGCGCGCGAGCGCTGTCCGGGCGAGGCCGAGCTCGCGGCGCTCCTGCCCGACGTGCGTGCGGCCGTCGCGGCCTGCTGCGCGCGCGCCGGCGACGCGGGCGCTGCCGACGTCCTGCGCGCCGCGCTGGCCGACCCCGATCCGGCCCTGCGCGTGCTCGCGCTGCGGGCGGCGGCCGCGATCGGCTGGCAGGACGAGGTGGCCGCGCTGGCGCGCGACCGCTCGCCGCTCGTGCGCGCGGCGACGGTCGCCGCGCTGGGTGCGGGGGAGGTCGGCGAGCGCGGGCGCGCGGTCCTGCACGCCGCGCTCGACGACGAGGCGTCCGAGGTGCGCACGGCGGCGCTGGAGCGTCTGGCCGAGCGCGACGATCCCGCGGCGCTCGACCGCGCCCTGGCCGAGATCGAGGCCTCGCCCGAGCGCGGGTTGCTCGCGCTGCGCGCGACGCGCGCGGCGCTGGAGCGCTCGGCGTCCTTGGCCGCGCGTGCGCTGGCGGCGCTCGCCGCGCGCGATCGCCGCGAGGCCCACCGGCCGCTCGGCGAGCGCCTGACGACCTTCAAGTCGGTCGGGCTGGTGCCCGGCGCGCCCTCGGCGCGCTGGCTGCGGGCGCTCGCGCTGGAGCACGCCGAGGAGACGATCCAGGGCCTCGCCGCGCACCGCTGGCTCACGATCCAGGCCGGCAACACCGGGGTGGACGGGCGCGCGTGGCTGGCCGCGGAGCTCGCCGGCGAGCGCGATCGCGCGCGCCGCATCGACCTGATCGACGCCGTCGGCTCGGTGCCCGACGGGCTCGGGCGCGAGACGCTGCTCGAGGTGCTGCGCGCGGACGAGGTCGGCGAGGAGGCCTTGTTCGCGGCCGGACGGCTCGTGCACCTGGGCCCGGCCGGGCTGGTCGCGACGCGCGTGAAGCGCGCCGCGCTGACGGTCGCCGACGGCGACGCGCGGCGCGGCCTCTACTGCCTGCTCTGGCGCTGGTACTGAGGCGAGCGGGGGCGTGAGGCGAGGTCGCTCAGCGGAGCGCTCGCCACCCGCGGTCGGCCTCGCGCGCCGGCGGCGGCGGCGGGGCCAGGCGGCCCCCGAAGGCGAGCGCCGCGTTCGGATGCCCGAGGACGGTCCCACCGGTGGTGGCGAGCAGCGCGGAGGTCCCCGTCTCCCCGGCGACGGCGGGCCAGGCGCGCACGGCGCGGCCGGCGCTCCCCGCGGGAGCGGCCGCGCGCACGCCCTCGGCCACGCCGGCGCCGGGCTCGAGCTCGACGAGGTCGAACAGGTAGCCGTGGCACTCCATCAGCCGTCCCGCGTCCAGGAAGGTCGCGTCGGGCAGGCGGCGCGCGAGCGCCGCGCCGCGCACGAGGCTCTCGATCGACGTGCCGGGCGGCTCGGCGGTCAGGCTGTCGGCCAGCAGGGTGACCGCGCCGAGGGCATCCACCTCGTTCTCGCGCACGACGAAGCCGCGCAGGCGCGGCAGCGAGACCAGCACGAGCACGGCGCCGATGGCGCCGAGGGTGACGGCGGAGGCGAGCGTCAGGCCGGCGCGCGCGCGCGTGCGAGGCGTCTGCATGCGGGCGATTCTGCGAATCGCTTTGCTACGCTTCAACGATGCCGCGGCCCTCGATCTCGGCGCTCGCGCCGGCGCTGGCGGTCGCCGCGCGCGCCGCGGCCGCGACGGTGCGGGCCGCCGGAGCGCGCGCCTGGATCGTCGGCGGCGCGGTGCGCGACCTGGCGCTCGGGCGCGCGCCGCACGACCTCGACCTCGCCTCGCGCCTGCCGCCCGAGGAGCTCGAGGGGCGCTTCGCGACCACCGCGGCCGTCGGGCGCGCGTTCGGGACGCTGGTCGTCGTCGTCGAGGGCGTGGCGCTGCAGCACACGACCTTCCGCAGCGAGGAGGGCTACTCGGACGCCCGCCGCCCCGACCGCGTGCGCTACGGCGCGACGCTCGAGGAGGACGCGAGCCGACGCGACTTCACCTGCAACGCGCTCTACCTGGACCCGCTGACCGACGAGCTCGTCGACCCGGTCGGCGGCCTGGCGGACCTGGCGGCCGGGCTCCTGCGCTGCGTCGGCGAGCCGCTCGAGCGCCTGCGCGAGGACGGGCTGCGCATCCTGCGCCTGGCGCGCTTCGCGGCCGGCTACGACCTGGCCGTGGACGGGGCGAGCGCGCGGGCGGTGCCGGGCGCGCTCGACGCCCTGCGCGGCGTCAGCGCGGAGCGCGTGGCCGGCGAGCTGGCGCGCCTCACCGAGCGCCCGGGCAGCGCCCGCGCGGCGGCGCTGCTCGAGGAGCTGGGAGCGCTCGCCGCACTGCTCGAGCGCTTCGGCGCGGGGACGGACGCCGCCGGGCGCGCGCGGCGCCTCGCGATCCTGGCCCGCCTGGAGGAGCCGGTCGCCGAGGAGGAGCTGCTGGCGGTGCTCCTGGGCGGCGCGGGACCGGCGCTCGAGGGCGCGCTCGACCTCCTGCGTCCGTCGCGAGCGCTGCGCGCGGGCGTCCTCTGGCTGGCGCGCGACGCGGACGTCGCGCTGGCCCTCGCGCGCGCCGCGGAAGACGCCCCGCGCGCCGAGCGCATCCGGCTCGTGCGCGCGCCGCGCTGGGCGAGCGCGCTGCGCGTGGCGCGCGCGACCGCGCACGGGGACGTCCCGGCGACGGCCGGCCTGGAGCGTCTGGCGTCGTTCGCCGCGGCGCTCGAGCCGGGCGAGCGCCATCCGGCGCCGCTGCTCTCGAGCGCCGACCTCGCCGCGAGCGGCCTCGTGCCCGGCCCGCGCTGGGGAGAGCTCCTGCGCGAGGCGGAGGAGCGCCAGCTCGAGGGCGAGCTCGCGACGCGCGAGCAGGCGCTCGCCTGGCTCGCGCGCCGCGCCGGCGCGGGCTAGCCAGGCTAGGACGGCGGGAAGGCGCGGCGCAGCGCGCGGCTGAGCGGGTAGCCGGCCAGGATCGCGAGCGCGACGGCGAGCGCCGGCGCGCTGCCGGGAAGGAGCGCCAGCGCCGCGGTGGCGATCAAGAGGCGCCGCAGCGCGAGGCCCATCGCGCGCACGAGCGTGCCCGGCTCGCGCGGATCGGCGTCCGCCGCGAGCCAGAGCCCGCGCGCGGCGGCGAGGCCG
>CADEGS010000182.1 GCA_902826945.1 uncultured bacterium | reverse complement strand
GCGCCGACGCCGACGAACATCTCGACGAAGTCCGAGCCCGAGATCGAGAAGAACGGCACCTCGGCCTCGCCCGCGATCGCCTTGGCCAGCAGCGTCTTCCCGCAGCCGGGAGGCCCGACGAGCAGCACGCCGCGCGGGATGCGCCCGCCGATGCGCGTGAAGCGGCTCGGGTTCTTCAGGAACTCGACGATCTCGCGCACCTCCGCCTTGGCCTCGCCCGCGCCGGCCACGTCGTCGAAGGTGACGTTCGTGTGGTTCTCCTTCGAGTAGAGCTGCGCGCGCGAGCGCCCGAAGGACATCACGCCGCCCGCGCCGCCCTGCGAGCGCATCTGGCGCAGGAAGACCATGAAGATGACCATCAGGAGGATCCACGGGCTGGCGTAGACCAGGATCGTCCCGAGCAGGCTGGAGCTGTCCTCCCAGCGCGTGCCGCGCTGATCGGTCAGGTCGTAGGTGCGGCGCTGGATCGGCACGCCCGCGCGCTCGAGCGTGCCCAGGAGCAGGGCCAGCTCCTGGCCCGAGCCGAGCTGCACGTCGAAGTGCACGTCGCCCGGCGTGTCGGTCTGCGTGCGCCCGCGCGTGTCCGTCACGGCGACGAGCAGCTTCTCCTTGCGGTCCGCCGGGCGCGCGCGCACGGCCGCCGGGCGCGCCTCCTGCTCGCGCGCGGGCGGGGCGGCCGCCGGGGCCTGCGGGGCGCGCACGCCGACCAGGTAGCGCGCCTCGACCGGCTGGTACCAGCCCTGCTCGAGGCCCGCCTCGAGCTCGCGGGGCGCGATGCGCGTGTACTGGCGCGCCTTGAGCTCGCGGAACTCCGCCTCGCGGCTCTCGAGCGAGGTGTAGCTGACCTCGAAGCTCACCTCGCCCTCGTCCGCCTTGCGGTAGGTGCCGCTGATGTGGTTCGTGCCCTTCTCGTCGCCGCGCAGGCGCTGCACGACGACGTCGCCCTGGTTCAGCAGCCATTCGTACTGGTCCTGGCTGAGCTGCTCGGTGCGGTGGATCTCCTTGCCGCCCATGAGCAGCAGCACGAAGAAGACGACCAGGAGGAAGACCAGGAACGACCCGAGCGATCGGGAGCGCCGGCCCTTGTCGGGGGTTTCGGGCATGGGGGTCTTATCGTCTCTCGCCGCGGAGGGCTCCAGGGCCGCCCGGGGAACCGCGGCGCGCGCGCGCCCCGAGTGTAGGCGCGCGGGGCGCGGCGGCGGACCCTTTTCTCCGCCCCCCTAGGCCTACGACGGGCCGGGCGCGGGGGCGGGCCGCGGGGGCTCGGCGAACAGCTCGAGCACGATCGTCTCGGCCAGGAAGCGCAGCGCGCGCCCGCGCGCCGCCGGCTCGTTCTCGGGCACGTCCAGCGCGTAGCCGCTCCACACGCGCGGCCCGCTCTGCGCGAGCGTCTTCGCCGTCCCGGCGCCGCGCCGCGCGACGAGCTCGGCCTGCAGGTCGATCTCGACGGCGGTCTCGAGCAGGCGGTTGTCCCGGTCGCGGATCCCTCCCCGGCGCCGGTAGCCCTCGATCGACCCGCGCACCACCCACTGCGCGTCCTCGGGGGCGACCAGGCGGGCCCCGACCAGGTCCACCACGGCCCGCGACAGGGCGGCGTGCAGGTCGGCCTCGAGCCCGCGCTCGATCACGTCGCGCTGGGTGCGGAAGATCTCCACGCCGACGGTCTCGACGCCCTCGCCGACGCGCAGGCCGGAGCTCCACCCGCAGCCGGCCGCGGCCAGCGCCAGCAGGCCGGCCAGGACGCGCGCTCCGCGCGGGAGGCTCACGGGCGGGGAGCGCTGCCCGGCAGGGCCGCCGCCTCGGGGTGCAGCGCGAGCAGCCGCTCGGCCTCGGCGATCGCCTCGGGCGCCTGCGCCGCGCGCCCCGAGGCCAGGGCGCGCTCGGCGTGCAGGCGCACGCCGGGCGGCTCGTCCACGCGCTCGTAGAAGCGCGCCACGACCAGGTCGTTCTCGGCCAGCCGGCGGTTGCACGTGCGCAGCGCGGCGCGCGCCCGCGCCTCGTCGGCCGGGGTCCCGCTGCGCCCGGCGTAGCGGTCGAGCCAGAACTCGAGCTCGCTGCGCGCCTGGAGCATCTGGGCCCGGTCGTTGTCGTCGCGCTCCAGCCGCTCCAGCCGCAGCTCGGGCAGGCGCACCTGCATCGCGATGCCCTCGGGGCTCTGCGGGTGGTAGACGATCAGGTCCTCGGCCTTCACGATCGCCTCGTCGTGGTCGAGGCGGCGCGCGTGCTCCTCGACCATCGCCGCGTAGGCCTGCGGGCAGCGCGCGTCGAAGGGGTAGGTCACGACCAGGAAGTCCAGCGCCTCCAGCCCGCGGCTGGCGTAGCGGAACACGAGCAGGTACCTGCCGCCGCGCGCGACGAGCTCGAGCCCGGCGCGGCCGATCACGTCGCCCGCCAGGGCGCGGTCGGCGAAGGACGAGAGCTCCTTCTCGACCTCCCGCACGCGCTTGGCGGCCTGCACCGGCCGCCCCTCCTCGAGCAGCCGCCGGGCACCGAGCAGCCCCGCCCGCGCGCGCGTGCGCGGCGCCAGGTCGTCGTCCTCGAAGAGGTCGAGGTAGTCGTCCGCGCCGGCCTGCCGCGCGTCCAGCGCGCCGAGCAGCGAGCCGGACGCCGTCTCGAGCAGGTCCTCGGCGCGCTGGCGCAGGTCGGGGTCGAGGCCCTCCACGCCGCGCAGCACCGTCAGCCGCCGGGTCGCGGCGTGCAGCTCGCCCGCCGCGATCTCCTCGCGCGCCAGCTCGAGGTGCTGCGCGGCGTTCCCGGCCGTCACGCGCCGGCGCAGGGAGGAGCAGGCCGCCAGCGCGCACAGCGCGAGCAGCAGGGGGAGCGGGAGTCGCCTCATCGGGTCGCGTCGTCTCGGGGTCGGGGAGGGGAGCCGTGCGCGCGGCGGCGCGCGGTCCGCGCGGCGCCGCGCTCCCAGGCGCGCGGGCGCGTCTCGAGGTGGTACTCGAGGAAGCGCTCCACGAACGCCAGGAGGCGCGCCAGGGTCGCCTCCTCCAGCCGCACGCGCTCGAGCCCGGCGGCGGGGGCCGCCATCAGGCTGCTCGCGATGCGCAGCCACTGCAAGGGGACCGTCTCGATCCGCCGCCCGCGGGCGCGCGCCTCGTCGGCGCAGCGCTCGCACAGCCGCCCGCCGCCGGAGACGGAGAAGGGCACGCTCGCGGCCCGCGCGCCGCGGGCGGGCCGCGCGCCGCAGCTCGCGCACGCCTCCAGCGCCGGCGCCAGGCCGGCCTGCTCGAGGAAGGCCAGGTCGAAGGCGGCGCGCACGAGCGCGGGGGGCGTGCGGCCCTGGTCCAGCAGGTCGAGCGCGCCTTCGGCCAGCGCGAAGAGCTCCGGCTCGCCGGTGCCCGCGCGCGCGCCCATGCCGGCCACCTCCAGCACGCACAGCGCGGCGCGGTAGGCCGAGAGCGAGCGCGTCACGCCGCGCCGGCGCCGCTCGATCGAGGCCGAGACGACGAGCCCGAGCTCGCCCCCCTGCGCGCGGAAGCCCACGCGCAGCGTGTCGAACAGGTCGAGCACGCCGAAGAAGCCGGACTTCAGGCGATAGGCGCCCTTGGCCAGCACCGCCACGCGCCCCTGGCCCGGCGTCAGGAGATGGGCGACGAGCGAGGACTCGCCGTAGCGGAAGCGGCGCAGGACCAGCGCGCGCTCGTCGAGCGCGGGGCGCCGCCGCGGCGGGGCGGCGGCCTTCACGCGCGCTCGGCCAGGGCCGGCCGCAGGCGCACGCCGAGCACGCGCCGGTCGCTCGCCTCGGTGATCTGGAACTCGATCCCGCCCCACTGGAAGGACTCGCCCTTCTTGGGGAAGCGGCCGAGCTGCGCCAGCACGAAGCCGGCCAGCGTCTCGTAGTCCTCGCGCTCGGGCAGCTCGATGTCGAGCTCCTCGTTCACGTCGGAGACGTGCGTGCCGGCCTGCACCTCGATCGTCCCGTCCTCGTTGCGGCGGATCGGCTTGGGCGAGGTCTCGCCGAGCTCCTCCCGCATCGCGCCGACCAGCTCGTGCAGCACGTCGCCCAGCGTGACGACGCCGGCCGTGCCGCCGTACTCGTCGAGCACGATGACCATCTTCTGGCGGTCGCGGCGGAACTGCGCCAGGAGCTCGGTCACGAGCTTCGTCTCCGGCACGAACGCCACCGGGCGCAGGAGGCCCTTGAGCTCGCGCCCTTCCAGCTCGCCGCGCGAGAGCAGCGCCAGCATCTCCTGCGCGTAGGCGACGCCGACGACGTTGTCCAGGCTGCCCTCGTAGACGGGGATGCGGCCGTGGCCGGTCTCGGTCATGACGCGCAGCACCTCGGGCACGCCGGCGCCGAGCTCGACCGCGTGCAGCGCCGTGCGCGGCGTCATCACCTCGGCCACGTCCACGCCGGAGAGGTCCACCACGTTCTCGATCAGCTCGCGCTCGGTGGCGCGCAGCTCGCCCGGGCGGTCGGACTCCTCGATCACGTCGCGCAGGTCCTCGACGATGCGGCGCGCCGCGGGCGGGCGCTCGGGGATGCGCAGCACGCGCAGGATCACGCGCCGGATCCACTCCAGGCCGACGATCAGCGCGCGCAGCGGGCGCTGCGCCGCCGCGAAGGGCACCAGCGCCGCGCGCAGGATGCGGTCGGTGCGCTCGCCGCGCACGGCCTGCGGCAGCACCTCGCCGGCCAGCGCCAGCAGGGGCACGCAGAGCGCTAGCGCGAAGAGCATCGTGCCCCACGACAGCCCCTGCGCGCCGACCATGCCGAGCACCAGGATGGCGAAGGCGATCTGGCTCGCGATCTGGAGCACCGACGCGCTCGCGGCGAGCTGCTCGGCGCGCTCCAGGCAGGGGCGCAGGCGGGCGCGCTCGCCGTCGTCGCGCGCGCCCTCGAGGACGCGCGCCGGGACCGAGTGCAGGAGCGCCACGCGCAGCAGGGCGAAGAACCCGCACAGCCCGAGCGAGACCAGGGCCAGGACGAGCAGCTCGACCTGCGCGAGATCGGGGAAGCGGGGCAGGGCGGCCGGCAGGAAGCCGGCGGGCGGTGGGACGTTCACGAGAGCGGTGGTTCGGCCGCCCGGGCGAGGCGGGGCGGCGCGGTCTCCATCCTACGGACGGACGGGCGCGGGGCGGAGCACGAGCCTTCTCGGCCGCCGTCTCGCTTTCCGGACCCGCAGGGGCGGAGTCGCGCGGGCGAGCGCTTTCGCTCGCATTCCCGGCCGTAGCCGCGCGCTCCGGGCCGGGGCGGGCCTGCGGGACGGGCCGCGCCCGGCCCTGGAGCCGACCCTGGTGCATGCCTGCAAACCTTGTGTTCACAGAAGGTTGTGGCGAGCTCCGGAGAAACCATCGGCCCGCGCCACGCCTCTGGAACGGCGCGTGATCCCCGCTCACGAGGTGAGCCCCTCGAGCCCCCCCGATCGCGCCTCCCCGGCGCCCTCTCCCGAGGCCGCTCCCGCCGCGCCCGCGGCCCTCCAGCCTCTCGTCCGTGGGCACGGCACCTCGGCCGGTCCGCTGCCGGGAGAGTCGGAAGATCGCTACGAGAACCGCCTGGCGACCGGCCTGATGGCGCTCTTCCGCGACACCGGCCGCGCGGAGGCGTTCGAGGCGCTGTACGCGCTCGCCCGCCCCTCGGTCCTGCGCTGGATCCAGGCCCTCCTGCGCAAGGGGCAGAGCTCGCTCGACCCCGCCGAGGTCCTGCAGGACACCTTCGTCAACGTCTACCGCTACCCGGCGAGCTTTCGCGACGAGCACGAGGGCAGCTTCCGCGTCTGGGTGCGGACGATCGCGGGCAACCTGATCCGCCGCCGCAGCGCGCGGCCGCCGCGGCGGCTCTCCTTCCAGGAGCTGCCGGACGGCCTGCAGGAGCCGGAGGACGCGCGCGAGGACCCGCTCGCGCAGGCGCTGGTGGACGAGGAGCAGGCGCGCCTGCGCGGCGCCTGGATGCTCTTCCTCGGCCACTACGCGCGCGCCTGGGAGGATCTCGGGCAGCGCGACCGGCGCACCCTGCACCTGGTCGAGGTCGAGGGCCTCTCGTACCAGGAGGCGGGAGAGGTGCTCGGCGTCGGGCGCTCGAACATGAAGATGATCGTGTTCCGCTCGCGCCGGCGCATCGCGCGCCGCATGCGCCAGACGATGGCCCAGGCGCTCGCGCTGGCGCCGCACGCCGGGCCGGACGCGCGGGCCGAGGCCGGCTGGAGCCCCGCCTCGGGCGCCGCGTAGACTCTGCCGCGCCTTGGACCCTGCGCGCGAGAGCGCCGACCTGCTCGTGGTCGGCGCGGCGGAGCTCGTCACGCCGCTCGGCTCGGCCGCCCTGGGCGGCCAGGCGCTGGGGGCGCCGCGCGTCGTGCGCGGCGGGGCGCTGGCGGCGCGCGGCGAGCGCATCGTCGCCGTGGGGGACGAGGCCCTGCTGCGCGCGCGCTTCGCGGCGGCGCGCGTGCTCGACGCGCGCGGCGGCACGGTCGTGCCGGGCTTCGTGGACGCGCACACGCACCCGGTCTTCGCCGGCACGCGCGAGGACGAGTTCGAGCGCCGCACGCGCGGCGCGAGCTACGGCGAGATCGCCGCGGCCGGCGGCGGCATCCTCTCCAGCGTGCGCGGCGTGCGCGGCGCGTCGCACGACGAGCTCCTGGCGCTGCTCCTGCGCCGGCTGGACCGCTTCCTCGCGCTCGGGACGACGACGATCGAGGCCAAGACCGGCTACGGCCTGAGCGCCGCCGACGAGCGCAAGTGCCTGGAGGTCATCGCGCGCGCGCGCGCCCGGCACGCCGTCGAGCTCGTGCCGACCTTCCTCGGCGCGCACGCCGTGCCGCCCGAGCACCGCGAGCGCCCCGCGGAGTGGGTGCGGCTCCTGTGCGACGAGCTCCTGCCCGAGGTCGCCGCCGGCGGCCTGGCCGAGTACTGCGACGTGTTCACCGAGGTGCACGCCTTCGGGCTCGAGGACTCGCGGCGCATCCTGGCGCGCGCGCGCGAGCTTGGACTCGGCCTGCGCCTGCACGCCGACCAGCTCACGCCGCTCGGCGGCGCGGAGCTCGCCGCCGAGCTGGGGGCCACGAGCGCCGACCACCTCGAGCACGTCAGCGACGCGGGCATCGACGCCCTGGGCGCGGCGGGCGTCGTGCCGGTCCTGTGCCCGCTCGTGCCGCTCTACCTGCGCGAGACGCAGGAGGCGCCCGCGCGGCGCATGGTCGCGCGCGGCCTGGCGCCGGCGGTGGCGACCGACTTCAACCCGGGGAGCTGCTACGCGCAGAGCATGCCGCTCGCGCTCGCGATCGCCGCGCTGCGGCTGCGGCTCTCGGCGGGCGAGTGCCTGACCGCCGCCACCCTGAACGCCGCCGCCTCGCTCGGGCGCGCGCAGCGGCTGGGCTCGCTCGAGCCGGGCAAGCAGGCGGACCTGGTCGTGCTCGACCTGCCCAACCACGCGCACCTGACCTACGAGCTCGGCCGCAACCCGGTGCGCGCGGTGGTCAAGAAGGGGGCGGTCGTGCTCGAGCGGGAGCTCCCGGCGTGAGCCTGGTCGAGTGCGTGCCGAACTTCAGCGAGGGACGGCGGCCCGAGCTGCTCGACGCGCTGGCGGAGGCCGCGGCGGGCGGCGGCGCGCGCGTGCTCGACAAGAGCCTCGACCCCGACCACCACCGCGCCGTGCTGACCTTCGCCGGCGCGCCCGAGGCGGTGCTCGAGGGCGCCTTCGCGGCCATCGCGCTGGCGGCGCGCTCGATCGACCTGCGCCGCCACGCCGGCGTCCACCCGCGCATGGGCGCGACCGACGTGTGCCCGCTCGTGCCGCTCGAGGGCGCGAGCGCCGCGGAGTGCGTGCGCCTGGCGCACCGCCTGGGCGCGCGCGTCGGCGCCGAGCTAGCGATCCCGGTCTACTACTACGGCGAGGCCGCGCTCGTCCCCGCGCGCCGCGCGCTGCCCGACGTGCGCCGCGGCGGCTACGAGGCGCTGCGCGAGGCGATCGGCCGCGACCCCGCGCGCGCGCCGGACGCGGGCCCGGCGGCGATCCACCCCGCGGCCGGCGCGACCGCGATCGGCGTGCGCGACGTCCTGATCGCGTTCAACGTGACCCTGGAGAGCGACGACCTGGCGCTGGCGCGCGCGATCGCGGCGCGCGTGCGCGAGAAGGGCGGCGGCCTGCCGGCGGTGCGCGCGCTCGGCTTCGCGGTCGAGGGCGGGCGCGCGGTGCAGGTCAGCACCAACGTGTGCGACCACCGCCGCGCGGGCCTGGTCGCGGTGTTCGAGCTGGTCGAGCGCCTGGCCGCCGAGCGCGGCGTGCGCGTGCGCGGGAGCGAGCTGGTCGGCCTGGCGCCGCGCGCGGCGCTCGACGCCGAGGTCGCGCGCCGCGTGCGCCTGGCGCGCTTCGACCCCGCGCGCCAGATCCTCGAGGAGCGGCTGGCGTGAGCGGGCGCCTGCTGGCGCTCGCGCTCCTCGCCGCCGCCGGCGCGCAGAGCACGGATCCCACGGGCCCGCTGCAGCGCGCGCACGAGAGCGCCGTGCGCGCCGAGCGCGCGGAGCGCGTGCTCGCCCTCTGGCGCGAGGCCCTGCCCGAGCGGCGCGCCGCGCTCGCCGCCCGCATCGCCGCCGCGGGCCGCGGGCGGCCGCCGGGGCGCCGGCCGGGGCCCGAGGAGCTCGCGCTGTGGGCGCGCGTGCTCGCCGGGGACGCGCCCGACGACCCCGAGGCCGACGCGCTCGGACGGCTGGCCGACGCGCTCGACCTGCAGGTCGTGCCGGGCGCGCTCGCGCCGCGCGCCCCGGATGCCTCCGATGCGGGCGGGGCGCGCGCGGCGCCGCTCGTCGTGCACGCCTACCGCAGCGCGCCGGTCGCGGTCCAGGGCGACGTGAGCCTGGCGCTCGACTGGGTCGCGCCCGACGGCGCGCGCACGCGCGCGCGCCAGGAGCCCTTCGGCGTCGGACGCCTGCGCGCGCCGGGCGTGATCCTGTTCGTCGCGCCGCCGGAGGGGCCGCCGGGGCTGTGGCGGCTCGAGCCGAGCGTGGCGCAGGCCGGGCGCTCCGC
>CADEGS010000181.1:2217-9195 GCA_902826945.1 uncultured bacterium | reverse complement strand
AGGAGACGACCGGCGGCCAGGTGCTGCGCATGTACGAGGTGCGCGACCTGATCCGCCCCGTGATCGACGCCCCCGGCCGCGAGATCAACGTCATCCCCCAGGGCGGCCTGCCGGAGACCGAGGAGGACCTGCCCGAGCGCGAGGCGCTGGTCGTCACGCAGGACAGCCTCGAGGCGCTCGTGCGCGACAACATCGCGGGCGAGTCGTGGGACGCCGACCCGGCCAACTCGCTGCGCATCTCGAACGGCACGCTGGTCGTCAGCCAGACGCCCGAGGTGCACGCCAAGATCCAGAAGCTGCTCGACGACCTGCGCGAGGCGACCGGGATCATGGTGGACATCCAGGCGCGCTTCCTGAAGGTCGAGGACAACTTCCTCGAGGACATCGGCGTGGACTTCCGCGGCCTGGGCTCGCCCGGCCAGGGCACGGGGACGTTCTTCGACGACTTCGGCAACCCCGCGGCGCAGGAGACGCTGGGCCAGGACGTCGGCACGGACACCGACCTCGGCGCGTTCTACGACGACGGCGGCGACGGCGACGTGCGCGGGCGGGTCGAGAACCTGTACGACGGCTTCCTCGGCGACGAGGACGTGCTGACCGGCTCGGGCGGCCTGTCCTTCCAGTGGACGTACCTGAACGACCTGCAGCTCGAGATGATCCTGCGCGCCGTCGCCAAGTCGGAGCGCGTCGAACTCGTGACCGCGTCGCGCGTGCTGGTGTCGAACACCGCGCGCTCGAACCTGACGGTGCTGAACCAGCTCGCCTACGTGCAGGACTACCGCGTCGAGATCGCGCAGTCGGCCTCGATCGCCGACCCGATCGTGCGCGTGGTCGAGGAGGGCGTGGTGCTCGACGTGCGGCCGGTGGTCTCCGCCGACCGGCGCTTCATCACGCTCGAGCTGCGCCCGACGGTGGCCGAGCTCCAGCGCCCGATCGCGACCTTCACCACCTCGCTCGGCGTGTCGCAGAACACCGTCACGATCCAGCTCCCCGAGCTCGAGATCTCGCGCGTGCGCACCTCGGTGCCCATGCCCGACGGCGCCACCGTGCTGCTCGGCGGCTTCAAGGTGCACGAGTCGCAGGACTTCCGCTCCGGCGTCCCGATCCTGAACAAGATCCCGCTGCTCTCGTTCCTCTTCGAGCGCAAGGGGACCTTCGTCTCCAACCGCAAGCTCCTGATCCTCCTGAAGGCGAACATCGTCATCAACGAGGAGCGCGAGCCGACGCCGGCGCAGCTCGGGCTCGAGCCCCGTTCCGCCAGCGCGCCGCTCTGAGCCCGGGGCCTCCCGCGCGAGCGCCGCGCCGCGCTCGCGCGCCGGGGCCCTCGCGAAACCGGGCGCGCGCGGTCGGGTAGGCAAAGCCCGGGCCGCCGCGCCCGGCTCGTTCTCCCCCTTCCGGATCCCCGATGAACGCAGCACCCTCCCCGGCCCTCGCGACCCTGGCCACCCTGGCGCTCCTCGCGTCCTCCGCCGCGGCGCAGCGTCCCGACGCGCTGGTCGAGGGCGACCTGGCCTTCGCGGAGGGGCTGGCCAGCCGCTACCACTACACCGACCTCGCGGAGCGCGTGCTGGCCGACGTCGAGCGCGGCGGCGTGAGCGCGGAGCTCGAGGAGCGGCTGGCCCTGGCGCGCTGCAGCGTGCTCGAGAGCGGCGCGCGCTACGAGGGCGACCCCTCGAAGCGCCTCGAGCTGCACGCCAAGGCGATCGGCGCCTACGAGGACTTCCTCGAGCAGCACCCCTACTCCGACCTGGTGGCGCAGGGCGAGCGCGCCTTCGTGGACCTGACGAACCGCTACGGCGTCCTGCTCGAGGACGCGCTGCAGGACGCCGTCGGCGAGGAGGCCGAGGCGCTGCGGGAGACGATCAAGACCGTGCTCGACTCGGGCCTCGACCGCGTGCAGGGGCTGATCGAGTCGCTCGACCGCCCCGACCTCTCCCCCAGCGAGCGCAACGAGCTGCACCGCTTCCTGCTCGGCAAGGGGCAGATGCTGACGACGCGCGCCAAGATCGCCGAGGACGGCACGTTCTACTTCGCGCGCGCGGAGGAGACGCTCGAGGGCCTGACGCTGGCCGCGGGCGACACCTCCGCCGCGGGCCTGCAGGCCTTCCTGCAGCTCGCCAAGGTCAAGAGCGCCGAGGGCGAGTACGCCGACGCCGCGGAGTTCGCGGCCTACGTCGTCGACTTCGCCGTGCCGATGGACCCCGAGGCGCGCGCGACGCCGGCCTGGCGCGAACTGGCGCAGCAAGACCGCCAGCGTCGCTGGGACATCGTGCAGATCGCGATGCCCGAGCTCCTGGGGGCCTACGTCGAGGGCGGCCAGACGGCGCAGGCGATCGACGCGGCGCTCTACTACTACAACACCTGGAAGAGCGAGGCCTTCGACCTCGGCCCGCTCGGCTGGCTCTCGCTGCTCTCGGTGGCGCACACGCTGCTCGACGCGGGCGGGTCCGTCGGGGGCACGCTGGCGAGCGGCGACCTGCAGTGGTTCCCGACCGCCGAGGAGATGGCCGCGGCCGGCTTCAAGACCTCGCGCAACGCGCGCAGCGCGCTCGAGCTGGCGCTGACCATCGCGCAGAACGTCAACGACGCCAACAAGGGCAACGTGCTGCAGGTGCGCGCGCAGCGGCTGATCTCCGAGGCGATCGACCGCCCGGGCGTCGAGGTCTCCGTGGACGTGCTCTTCGAGGCCGCCGAGGGCGAGTACAACGCGCGCGACTTCGAGCGCGCCCTGGCCGGCTACAAGCGCATGCTGCGCGCGCTGTCGGCGCAGGACGAGGCGACGCGCGTGGCGCAGATGCCGCGCGCGCTGAACGGCGTCGGGCGCTCGCTGGAGCGGCTCGACCGCTCGCTCGAGGCGGCCATGGCCTTCCGCGAGGCGGCCACCGCCTGGAAGGGCGACCCGGAGTACCAGCGCGAGAACGCCGACGGCTTCTACCAGTCGATCCGCAACGTGCGCGCCGGCGTCGGCGGGGACAAGCTGGTCGAGGAGCTCTACCTGCAGGCCGAGGGCCTGGCCGCCGAGGCGGCCGCGGGCGGCGGCGCGGGCGAGATCCACTGGCGCCGCGGCGAGCGCCAGTACGCCGACAAGGACTACGCCGGCGCGCGCGCCGAGTACCTGCAGGTCGATCCGAGCGACGACGCCTACGAGAAGGCGCTGATGAAGGCCGCCTTGTGCCGCTACAAGGCCGGCGAGGAGGACGCGGCGCGCCAGGAGTTCTCCGACTACCTGCGCCAGTACGCGCCCGACCCCGCGCACGTCGTGACGACCAAGGGCAAGATCGAGGCGCGCGCGCAGGCCAGCGCGATGGCGACCTACTACCTGGGCCTGATGGCGCGCAAGGACGAGCGCTGGGACGACGTCGTGTCCTGGCTGGGGAAGTACGACGCGGACTTCGGCGACCAGGGCGACTACGCGCCGGCGGCCATGCGCATCCTGCTCGGCGCGACGATCGCCCAGGGGGACATGGCCGCGATGCGCGACGTGCTCGAGCGCATGACCGCGCGCTACGCCGGCCACCCGCAGGTGGGCCCCGCGGCGGCGGAGGCCTCGCAGGCCCTGGTGCCGCTGATCGAGGCCGCGCGCGCGAAGAAGGACGCGGCCGAGGTCGCGCGCCTGGTGCGCGAGCGCGCGGGCTACCTGCGGGTCAGCAACGCCGCCTCCAGCCCCGCCCCCTACGGCAACCTGCGCGCGGAGTCGCTCCTGTGGCTGGAGCTCGGCGACTGGACGAGCGCGGAGCTGGCGCTGCGCGCGATCGCCGACGCCTACGGCTCGTCGAAGGAGTACGGCGACCAGGTCGCCTCGTCGGTGCTGCCCGACCTGGGGCTCGTGCTGCTCGAGCAGAAGCGCGTGCCCGAGGCCTTCGACGTGCTCGACCCGCTCGTGCCCGACCCCGACGCGGACGAGGACACGCGCCGGCCGAGCAGCGACACGGTGCGCCGCTGGTGCCGCGCGGTGTGCGGCTGGGTCGAGGGCGACGCGACGACGATCGTCGAGGTCCCCGGCGTCGGCGACGCGGAGACGATCGAGGACGCGACCCGCTACTGGCTGCAGCTCACCTCGGCCTCGCAGGCGGCCGGCCACCAGTACGACTGCGAGTGGTACGACCTCAAGTTCCAGACGTTCTACGCCTACTACCGCTGGAGCGCGCTCGACAGCAAGAAGCTGGGCGACGTGAAGGGCTACGTCGAGGAGTTCCGCATCAAGTCGACCGACCCCGAGTTCAAGTCCGTGGCCGAGAAGTGCGGCGACGACGTCCTGCGCAAGCGCTTCCTGTGGCTGTGGGACAAGGTCCGCTGAGCGATGCGCCGCACGCTTTCCGCCGGCGGAGCGAGCCCCGCGCGCCCGCGCCGCTTCCCCCGCCCACCCTCCGCCGATCGCCCTAGAATGTCGCGCCTCTCCCGCATGCTCCTCCCCCGCTCCCTCCCGGTCCGCCCGGTCCGCCCGCGCGCCGCGCTGGCCGCGCTGGCGCTGGCGCTCGCGACCGCCGCGCCGGCGGCGCAGGAGAAGCCGTCGCGGCCGGACCACGTCTCCTACCAGAACAAGCGCGGCGAGCTGACGAGCGCGACGGGGCACGTGGTCCAGGACTCGCTCGACGGGGTCAAGCTGCAGATCGGCTCGGAGACGCGCGAGATCGACGCGCTCGCGGTGCAGCGCATCGTCTTCGGCCAGACGCCGCCGGCCTTCCACGACGGCGAGGCCTACTTCGATCGCGCCGACTACCAGAACGCCGCGGCGAGCTACCGGCTGGCCGCCGCCGACCCCGTCGCGCGCGCCCCCGTGCAGGCCGAGGCGCGCCTGCGCGCGGCGCGCGCCGAGATCCTGCAGGGCGCGCGCGAGCCCGCCGCCTACGCCCGCGCGCGCGAGGAGGCCGAGCGCTACCTGCTCGACTTCCCCACCGGGCGCGGCGTGCCCGAGGCGCGCGGCCTCGAGGCGCGCGCGGCGCGCCTCAGCGGCGAGGCGGCCGACGCCGCGGAGCGCTACCGCTCGCTCTACCGCGAGCTCGAGAAGGGCTCGCGCGGCTACCCGCCCGCCGCCTGCCTGGAGGCGGGCATCGACGCGGCCGAGGCCTTCCTCGCCGCGCGCCAGGTGGACGAGGCGCGCCAGGTCTACAGCGCCGTCGAGGCCGGCCTGCCGCGCACGCTGGCGACGCTGCCCGAGGGCGACCCCGCGCGCGCGCGCCTCGAGGCCGTGCAGGCCGCGGCGCGCCTGGGCGACGGCTACTGCCAGCTCGCCTCCGGGAGCGTCCCGGCGGCGAAGACCTTCTTCGAGGGCCAGCTGCAGCAGGCCGCGAGCCCCGCCATGCGCTTCGGCGCGCGCCTGGGGCTGGCGCAGGCGCAGCTCGCCGAGGGCGCCACGCGCCAGGCGCAGCTCTCCTTCGCGGAGGTCTCGGCGCTCGACACGACCGACCGCGACCGGGTCGCGCTGGCCCTGGTCGGCCTGGCCGAGTGCGCCCTGAAGCTCGGCGACAAGAACGCCCGCCCCCAGGCCCAGAAATGGGTGGAGGCGGTCCAGGAGCAGTACGGCGACACGCCCGCGGCCCTCAAGGCGCAGGAGCTCGCCAAGCTGCTGTGATCCAGCGCGCTACCATGCCCACCCTGCCGGCCGCGCCCTCCCGGGGGGCGCGCGGCGCTCCCCACCCCTCCCTCGAAGCCCTGCCCGTCATGCAGACCCCGACGCTCTCCGCGCGAGTCCTCCGCGCCGTCTCGAAGGCGCTGCCCTTCGCCCTCGTGCTCGTCCTGTGCGCGCTGCCGATCCTGGCGCAGGCGGAAGGAGCGGCCGAGGCGCCCGCCGCCGAGAACAGCCTGACCGTCGGCAAGCTGATCAAGGACTCGGGCGGCATCGGCTGGGTCATCATCGCGCTCTCGATCGTGGCGCTGGCCGCGGTGATCGAGAACTTCTTCTCGCTCAAGCGCGAGAAGCTGGCGCCGCCGGAGCTGATCGACGAGATCCAGGCGCTGTTCGAGGAAGGCCAGTACCAGGAAGCGATGGAGCTGTGCGAGAACGAGCCCACCTTCCTGACGCGCGTGTGCGGCGCCGGCATCGCCAAGATCGGGCACCCCTTCGACGTGATCGAGAAGTCGATCGCCGAGATGGGCGACGAGGAGGCGGTCAAGCTGCACCAGAAGATCGGCTGGCTGGCGGTGATCGCCAACGTGGCGCCCATGCTGGGCCTGCTCGGCACGGTGCAGGGCATGGTGCTCGCCTTCAACACGATCGCCAGCACGGGCGGCAACGCGAACCCGGCCGAGCTCGCGGACGGCATCTCGAAGGCGCTGCTCACGACGCTGTTCGGGCTGTGCGTCGCGATCCCGGTCACGACCGCGTTCGCCTACATGCGCAACAACCTGGTGCGCTCGGTGATCGAGGTGGGCGCGATCGTCGAGGACCTGTTCGAGCGCTTCCGCGCGGCCTGAGCCCGGTTCGCGGCGGACGTCCAGGAGCGGGCGGAGATGAATCTCAACAAGCACGACCCCCAGACCGACATGGCGATGGACATGACGCCGATGATCGACGTCGTGTTCCAGCTCATCATCTTCTTCATGCTGATCAGCGACCTGTCGCAGCAGGACCTCGAGGAGCTCAAGCTGCCGGTCGCGATGCAGGCCAGCGAGGACAAGCCCGACCCGAAGAAGGTGCGCCCGGTCGTCAACGTGCTCTCGACCGGCGAGGTGGTCGTGAAGCGCCAGCCGCTCTACGACCCCGAGACGGGCGACACGCAGAAGCTCGAGCGCTACCTCGCCGACCAGGCGGCCTTCATGATGGCGCAGCCGGGCGGCTGGGAGTACATGAACGAGAAGGCGCGCACCGGCGCCAAGATCCCGGCCAACCCGCTGCTGATCCGCTCCGACCAGAACACGCCCTTCAGCATGATCCAGAAGATCATGGAGATCTGCGGCAAGGAGGGCATCCGGATCTGGAAGCTCGAGCTGGCCGCGGCCGAGGACCCCGAGAAGGCGAAGCAGCGCGAGGCGGCCGAG
>CADEGS010000181.1:0-2117 GCA_902826945.1 uncultured bacterium | reverse complement strand
GTGCTCGAGGGCAAGCTCTCGGCCTACCTGCCGAAGGACGTCGGCGTGAACCCGACGCAGACCGAGCCCAAGGAGAAGGTCGAGATCCGCGTGCAGGTCGTGAAGGAGGGCGAGAAGCGCGACCCGCGGCACATCGAGCGCCCGTGGAGCGGCAAGGGCCGCTTCGAGTACGTCGGCCGCGAGCAGACCTACGCCGTCGGCCCGCGCAAGGTGAAGGACCTGGCCGAGCTGAAGGAGCGCCTGATCGCGCTCTACAAGGCCTCGCCCGAGAGCCCGGCCACGATCGCGCCCTACCCCGGGACGGTCTACGGCGACATCGTGCCGGTGCTCGACCGCGCGATCGAGGCGGGCTTCACCGACATCACGTTCGTCGGCGAGTACAAGCAGTAGGCGGCGCGAGCGCGAGCGTCCGCGACCGGGTCGCCCGAAGCGCCCCGGAGCACGCCCTCCGTGCGGCCTAACTCCTTGGCCTGACCGGAGTTGATTTTGGTCCTGGCGCGTTGCCCGCGCGCCGCCGCCTCCGGTATCATCCGCGCGCTCGGAGCCACTCGCGCAGGCGCGCGCGCCGCGTCCGCCGGGGCTCCGCGCCGAGACCCCGCGTGCGCCGCGCGCGCACGGACCCCCTGCCTTGCGCCCTCTCCTCCTCGATCTCGAAGCCTGCCGGCGTTTCCGAGCGCTCGTGACCGGCTAGCTGGGGTGGAGCCACCGTCCCCGCCGAGATCGTCGCCATCCTGAGCCCACGATGAGGAACGTCGCCACCGCTCTCTGCCTGATCGCGTCCCTCTCCCTCGCCTGCGCCTCGCGGCGCAGCCAGGAGGAGACCCCGCCGCCCGAGAGCCCCGGCAGCGACTGGGTGTCGAGCGACGGCCGGAGCTGGGACGAGCTGAGCTCCGAGGAGCAGCGCTCGTTCTTCCTCGTGGACCAGCACGTCGAGAACGCGCGCGCGCGGCTGGCGCAGGGCGAGCTCGACGAGGCGCGCGGCGCGGTCGCGCGCGCGCTGGAGCTCGACCCGCAGAACGCCGACGCGCTGGCGCTGCAGGGCGAGATCGAGCAGGCCGAGCAGGCCGCCGAGGGCGCGCTGACGGCGACCGACGAGGCGGCGCGCGCCGCGGCGGCGCGCCAGAAGGCCGAGGACGGCCTGCGGCGCGGCAAGGCCGCGCTGGCGCGCGGCGAGGTGGACACGGCCGTGCTCGAGCTCGAGATGGCGTCCGACACGGTGCACTTCGCGCCCGCGGGCGTGGAGTGGAACGGGCTCGACGAGGACATCCGCGCGCTGCTCGACGAGGCGCGCTCGCAGCGCGACGCGCTCGCGCGCCAGGGCAGCGAGGCCTCGCAGCGGCGCACGCTGGACGAGCTGCGCAAGCGCGAGGAGCGCGAGCGCGAGCTGCGCCGCCAGCGCGTGGCCAACCTGATGGACGAGGCCATCGCCGCCTTCCGCGCGCAGCGCTACGAATCCGCCGTCGAGCTGTCCGAGGAGGTGCTGGAGGTCGAGCCGCGCAACGAGCGCGCGAAGGACCTGCGCGACACCGCGACGCGCGCCCGGCGCGAGAAGGTCCAGGAGGACTTCCTGCGCCGCAAGCGCGAGCAGTACCTGCGCTGGCAGGAGGACATGGAGGACCTGCGCGTCCCCAACACCGAGATCGTCACGCTGCCCGACGAGGCCTACTGGCGCGACATCAGCGCCAGGCGCGGCAAGCGCCGCGGGCTGGACCTGACCCGCGACGTCTCGGCGGCCGAGGTCGAGCTGCGCGCGACGCTGGCCTCGACGACGATCCAGGGCCTGATGATCAGCGAGGAGGAGAGCCTGACCGCGGTCATCGACGCGCTGCGCGTCGTGACCGGCCTGCCGATGCTGGTCGACCCCGCCGCGGAGACGGCGGCGGGCGACGAGGGCGTCGTGTTCGACCTCGACCTCGGCAACCCGCTCTCGGCCGAGAAGGCGCTCAACCTGGTGACCGGCATCGCCGGCCCCTCGGTCACGTGGACGATCCGCCACGACACGATCCTGGTCACGACCAAGGAGAAGGCGCGCGGGGGCCTGGTGATCGTCAACCACGACGTGCAGGACCTGATCTTCGGCCTGACGGACTTCCTCGGCCCGCGCATCGGCCAGCTGC
>CADEGS010000180.1 GCA_902826945.1 uncultured bacterium | reverse complement strand
AGATCCTCGCGCACCCGGCCTCGGTGGACACGATCCCGACCAGCGCCAACCAGGAGGACCACGTCTCGATGGGCGTCACGGCCGCGCGCAAGCTGCGCTCGATCTGCGACAACGTCGAGCGCGTGCTGGCGATCGAGCTCCTGTGCGCCGCCCAGGCGCGCGAGTTCCACCCCGAGGTCACCGCCGGCCCAGGCGCGCAGGCGGCGTACGAGCACCTGCGCGCGAGCGTGCCGGCGCTCGACGCCGACCGCTACCTGCACGCCGACCTCGAGCGCGCGCGCGAGGTGCTGTGCGCGCCGGCCTTCCTGGCGGCGGTCGAGCGCGCGACCGGGCCGCTCGAAGCGTAAGGGACGCGCGCGAATCCGAAATCGAGCGCCGCCGCGCGCGCAGCGGGCGGCGAGGTGCTGCCGATGTCTCTCTCCTGCCCGCCCGCTCCCGCGCGCCCGCGCGCGTCCCTCGTCCCGCTGGCCCTGCTGCTCCTCGCCGGCGCGCCGGCCGCCCGCGGCGCGCTCGCCGCCGGCGGACCGCTCCCGCAGGCGAGCGCCGCGGCGCCGGACGCCCCGGCGCTCGCGCCCGCGCGCGTCCGCGAGCGGCTCGAGGCCGCGCTCGGCGCCTGGATCGCCGAGCGCGGGTTGCCGGGCGCCTCGCTCGCCTGCGTGCTGCCCGGCGGCGAGACGGTCGCGCTCGCCGCCGGCGTCGCCTCGCAGGACGAGCCCGGCGCGCTCGCGCCCGAGGGGCGCATGCTCACGGGCAGCGTCGGCAAGACCTTCGTCGCCGCCGCCGCGCTGCGCCTGGCGGCGCGCGGGGAGCTCGACCTCGACGAGCGCGCCTGGACCTTCCTGGGCGACGTCGAGGGCTTCGAGCGCCTGGCGAACGCGCGCGATTTCACGCTGCGCCAGTGCTTGCGCCACCAGAGCGGCCTGCGCCGCTACGAGTTCGAGCCCGCGTTCGCGCAGGCGCTGGTCGCCGACCCCGAGCGCCGCTGGACGCCGATGGAGCTGTGCGCCTTCGTCTTCGACGACGAGCCGCTCTTCGCGCCGGGCGCGGGCTGGAGCTACGCCGACACGAACTACGTCGTGGTCGGCATGGTGCTCGAGCGCGTCACCGGCGAGCCCTTCTACGAGCACGTGCGGCGCGCGTTCCTCGAGCCGCTGGACCTGCAGGGCACGCTGCCCTCCGATCGCCGCGACGTGCCGGGGATGGTGCAGGGGCACGTCGTGCTCGGGCGCTCGTTCGGCGTCGGCCCGCGCGCGCTCGAGCGCGGCGTCTTCACCTACAACCCGCAGTTCGAGTGGTGCGGCGGCGGCTGGGCGCAGACGCCGCGCGACCTGGCGCGCTGGGCGCGCGCGCTCTTCTCCGGCGCGGCGCTGCCCGAGGGAGCGCTGGCGCCGATGCTCGCCGACGCCGCGGACGCCTCCGCGCTCGGCCCGGGCCTGCGCTACGGCCTGGGCGTGCTCCTGTGGGACACGGCGCTCGGCCCGGCGCGCGGCCACACCGGCTTCATGCTCGGCTACCAGGCCGCCTGCGCCTGGTTCCCCGAGCGCTCGCTCGCGATCGCGCTCGAGCTCAACACGGACGACACGCGCGCCTCGGGGCGGCTCGAGCCGGTGCTCGAGCGGCTGGCGCAGGTCGCGCTGGGCGAGTGACGCTCAGCGCGGGCGCGTCTCCAGCCAGCGCCGCACCCAGGCCTCGAGCTCGGCCGCGACGAGCGCGTTGCCGTCCTCGTTCAGGTGGCCGTCGCCGACGTTGAGCAGTCGGCCCGCGTGCACGGCGTCGAGCATCGCCTGGTCGACCGAGAGCGTGGCGAAGCCGAGCGCCTCGCCCGCCTGCGCCAGGCGCGTCGCGAGCCGCGTGCGGTAGGGGACGCCGGCCGCCGCGGCCGCCGCGACCTCGGGCGGCTCGGGCTTGCCCGGCACGCTCAGGTAGTAGTCGTGGTAGTGCGCGACCGAGAAGGCGCACAGGGAGGCGCCGGCGTCCGCGGCGGCGGCGCGCAGGCGGCGCAGGCACTCGTGCACGGGCGCGGCGGGATCGACCAGCTCGGCGGTGAAGCGCTCGATCCGCGCCTCGTCGAAGAAGGGCCACTCCTGCTCGAGCAGGAGCGCGCGCACCTCCTCGGGCGGGAGCTGCGACCACTCGCTCTCGATCTCCGGCCGCACGACCGCGCGCGCGCCGCCGCCGAGCAGGCGCGCGAGCGCCGACCGCCGGCGCAGCCGGTCCAGCGGACCCTCGGCGAACGAGGCCGCGCCCGGACCGTTCGTCACGGGGCGGTTCTGCCAGGCGAAGCCGCCGCCGGAGTCGGCCGGGAGCGGCGCGAGGCGCGGCTTCCCGAGCCCGTCGCGCAGCAGGTCGTGCGTGCCCTCGACGTCGTTCAGGAGCAGGCACAGGAGCACGAGGTCGGGGCGGTAGAGCAGGCCCTCGCGCTCGAGCCACAGGAGCTCCTGGTCGGTCGAGTAGCCGGGCACGCCGAGGTTCACGACCTCGACCGCGGGGCCGAGACGCTCCTCGAGCACGTCCGCGAACGAGCGCCCGTCGTCCACGCCCCAGCCCCACGCGAACGAGTCGCCGAGCAGCACGATGCGCGTCACGCCGGGCGCCGGCGCGAGCGCGTGCTCGCGGTCGCGCAGCCCGCGCGCGTTGATCGTCACGCGGTAGCGGAAGACCGGGAACTGCAGCGTCGGCCCGGTCGCCTCGGCGCGCAGGCCGGCGCGGTTGCGCCAGCCGAGCTCGGGGTCGAACGTCACGCAGGCGTTCATCGGCAGGTCGGTCACGACGTCGGGCCGGAAGCGCGCGCCGAGCACGAGGCGCGCGAGCGCCTCGCCGGCCGCGAGCGCGAGGAGCGCGGAGACGAGGGCCAGCGCGAGGCGCCGCGCGAGCGGGCGCGCGCTCAACCGCCGCCCTCCGGCGCGCGCGCCGCGCCCTCGAGCCGCGCGCGCAGCGCCGGCAAGAGCGCGCGCGCCACGAGCTCGTTGCCGCGCGCGCTCAGGTGCCCGTCGCCGTTGTTCAGGTTCAGGCCCGCGCGCGCCGCGTCGAGCAGCGCCTGGTCGACCGACAGCGTCTCGAAGCCGAGCGAACGTCCGGCGCGCGCGAGCTCCTGGGTGAGGCGCGTCTCGTAGGGCACCCCCGCGCGCGCCGCCTCGGCCACCGCGGCCGGCTCGGCGAGGCCGGGGATCGTGAGGTAGGGATCGTGCGGCGCGATCGAGAAGGCGACGAGCGGCACGCCGAGCGCGCGGCAGCGCTCGGCCATCCGCCGCAGGAGCTCGCGCGTGGAGGAGCGCTCGTCGTCCAGGCGCTCGAGCAGCCCCGGGACCGCGTCGGGCGGCGGCAGCGGCCAGGGCGTCGCGCGCAGGAGCGCGCGCAGCTCGTCGGGCGGCAGATCGGGCAGCGCCAGGCGGTTCGGGCGCACGACGGCGCGCGGCGCGCCGCGCAGGAGGCGCACGAGCGCGAGCCGCCGCGCCAGCCGCTCGAGCGCGGAGGGCGGCGCGCCCGCGCGCCGCGCCGCCTCGGGCGTGTTCGCGACCGGCAGGTTGGCCCAGCGCCAGCCGCCCGCGCCGTCGGGCTCGAGGCGCGGCTTGCCGAAGCCGTTCAGGAAGTCGGCCTCGTTGCCCTCGACGTCGTTCAGCGCGAAGCACAGGAGCACGAGGTCGGGCGCGTAGCGCACGCCCTCGCGCTCGAGGAAGAGCAGCTCCTGGTCGGTCGAGAAGCCGGGCACGCCGAGGTTCACGACCTCGACCCCGGGACCGAGGTCGCGCTCGAGCAGGTCGGCCCAGGCCAGGCCGTCGTCCACGCCCCAGCCCCAGGTGAACGAGTCGCCGACGGCGACGACGCGCCGCACGCCGGCGGGCTTGGCGAGCGCGTGCGCGCGGTCGCGCAGGCCGCGCGCGTTGATCGTCACCTGCGAGGTGAAGAGCGGCTGCTCGAGGCTCGGCAGCACGGTGCGCGCGCGCAGCCCGGGCGGGTTCCGCCAGCCGAGCTCGGCGTCGAAGGCGACGCAGCCCTGCAGCGGGATCTCGGTCACGACCTCGGGCGCGAAGGCGTCGCCGAGCCAGGCGCGCGCGCCGAGCTCGAGCGCGAGCGGCAGCCCGAGCAGGATCGCGAGCGCGAGCAGCGGCCCCCGGCGCGCGCGCGCGGCGCGCCGCGTGCCGGGAAAGCGCCGGGGGCTCATCCGCCGGAGGCTAGGCGAGCCCTGCGAGGCGGTCAACGGCGGCGCGGCCCGCGCCGGCCAGCTCGCTCGCCGCGGCCCGCGAGGCTCGCGCCGCCCCGCCTCAGAAGCGCATCTGGTTCAGCACGCCGAACGCCAGGTCGAGCGGGCGGCGCGCCAGCTCGTTCCCCTGGCCGTCGAAGAGCGCGATCGTGCGCGCGTCGTCGGCCAGCGAGAGCGCCTCGCTCTTGCCGTCCACGAGCTGGTAGCGGCGCGTCGCCATGTGGCCGCCGGCGGAGAAGACGTTCAGCATCACCCGCTCGCCCTCCGCGTCGTACGCCTCGAGCCAGGCGGCGCCCGGCTGGTCGGTCTCGACCCGCAGGTGGTAGCGGCGCTCGCAGACGATCGTCACGTCCTCGGGGTCGGGAGCCTTCTCCTCGCCGAGCGTGACCGAGCGCGGGATCACGTCGGGGTGCGTCGCGTGCAGGCCCAGGCGCTGGCGCGGGAGCGCTTCGAAGCGGAAGCGGCCCTCCTCGTCGGTCGTCGCGGTCGGCCCGGGGTCGCCCCACGAGAGGTAGCCGCTCTCCTCGTGGCGGATCACGTACGTCATCGTCGAGCTCTCGACCGCGACGCCGGCGAGCGGCCGGCCGTCGGGGTCGACGACGCGCCCCGCCACCGGCCCGACGAGCGCGCCGAGGTCCACCACGACGCGCGCGTCGCGCCGGCCGGCCGCGAACGGCCCGGCGCGCACGAGCAACAACCGGTCGAGGTCGTAGACGTCGAGCGCGTACTCGCGGTCGAGCAGGCCCACGAGCTCGAAGCGTCCGTCGGCGTCGGTGCGCGTCCAGGGCCAGGCGGCGCTCGGCGCATCGCCGTCCCCGTTCCTCGAAAGGTCGCGCAGCATGCCCTCGGCGACGATGCCGTGCTGGTCGACGTGGCTGAAGAAGGTCGGGTCGGCGAGCCACACCTTCCAGCCGGCGAGCGGCGCGCCCTCGGCGTCCACGACGCGTCCGGCGAGCGTCAGCGGCTCGCCGCGCACCGTCAGCGTCACGAAGGACGGCCAGGGCAAGGGCTCGCCCTGCGCGTCGCGCGGCCGCTCGAGCAGCGCCGGCAGCGTGCCCGGGGACACGGCCAGCAGCCGGTCGAACTCGCCCTCGTGCCCGACGTCCACGCGGAAGCCGCCGTCGGCGTCGCAGCGCACGGCGTTGTAGCCGAGCGAGACCCACGCGCCGCCCACGCCGCGGCCGCGCGCGTCCACGACCTGCCCGCGCACGGCGGCGGGCGAGTCGTCCGGGCGGCGCAGCACGATCTCGAGCGCCTGCGTCGGGACCTCGGGCATCGCGACGCTCGTCGGCTCGAAGCCGTGCGCGTCGACGCGCAGCAGCGTGCCCTCGACCGCCAGCGTGCGCTCGAGCGCGAAGCGGCCGTCGCCGTCGCTCGCGAGCACCGGCTCGTGCCAGACGGCGTAGTCGAGCACCGCGCGGCTCTCGGTGCTGAGCCACTTCGGCTGCTCGACCACGATCTGCGCGCCTTCGATCGGCTCGCCGTCCTCGGCGCGCACCAGCCCGCCGACGGCGATCCAGGGCGCGACGACGAGCGTCGGCCCGCTGCGCGAGCCGGGCGCGAGCCGGCAGCCGAGCACCGTGCCGTAGCGCGCGTCGCGCACCTCGATCGGGCCGGCGTCGCGCGCGGCGTCCACGGCGAAGCTGCCGTCGGCGGCGCTCGTGCCGAGCAGCCGGTCGCCCTCGCCGCCCGGGGCGAGCCAGACCGCGAGCCCGGCCATGGCGTTGCCCTGCGGGTCGACCACGCGCCCGGCGAGCGCGCCCGGCGCCTCGCTGGCGGGCGCGGGCGCAGGCGCGGGCTCCTCGCTCGCCAGCGCCGTGCGCCGCGGCGCCGTGGCGGGTGCCTCGGCCGGCGGCTCCGCGGCGCGCTCGGACGGCGGCTCGAGCGCCGGCGCCTCGGCGGGGGAGGCGAGCGTGGTGCGCGAGGGCGACGCGGGCTGCCCCGGATCCGGGCGCAGCACGAGGAACGCGGCCAGCGCGGCCGCCGCCAGACCGGTGAGCACGAGCGGGGTCTTCATGGCGAGGAGCACGGTCAGGCCGCCCGGGGCGAGGACGGCGGAAGCGGGGAGAGCGCCCGGAGCGGGGACGGCCGGCCCGGGGAGCGCGGCCTGCGGAGCGGCGGGGAGCGCGGCGGCGCCGGCCGGCGCCGCGCCGCGCGCGAGCGGCGCGAGGAGCGCGCACCACGCGGCGCGCTCGCCGCCGTGGCGGCGGTCGAGCGCCTCGCGCAGGAGCTCGCGCCCGCGCGCCAGGCGCGTGGTCACCGTCGAGAGCGGCACGCCCTCGCGCTCCGCGATCGCGCTCGGCGCGAGGTCCTCGAAGTAGCGCAGCACGATCGTGCGCCGCCAGGGCTCCTCGAGCGCGGCCACGCGCTCGACCAGCTCGCGGTGCAGCGCCAGGCGCTCGAGCGGATCGGGCAGCGCCTCGGGCCGCGCGGCCGCGCGCTGGCGCTCGGCGCGGCGCGCCTCGCCGCGGCGCAGCTCGCGCGCGCGGTTCACGAGCACGCGCCGCAGCCACGCGCGCACGCTGCCGCGCTCCCCGCCCTCGGGCGGCGCGTCGAGCGCGCGCACCCACACGTCCTGGGCGAGGTCGTCCGCTCCCTCCTCGCCGACCAGCCCGCGCGCCAGCCGCCGCACCCACGAGGCGTGCGCGACGAGCGCGTCCAGCCGTACGTCGATGTTCGCAGGCTCGTGCATCTCCGACCGGGATACATGCCGCGCGCCGTCCGCGCGACGGCGGAATCGCCGGAATCCCGGGCGGGGCGCCCGCGGGCCGGCGGCACCCTGGAGGAGCGCCGGTCCGCCCCCGCGCGGGGCAGGCCGGCGGCCCGCGAGCCCCACGCGCTGCGCCCGGAGCGCGGTCTGCGGCGAGGCTCCTTCCCCCGGAGAGGTCCATGAGCAGCGACGACGACTACAAGCCCACGACCCGCCTCGTCCACGGCCCGCGCCACTCGGCGAAGTGGGACTTCAGCCACCACGTGACGCCGCCGCTCTCGTCCTCGACGACCTACCGGCTCGACTCGGCGCGCCGCGGCGCGCGCGGCTTCACCGAGTTCGGGCGGCACGTCAAGGACACGGGCGAGCCGCCGGTCTACATCTACGACCGGCTCGACGAGCCGACGCGCTCGATCCTCGAGGGCGAGCTGGCCGACGCCGAGGGCGGCGAGGCGTGCGTCACGTTCGCGTCGGGCATGGCGGCGATCTCGGCCGCGCTGACGAGCCAGCTCGGGCCGGGCGACGAGGTGCTGGCGCACCCGGTGGTGTACGGCTGCACGCACTCGCTCCTCGCCAACTGGTACCCGCGCCTGGGGTTCGGCGTGGGGCGCGTCTCGATGAACGACCTGGCCGCGCTGCGCGCGCGCATCACGCCGGCGACGCGCTTCCTCTACTTCGAGTCGCCGGTGAACCCGACGCTCGAGCTGGTGGACGTCGCCGCGCTGCGCGCGCTGGCGGACGAGGTCAACGCGGAGCGCGCGCCCGAGCGGCGGCTCCTCGTGTGCATCGACAACACCTTCGCCACGCCCTTCGGCCAGCGCCCGCTCGAGCACGGCGCCGACGTCGTCGTGCACAGCCTGACGAAGAACCTGGGCGGCTTCGGCACCGAGCTCGGCGGCGCGGTGGTCTGCCCGCGCGCGATGCTCCCGCGGCTGCTCCTCTACCGGAAGGACTTCGGCGGCATCCTGGCCTCGAAAGCGGCCTGGGCGATCCTGGTGTACGGGCTGCCGACGCTCGCGCTGCGCCTCAAGCGCCAGCAGTACAGCGCGCAGAAGGTCGCCGCCTGGCTCGAGGAGCACCCCGCCGTGCGCCGCGTCGTCTACCCGGGCCTCGCGAGCTTCCCGCAGCAGGAGCTCGCGCGGCGCCAGATGGTGGACTTCGACGGCGACTTCGCGCCCGGCAACATGATCTCCTTCGAGCTCGACCCCGCGCGCGCCGAGGCCGAGGACTTCCTCGACGAGCTCGCCGCCAACGCCTACTCGGTCACGCTCGCCGTCAGCCTCGGCCACACGAAGACCTTGATCGAGATGCCGGCCAGCATGACGCACAGCTCCTACCCCCCCGGCGAGGCCGGCGGCGCCCTGATCCGCCTCTCGATCGGCCTCGAGAGCCCCGGCGACATCCGCCGCGACCTGGAG
Organism: uncultured bacterium; assembly: GCA_902826945.1. Next base: position 917 of record CADEGS010000180.1, on the reverse strand, counting down.
GCCGCGCTGGCGGCGGTGGACAAGGGAAGGGGAGCTTCGGGCGCGGCGCGCAGGCGCGAGGGGCGGCGGCGCGGGGGGACCTGATCGCCCGCTGGACGCTGGTTCGGAGCGGAGGCCTGCTGCTGTGGATCGCCCCGCTAGCGTCCCGTGGAGCCGCGCCGTCGTCGCCGGGCACGGCGACCGAGATTCTTCTCCGTACCGCCGAGGCTCGCGAGACGACGCGCGCTCTCGCGCCTCACGATGGCGGTCAGTGCGGCGTGCACGAGGGCGCTCTCGCTCTGGATGCCGGTCAGGGTGAGAGCGGTTCGCAGGAGGGACTCGTCGATGTCCAGGGTCGTGCGCATGTGCTCGACGATGGCCGCGGACGGCGGATTTCACAAGCGCGGGAGCGAGCCTTCGGTCTGCCTTCCCGGCGCTCCCTATACTGGCGTGCCACACCTGCTCCGGCCTCCAGCACCCGCCGTCCCCGCGATGCCCTCGACCGCCACTCCCTCCGCGACCGACCTCGCCGCCATTCCGATCGGGCCCCAGCGCGCGCCGCGGGGGCGGGAGCGGTCGTGTCGGACGTGGCAGGCGGAGGCGGCGTTGCGGCTCTTGATGAACAACCTCGACCCGGAGGTGGCCGAGGATCCGGCGAACCTGGTCGTGTACGGGGGGAGCGGGAAGGCGGCGCGCGACTGGGACGCGTTCCGCGCGATCGTGGCCACGCTGCGGCGGCTCGCGCCGGACGAGACGCTGCTCGTGCAGTCGGGGAAGCCCGTCGCGGTGTTCCGCACGCAGGAGTCGGCGCCGCGCGTGCTCATCGCGAACTCGAACCTCGTCGGGCGCTGGGCGAACTGGGAGCACTTCCGCGCGCTCGAGGCCGAGGGGAAGATCATGTTCGGCCAGATGACGGCCGGCTCGTGGATCTACATCGG
>CADEGS010000179.1 GCA_902826945.1 uncultured bacterium | reverse complement strand
CTGTGGAAGAAGATCGCCAAGGGGCTCTCCGCGGGTCGCGTGCAGTCGGTCGCCGTGCGGCTGATCGTCGAGCGCGAGAAGGAGATCCGGGCCTTCCAGAGCGAGGAATACTGGCGCGTCACGGCGCACTTCCAGGAGGAGGGCAAGGCGTTCACGGCCGAGCTGCGCCGCCTGGGCGAGGAGCGCATCGAGAAGAACCTCGGCGCCGAGAAGGCGCAGGCGCTGGTCGATCGCATCGGCGCGCAGGAGCTCGAGCTGGCCGAGGTCGAGGAGAAGCCCAAGACGCGCCGGCCGACGCCGCCCTTCACGACCAGCCAGCTCCAGCAGAAGGCCTCGACGCTGCTGCGCTTCAGCGCCAAGAAGACGATGATGCTGGCGCAGCAGCTCTACGAGGGGATCGAGGTGCCGGGCGAGGGCTCGGTCGGCCTGATCACCTACATGCGCACCGACTCGACGCGCGTCAGCGACGAGGCGCTGGCGAGCGTGCGCGCGCTGATCGTGAAGGACTACGGCCAGCCGTACCTGCCCGAGAAGCCCGTGCTGCACCGCACGAAGGCGAAGGCCGCGCAGGAGGCGCACGAGGCGATCCGCCCGACCGAGGTCGCGCGCCGGCCCGAGGACCTCGAGGGCTCGCTGTCGGCCGACCAGCTCAAGCTCTACCGGCTGATCTGGACCAAGTTCGTCGCCAGCCAGATGGAGCCCTCGCGCTCGAACGTGACGACGGCGGTGTTCCGCTTCCCCGTCGGCGCGGGCGACGCGGAGACGGTCGCGGGCGAGCCCGTGGCGCGCTTCGTGGCGCAGGGCGAGGTGATGGAGTTCGACGGGCACCTGCGCGTGTTCGGCGGCGAGCGCGGGCCGGAGCGCGCCGCCGTCGAGGAGGAGGGCGAGGGCAAGGGCGCCGCCGAGGAGGCCGCGCTGCCCAAGCTCGTGCCCGGCAAGCGCTACACGCCCGAGCGCCTCGAGAACACGCAGCACTTCACCCAGCCGCCGCCGCGCTTCTCGGAGGCGACGCTGGTGAAGGAGCTCGAGAAGAAGGGCATCGGGCGGCCGTCCACCTACGCCACGATCCTCTCCACGATCCAGGACCGCGGCTACGTGCTGCTCGAGTCGCGGCGCTTCTTCGCCACCGAGCTGGGCGAGATCGTCACCGACCGTCTCGTGCAGCACTTCGGCAACCTGATCAACACCGAGTTCACCGCCAGCATGGAGGACGACCTCGACTCGGTCGAGAGCGGCAAGCGGCCGTGGGGCGAGGTCGTGTCGAGCTTCCACAAGCTCTTCGCCGAGGACCTGGCGAAGGCCGAGCACGGCATGAAGAGCTTGAAGGAGGACCCGCAGCTCACCGACTTCACGTGCGACAAGTGCGGCGCGCGGATGGCGGTGCTCTACAACACGCGCGGCAAGTTCCTGGGCTGCTCGCGCTACCCCGAGTGCAAGAACACGATGCCGGCCGACGGCAAGCGCCCGAAGGCGCCGGTGGTCGAGACCGAGCACGTGTGCGAGAAGTGCCAGAGCCCGATGGTGATCCGCGAGGGCAGCCGCGGCCGCTTCCTGGCCTGCACCGGCTTCCCGAAGTGCAAGAACACCGCCTCGGTGGACGAGGAAGGCAACGTCCTGCGCCCGAAGAAGACCGGCATCGAGTGCGACAAGTGCGGCAGCGAGATGATCGTGCGCGGCTCGCGGCGCGGGCCGTTCCTGGCCTGCTCGGCCTTCCCGAAATGCCGCAACGCGAAGCCTCTGCCCGACGAGCTGCGCGAGAAGCCGCGCGAGACGGACGAGGCGTGCGACAAGTGCGGGGAGGCGATGGTGGTGAAGACCACCCGCTGGGGGAAGGAGTTCCTGGCCTGCTCCGGCTACCCCAAGTGCAAGAACGCGCGCGACCTGCCGGCCAAGGCGGACGCCGAGGCGGGCAGCCCTTCGGGGAGCTGAGCGACCCCGGCCGCGCCCTCGCGCGCGGGAGGCTCCTGGATTAGGATGCGCCCCCTTTGCCCGGCCGAACGCGCGGCGGACGCCCTCCGCGCCGCATCCCGGGGAGACGTGGATGGAGATCAGCGAGATCCAGGTAGACGGGTACGAGACGGTGGCGCGCTGCCGGGACCAGGCGTCCGGGCTGCTGGCCCTGATCGCCGTCCATGACACGACGCTCGGCCCCGCGCTCGGCGGCATGCGCATGCTGCCGTACGAGTCGGAGGACGAGGCGCTGTTCGACGTCCTGCGCCTCGCGCGCGGCATGACGTACAAGTCGGCCGTCGCGGAGACGGGCCTGGGCGGAGGGAAGTCGGTCATCCTCGGCGACCCGAAGGTGATGCGCACGCCGCAGCGCTCGCCGGCGCTCTTCACGGCCATGGGCCGCTTCGTGGACAGCCTCGGCGGCAAGTACATCACCGCCGAGGACATGAACATCGGCATTCCCGAGCTGGAGATCGTGCGGCGCGAGACCAAGTGGGTCGTCGGCCTGTCGCGCGAGTCGGGCAGCTCGGGCAACCCCAGCCCCTACACGGCCTACGGCTGCGTGCAGGGGCTGCGCGCGGTGCTGGAGGAGCTCTTCGGCAGCGAGTCCTTCGCCGGCCGGCGGATCCTGATCCAGGGCGTCGGCGCGGTCGGCGGGCGCCTGGCGGTGCTCTTGAAGGAGCGCGGCGCGCACGTCTTGATCTGCGACATCAACCCCGAGCGCGTGGCCGAGCTCGAGCGCGAGCACGGCTTCGAGGCGGTGCCCGACAAGGGGCACGAGCAGGTCGAGTGCGACGTCTACGCGCCCTGCGCGCGCGGCGCCGGCATCAACGACACGACGATCCCGCTGCTGCGCTGCCGCGCGGTGGCCGGCTGCGCGAACAACGTCCTGCTCGAGCCGCGCCACGCCGACGCGCTGCGCGCGCGCGGCATCCTCTACGCTCCGGACTACGTGCTGAACGCCGGCGGCATCATCAACGTGGCGATGGAGCTCGTGCCCGGCGGCTACGTCGAGGCCGACTCGCTGCGCAAGATCGACCGCATCTACGACAACCTCAAGCGCGTCTTCACGATCGCGCGCGAGAAGGGCGTCTCCACGCGCGAGGCGGCGGCCTTCCTGGCCGAGACGCGCCTGGCCGCGGGCCGGCGCGCGGGCTGAGCGCCGCTCAGTCCTTGCGCAGGAAGTCGACCAGGTCGGCTTCCAGCTCGGCCAGCCCGTACTCCTTGACGCACAGGCAGCGGTAGGTGATCCGCTCCAGCGCCTCGGGCGTGTTGGGGTTGAGCGAGCGGGGCGGCGGGTAGGACAGGAAGTAGGAGAGCGACAGGCGCTCGATCTCCCCGCCGCGCTCGCGGCCCGAGTACTGCCAGGGCACCTCGTCGAAGGGCAGCGTGCCGGTCAGGATCTCGTACAGCATCACGCCGATGCCCATCACGTCCGCCTTGGGCTCGCGCAGGAGCAGCGGGTTGTAGTGGGGCGTCGTGGTGATCAGGTTCTTGGCGCGCAGGGCCGGGTCGATCAGCACCGCGCTGCCCGACGGCTTGACCAGGATGTTCTCGGGCTTGAGGTCGCCGTGGTACTGCAGGCTGGTCGTGGCGGCGAGCTTCTGGAGCGCGCGCACGATCGCCAGGAACCAGTTCAGGCGGATGCCCTCGAGCGCGCGGATCTTCTCGCGCAGCGTCTTGCCGCGCACGTAGTCGAGCACGAGCACCGGACGGCCCTCGACCTCGAACAGCTCCTGCACGCGCACCAGGTTCTGGTGGCTCGAGCCCTCGAGCAGCGCCGCCTCCTGGCGCAGCAGCGAGTCGATCTCGCGCACGTCGAGGAAGTCGATGCGCACGCCGTCGGGACGGAAGAAGACCGCCTCGCCCGGGGTCTCGTCGGGGCTGATCCATTCCTGCGAGCGCTCGTCGGTGATCTCGACGAAGCGCGTGACGTAGCGGCCGCCGCCCGCGACGTCGCCGACCTTCAGCGCGACCTTGCGACCCTGGGAGTCCTCGGCCTGGTAGACATACGCGAACCCGCCGCGCCCGAGGAACTTCTGGACGCGGTAGGCTCCGATGGCTTCACCCACCTCTAGCTTGATCATGGGGACGGCTCGCAGGGGTCGCGTGGCGCCCGTGGAGGTCGGGTCGCCGGTGGCCCCTCTTTCGATCGATCCGCCGCCGGGGATTGAGGGATTCCGGGGGGCCCCGGAGGCCCGCGGCGCGGTCGCGGCGGAGGTCGGAGCTCGCGCTGGAAAGTCGCTTTTCAGCCGTGCGGCTCAGGACGGCGGCGGCGCCGCCGGGACGTCCCCGGCCTGCTCACCCTCGAGCGGCCGCTCGACCAGCCGGCACGGCTCCTCCGCGCGCAGGATGCGCGCGACGCCCTGCAGCACCGTCCCGGTCCCGACCCAGGCCGGCTCCTTGTGGTGCGGCAGGAGCCGGTACGCGCGCCCCAGGTGGTCCACCCAGCCCATGTCCTGTCCCCAGGCGTTGCGCACCACGTAGACGGAGCGGTCCGGCGCCGCGTCGGCCGCGAAGTACACGACGCTCCCCAGGACGCTCGCGCCGCTCGCGACGTCCCACGCGCGGCGCGGGTCGGCCCGCCACACGATCGGCGGGTCGCTCGCGGCGGGGCGCTTCTCCTCCGTCGTGCGGCAGCCCGGGACGAGCGCGAGCGCGAGGAGGAGCCCGAGCCCCGCGGCCCGATCGGCGAGCAGGGGCCGACGCTCCACGGGCGTACGGTAGGATCCTCGCCCATGGATTCCCACGCCCTCGAATGCTTTCGCCGCGCCGGCCGCATCGTGGCCGAGTGCCGCGAGTGGGCCGTGGCGAACATCCGTCCGGGCGTGCTCGTGCGCGACGTCCTCGAGACGATCGAGGCGATGATCCGCGAGCGCGGCGGCGAGCCCGGCTTCCCCGCGCAGTCGAGCCGCAACCGCGTCGCCGCGCACTACTGCAGCCCGCCGGGCGACCCCCTCGGCTACGAGGAGGGCGACTGCGTCAAGGTGGACATCGGCGTGCACGTCGAGGGCTACGTGGCCGACAGCGCGGCCTCGGTGGACCTCTCGGCCGACGGCCGCTGGACGCCGCTCGTGCGCGCCTCGGCCGACGCGCTGGCGGCCGCCATCGCCACCGTCGGCGACGGCGTGCCGGTGGGCGAGGTCGGGGCCGCGATCGAGCGCACGATCGTCTCGGCCGGCTTCCAGCCCGTGCGCAACCTCACCGGCCACGGCCTGGGCCGCTGGAAGGTGCACACGCCGCCGCAGATCCCGAACTACGGCGAGCGCGGCGGCGGCGTGCTGCGCCAGGGCATGGTCTTCGCGATCGAGCCCTTCGCCTGCACCGGCCGCGGCTACATCCGCGAGGAGGGCCGCGCCGAGGTCTTCATGATGGTGCGTCCGCCGCGCAAGGCGAAGGGGCTCGACCGCGAGGTGCTGCGGGCCATCGACGCCTGGCGCGGGCTGCCGATCGCGCGCCGCTACTTCTCCGCCTTCGAGCCGGCCGTGCTGGACGACACGCTCGTCAAGCTCGCGCGCCAGGGCTCGCTCGTGCGCTACCCGCCGCTGGTCGAGGAGGAGGGCGTGATGGTGGCGCAGACCGAGCACTCGCTCTATCTCGGGCCCGAGGGCGTCGAGGTCCTGACCGCGTAGCGCTCCGTGAAGGTCGCCCTCGTCACGACGCCGCCCTCGCTGCGCTCGGGGATCGGCGACTACACGCGCCACCTGCTGCCCTACCTGCGGCGGCACTGCACGGTGGAGCTCTTCGTGGACCAGGGGCTGGGCGACCCGCTGTGGGGCGGCGAGCGCGTGCGCTCGGTGCACGACCTGGCGCCGCGCGACTTCGACCAGGTGCTCTACCAGCTCGGCAACGAGCTCGCGCACGCGTTCATGCTGCGCATGGTGCGCGCGCTCGGCGGCACGGTCGCGCAGCACGACTGGGTGCTCTTCGACGTCGCGCTCCAGGCCTACCCCGGCCTGCAGCGCGGCGGCGCGAAGGGGCACGCGCTGGCGCTGCGCGAGGGCGGGCCGGCGCAGCTCGCGGTCTACGCGCGCAACTGGATCGAGCGCCGGCGCGCGCGCCGCACGCCCTGGACGCTGCCGGCCGAGCTCGACCTGCCGGGGCCGCTGCTCGCCGGCTGGCACGAGCCCGAGGCGGACGGGCGCTGGTGCGCCGACGAGGCCGCGCTGCGCCTGCCCGCGCGCGGCGTGCGCGAGGTGACGATCGAGCTGCACGTGGACCCGCCGCGCACGGTGGAGGTGCTCGAGGAGGGCGCGCGCTTGGCCGGGCCGGCGAGCGGCGAAGCGCTCGTCTTCGCGCCGCGCCGCGCCGACGAGCCGCTGCTCGTCCTGCGCACGCGCGGCGTCAGCGTCACGCCGGCGCAGCGCGCGCACGGCGACGCGCGCCGGCTGGGCGCGTTCGTGCGGCGCGTGGCGTGGCGCGACGCGAGCGGCGCGCACGAGCTCGACCTGTGGCTGCCCTGCGCGCGGCCGCCGGCGCAGGTGCACCTCGTGCGCGACCGCTTCGCGTTGCCCTTGAACCGCTCCGTCGTGCGCCACGCCGACGCCTTCGTCGTGCACAGCCGGTTCGTGCGCGAGCGCATCGAGGCCGAGCGCAACGCGCGCACGCCGATCGGCGTCGTGCACCACGGCGCCGAGCGCCGCTGGGACGAGCGCGACCGCGCCGTCCTGCGCCGCGAGCTGGGCCTGCCCGAGGCCTGGGCGCGCGGCTTCGTCGTGGCGAGCTTCGGCGGCGTGCAGCCGCACAAGCGCATCGACAAGGCGCTGGCGGCGCTGGCGCGCGCGCGCCGCACGCGCGGCGACATCTACCTCGTCCTGGCCGGCAAGATCAGCGCCAGCGAGTTCGACCCGCGCGCGATGGCGCGCGCGCTCGGCATCGAGGACGCCGTGCGCTTCACCGGCTACGTGGACGAGGAGGCGGGCTGGTCGTGGCTGCGCGCGGGCGACGTGGCGCTGAACCTGCGCGGGCCGAGCTCGGGCGGCACGTCGGGCGGCATCTTCCAGGCCTTCTCGGTCGGCCGCCCGGTGATCGCGAGCGACGCCGCCGAGCAGCGCGAGCTCGACGAGCGCTGCGCGCTCAAGGTGCCGCTGGGCGAGGGCGAGGTCGAGCGCCTGGCCGAGCTCCTGGTCGCGCTCGCCGAGCGTCCCGAGCGGCTGCGGCGCATGGAGGCCGACGTGCGCCGCTTCGTCGACGAGGAGTGCCACTGGAGCCGCGTCGCCGAGCGCTACGCCGAGCTGCTCGCGCGCTTCCCCCCGGCGCGCGCCGGGCGGCGCTCGCTCGTGCGCCTGGCGGCCGAGCGGCGCGCCTGAGCCCGCCCGCGCGGCGCCTCCCCGGGCCGAGGATCTCGTAACGGAGCGCCACCTGCTGCGTAATGGGGCGAACACCCCATCCAGGGTCCGCTCTCCGGAGTCCCGCATGCTGCGTTCGCTCCCCGCCCTCCTGCTCCTCGGCCTGCTCCCCGGCTGCGTCCTCGCCATCGGCGTGGGCCGCGACCACGACGACGAGTCCGGCTGGCACGTGGCGTCCTTCCGCCGCGATGGCCGCTCCTCGTCCGCCCGCGTCGTGTCGGGCCACGTGCGCGACGCCGGCGGGAAGCCCTGCGGCGCCGTGCGCGTGGTGGCCGTCTACCCCTCGTCCTCCTACAGCCAGACGAGCGACGCGGACGGCCGCTTCGCGCTCGGCCCGCTGCCCGAGGGCACCTTCACGCTGAAGGCCTCGAGCCTGGACGGCGGCGTGGCGGTCCTGCCGGAGCTCTCGCTCGCGGGCGGCCAGGCGCCGCAGGACCTCGAGCTCGTGCTCGAGCCCGGCGCCACGCTGGTCGTCTCCTGCGAGGGCCTGGGCACGGGCGAGACCGCCCGCTGCGCGATCTTCCACGACGGCCTGCGCGTCGAGGACTTCACGCTGCGCGAGGACGGCGCGGAGCGCACGGTCGTCCCCGCCGGCCGGCTGCCGCTGCAGCTCTACCGCGGCGAGCGCGTCTTCGCGGCCTGCGAGCTCGACGTCGCGCCCGGCAGCACGACGCCGGTCGTGCTGCGCGCCCGCTGAGCGATCGGGCGCCGGGGAGCGGCTCGCGAGCGCTCCCCCGGCGCTCCTAATCGCGCTGCGCCTGGCGCTCGATCTCCGCCAGGATCGCCCGCCACGACGGCCGCGCGCGCAGCGTCATCGGGAAGACCTGGCGCACGACGCCGCCCGGGTCGAGCAGGTAGGCGCTCGTGCGGCCCCAGGCCTTCGTCGCCCGGCGCTCGACGTCCACCAGCACGTCGAACGCGGGCAGCGGGTCGGGCCGCGCGACGCCGGCCTGGAACGAGCGCCAGTCCGCCTCGTCGAGCCGCTCCTCCTCCTGCGCCACGGCCAGCGCCACGGTGCCGAGCGCCGCCAGGGCCTCCTGGACCTTCTGCAGCTCCCCGAGCTGCTTCGCGCAGTACGGTCACCAGTGGGCGCGGAAGGTCGTCACCAGGACGAACCCCTGCCCGAGGAGCGACTCGAGCGCGACCGTCGAGCCGTCGGGCCGCGGCAGCTCGAAGGGCGGCGCGCGCTCGCCGATCGCGAGGCGCCCGTCGCCCGCGCCGCCCGGCGGGCCCCAGCGCGAGTCCTGGTCGTCGCCCGGCCGCGCCTCCGCGCCGGCCACGAGCGGCAGCTCGACGCGCTCGCGCAGGAAGCGCTCGCCCGACGCGCCCGACAGGTAGCCGGTGACGACGAGGCCGATCGTCGCGTCCGCCGCCGGCTCGCGCTCGAGCGTGAACGCGACGCGCGCACTGCCCTTCTCGAGCAGCCGCTCGTAGGGCGCCTCGAGCAGCTCGTTCTGCGCCTGCTGGGCGAGCGTCACGAGGTGCTCGCCCGCGAGCGTCACGCCCTCGGGCACGGCGATCTGCAGGAGCGGCGCCGGCAGCCCGGCGCGGTCGGCGCGCGTGCCGTCGGCCAGCACGACCTCGACGACGAGCGCGGCGGGCTTGCCGACCTCGAGCGCACCGTCGAGGCGGGCGCGGACCACGACCTCGGGGTCGTCCGCGGCGAGGAAGGAGAAGCAGGCGAGGAGCGGGAGCATGGTCGGACCTCCGTATGGGGTGCGGCCGAGCCTACAGCTTTCCCTGCAGCTCGCGCAGGGCGAGCAGCGCCTCGATCGGGCTCAGGCGGTCGAGGTCGAGCGCGCGCAGCGCCTCCTCGACGGGGCTCGGGCGGGGGGCGAAGAGGCCGAGCTGGACGCCCTCGTCGCGGCGGCGCGGGGCGGGGCCGGCGGCGAGGATGCGCTCGGCCAGGTCCTCCTCGTCGCGCTCGAGGTCGGAGAGGATCGCGCGCGCGCGCTCGAGCACGGCGCGCGGCACCCCGGCCAGGCGCGCGACGTGGATGCCGTAGGAGCGGTCGGTGCCGCCCTCCTGGATCT
>CADEGS010000178.1 GCA_902826945.1 uncultured bacterium | reverse complement strand
TCCTGCGTGCACAGGAAGACGCCCTTCAGGTTCGTGTCGAGCGTGCGGTCCCAGGACTCCTCGGTGATCTCGAGGAAGGACTCCTGGCGCAGCGTGCCGGCGTTGTTCACGAGCACGTCGAGGCGGCCGAAGCGCGCCTCGACCGCGCGCCGCGCGGCGCGCACGCTGGCGCGGCGCGTGACGTCGAGCTGCAGGCACAGCGCGCCGAGCTCGCTCGCGAGCTCGAGCGCCGGCTCCTCGCGCGTGTTCCAGGTGACCGCGACCGCGGCGCCCTCGGCGGCGAAGGCGCGCGCGATCGCGGCGCCGATGCCGCGCGAGGAGCCCGTGACCAGGGCGACCTTGCCCGCCAGCCGGCCGCTCACCGGCGTTCCCTCGCGAGCTCGGGCCAGCGCTCGAGGATCGAGGCCAGGACGCCCTCCGCGTCGAGGTCGTAGGCGCGCGCCAGCTCGGCGCTCGAGCCCGGCTCGACGAAGCGGCACGGCAGGCCCAGGCGCAGGAGCTCGGTCGCCACGCGGCGGTCGTGGACCAGGTCGCCGAGCGCGCCGCCCACGCCGCCGTCGAGCACGGCTTCCTCGAGCGAGACCGCGCGCGGCGCGGCCTGCAGGAGCGGCACCAGGTCGCGCGCCACGAGCGGCTTCAGCCGCCGCAGGTTGACCAGCCCCGCGTCGACGCCGCGCTGCGCCAGGAGCTCGACGGCCGCGCGCGCCGCGGCGAAGCGGTGCCCGACCGTGAAGAGCATCAGATCGCGGCCGGCGCGCACGAGCTGCGGCCGCGCGAACGACTCGGCGCTCTCCTCGAGCACGCCCGGGTCGAGGTCGTCGGCGGGCCCGTAGGGCATGCAGACGAGCACCGGGCCGGCGAGCGCGCGCAGCTCGTCCTTGACCATGCGCGCGGTCTCCCAGCGGTCCTTCGGGTAGAGCACCTTCAGGTTCGGCAGCCCGCGCGTGATCGCGAAGTCGTAGATGCCGTGGTGCGTCGGGTTGTCGTAGCCGGCGAAGCCGCTGCGCACCGCCAGGATCAGGGTCGGCAGGTTCGCGAAGCAGACGTCGTGGTAGAGCTGGTCGAAGGCGCGCTGCAGGAAGGTCGACTGGTAGGCGATCACCGGCTTCTTGCCAGCAAGCGCCATGCCGACGGTCATCGTCAGCGCGTGCTGCTCCTCCATGCCGGGGTCGAAGGAGCGCTCGGGGAAGGCCGCGAAGACGGGCGCCAGGCCGGTCGCGTAGAGCGTCGAGGGCGTGATGCAGACCACGCGCTCGTCCTCGGCCATGACCTCGGCCAGCGCGGCGGCGGCGACGTCCTGGTAGCCGGGTCCCGGGGGCGGGACGCGCGGAGCGCCCGTGGCGGGCTCGAACGGGAACGAGAAGTGCTGGCGGAAGGGGTGCCCGTCGGCGGGCGCCCAGCCGTGACCCTTCTGCGTGCGCACGTGCACGAGCGGCGTGCGCGGCGCCGCGCGGGCCGCGCGCAGCGCCGCCCCCAGCGCGGCCAGGTCGTGGCCGTCCACCGGGCCGATGTAGGCGAGGCCGAGCGCCTCGAACAGCGCCCGCGAGCGGGCCGCGCTGCGCAGCGCCTCGTGCAGCCCGCCGAAGCCGGGGCTGATCGCGTAGCCGTTGTCGTTCAGCACGCACACCAGGCGCGTGCGCTCGACGGCGGCGTGGTTGAGCGCCTCGAGCGTCATGCCCTCGGCCAGCGCGCCGTCGCCGACGACCGCCACCACGGCGCCCTCGTCGCCGTCGAGGCGGCGCGCCAGGGCCAGGCCCAGCGCCACCGAGACCGCGGTGCCCGCGTGCGAGGCCTCGATCGCGTCGTGCGCGCTCTCCGAGCGCGAGACGAAGCGGTTCATGCCGCCGTAGCGGTTGAGCGTGGGGAACAGGTGCGCGCGGCCGGTCACGATCTTGTGGGTGTAGCCCTGGTGGCCGGTGTCCCACACGATCGGCTCGTGCGGCGAGTCGAACTCGGCGTGCAGCGCGATCGAGAGCTCGACCGTGCCGAGGTTGGCGCCGATGTGGCCGCCGGTCTGCGACACGCTCTCGAGCAGGAAGCGCCGCACGTCGGCGGCGAAGGCCGTCAGCTCCTCCGTGCTCCGCCCGCGCAGCTCGGCGGGGGAGCGGATCGACTCGGGCGCGAGCGACGCGCGCGCCTCCTTCAGGCCGCCGAGGGACATGCCGCCTCCATCGTGAGCTCCACGCGCGCCGCCGCCTCGCGCAGGCTGCGCTCCACCTCGTCGTGCGTGCGCCCGGCGGCCCACACGAAGCCGCACAGCGCACGGTTGTCGTCCAGCGTCTCGACCGTCCAGCCTTCGGGGCGCAGGAGCAGCACCTCGGACACCCCCGGCACGCGGCGCGCGCGCTCGACGCCGCGCACGCCGCGCAGCACGCCGGGCGTCCGGGGGAAGAGCGCCATCCAGCCGGCGACGCGCTCGGCCTCCTGCGGCATCTCGTCGAACGGCCCGCCGGCGTCCGCCAGGTGCGCGAACCAGGCCTGGATCGGGCTCTTGCCGTGCGCCAGGCGCGAGACGTGCGCGGTGCTGACCTCGCCGTGGAAGCGCGGCGCCATCTCGAGCAGCGCCGGGCCGTCCGGGCCCAGCACGACGTCCGCCTTGAGCGGCCCCCGGTCGATCCCGAGCGCGCGCGCGCCGGCCTCGACCAGCTCCCACACCGCGCGCTCCTCCTCCTCGCTCGCGCGCGCGGGCTGCGCGCCCCACAGGGGGACGCAGCGCGGCGCGTCGCTGAAGGAGCGCTCGAGGATGCCGGCGCGGCGGAAGACACCGTCGCGGAAGAAGGCGTTCACGTCGAGGTGGCGCCCCTCGAGGCGCGCCTCGACCAGCACGCCGCCGCCCGACGCGTCGCTCGCGGCGAGCGCACTCTCGAAGGCGGCCAGCGCCTGCTTGCGCCCGCTCACGGCGCGCACGCCGATGCTGCCGCTCGCGCCGGTGGGCTTGATCACGACGGGGAAGCCGAGCTCGCCGCAGGCGAGCTCCAGCTCGGTCGGGTTGCGCACCAGCCGGCCGCGCGTGGTCGCGACGCCGCGCTCGCGCCAGCGGCGCGTGGCCGCGTCCTTGTCGAGCGCCACCCGCACCGCGTCCGGCCGGCAGGCGGGCACGCCGGTGGCCGCGCCGATCTGCGCCACGGCCTCCAGCGCGAAGTCGCTCGAGCCCCACGCACCGGCCAGGCCGTGCAGGCGGTCGAGCTCGTGGGCGAGCGCGACGAGCGCCGGCGCGTCGGCGCCGTCGATCGCCTCGAAGCGGTGCGCGAGCGCGCGCGCGTCCGCCGCGGGGGAGCGGTCGGTGGCGACCACGAACAGGCCGGCTTCGCGCGCCCAGCGCAGGGTCTTGCGCTGCAGGCGGCCGGCTCCGATGCACAGGAGCGCCTTTCGCATGGAGAGTTCCTCGTCCGGGGGGCGGGAGCAGGTCTTTCGGTCCGGTCCGGATTTCCCTGGAGGACGTTGCATTCGGTGGCCCAGGCGCGGGCCGCGCGCGGCGCCGCGCGCCTTGGGGCGCGCGCGTCGAATGCCGAAGAAGCGGTCATGCCGCCCCGCCGCGCGAGCCCCGCGCCGGCGCGCGAGCCGGCGCGCCTCGAGCGTCCGCCGGCCCTGCGCGCCTCGCTGCTCTTCCACCTCAACCTGTGCTACTCGGCGATCGAGGCCGAGGACCGCGCGCGCGTGGTCGCGGCCTGCTACGAGCCGCTGCTCGGGCTGTGCGAGCGGCTGCCGTGGCTGTCGCTCGCGGTCGAGGCGCCGCTCGCCACGCTCGAGCTCGCGGCCGAGGTGGCGCCCGCGTGGCTGGCGCGCCTGCGCGCGCTGGTCGCGAGCGGGAGGGTCGAGCTGGTCGGCTCGGGCGACACGCAGCTCGCCGGCCCGCTCGTGCCGGCGTCGGTGAACCGCTGGAACCAGGCGCTCGGCCGGCAGGGCTACGAGGAGCTGCTCGGCGCGCGCCCGCGCACGGCGCTGGTGGGCGAGCTGGCCTTCTCGCAGGGCCTGGTGGACGCCTACCTCGACGCCGGCTACGAGACGCTGGTCGTCGAGTGGAACAACGCGCGCCGCGCGCACCCGCGCTGGCGCGACGGCTGGCGCTACGAGAGCGCCTGGACGCGCTCGGCGCTCGGACGGCGCATGCGCGTGGCGTGGGTGGACAGCGTGCTCTTCCAGAAGCTCCAGCGCTGCCTGTCGGGCGAGCTGCCGCGCGCGGAGTACAAGGCCTGGGTGCACGCGCAGCGCGGCGAGGCGCCGCGGCACGTCTTCCTGTACGCGGGCGACGCCGAGGTGCTGGGCTTCCGCCCGGGGCGCTACGCGGCCGAGCCGCCGCTCGTGGCCGACGAGTGGCGCCTGCTCGAGGAGCTCCTGCGCGAGCTGCGCGACGAGGGCGTGTCGTTCGCGGCACCCGGCGAGACGCTCGCGCTGGAGGCCTTCGCGCCGCGCCGCACGCTGCGCCTCTCGTGCGCCGCCGACCCGGTGCCGGTGAAGAAGCAGCCGAAGTACAACGTGACGCGCTGGGGCCTGAGCGGCCGCGACGACCTGGGGCTGAACGCGCGCTGCCACGCGCGGGCGCGCGCGCTGGAGGCCGGCGGCGGGACGCCGGAGGAGTGGCGCGCGCTGTGCCGCGCCTGGTCCTCCGACCTGCGCACGCACATCACCGAGCGGCGCTGGAGCGCGCTCGGGCCCGACCCGCTGGCCGGCTGGGAGGCCGCGCCGCGCGCCGCCGCGCCGGGCGCCGCGGGCGAAGCCCTGCCCGCCCTGGTCGAGGACGACGGTCGCTTCCTGCGCGTCGCCACGCGCGGGGTGGCGCTCGTGCTCGACCGCCGGCGCGGGCTCGCGATCGAGTCGCTGGCGTTCCCCGCGCTCGCGCCGGAGCCCCTGCTCGGCACGCTGCGCCAGGGCTTCTTCGACGACATCGACTGGGCCGCGGACTTCTACAGCGGGCACACCGTGCTCGAGGTGCCCGCCGCGCGGCGCGTGACCGACCTCGAGCGCTGCGAGCCGCGCGTGACGCGCGGCGCGCAATGCGTGGAGATCGAGGCCCTCGTGCCGACGGCGCTCGGGCCGCTCGCGAAGCGCGTGCGCGTGTCCGCCGAGAAGGTCGCGCTCGAGCTCGGGCTCTCCGCCTGGGGCCGCCGTCCGCGCGCGACGCTGCGCACGGCCTTCGTCACGCTCTGGCCGCAGGGCTGGCGGCGCCACCCGCGGCTCTTCGTGCGCGCCGCGAGCGGCGGCGCGCCCGAGCGCATGCCGCTCGTGGGCGACTTCGACCACGGCGCGGCGGTCTCGGCGCTGGTCTCGGCGCGCACCGCGTTCGGCGCGACCGACGGCCGGCTGGCGCTGGACGACGGCGAGCTCGAGCTGCGCCTCGCCTTCGCGCCGGAGCGCGCGCCGGCGCTGCCGCTGCTCGCGCACCGCACGATCGCCGGGCGGCGCTTCTGCCGCGTGGCCTTCTCGCTGGGGGAGATCGACGAGACGCTCGTGCCGGGCGCCCCGCTGCGCGACTTCGCGCTGGAGCTCTCGGCCGGCCGCTTCGGGGAGGGAGAGCGATGAGCGCGCGCCTGGTGGCCGAGGTCTCGAGCAACCACCACCGCGACCTCGAGCGCTGCCTCGCGTTCGTGGACGAGGCCGCGCGCTCGGGCGCGCACGCGGTGAAGTTCCAGCAGTTCCGCATCGACGAGCTGTTCGCGCCCGAGGCGCTGGCAGCGCACGCCGCGCTGCGCGCGCGGCGCGCCTGGGAGCTGCCCGAGGCCTTCAACCGCGAGCTGGCCGAGCGCGCGCGCGCCGCCGGCATCGAGTTCGCGAGCACGCCCTTCTACCTGGACGCGGTCGGCGTGCTCGAGCCGTGGGTGGACTTCTTCAAGGTCGCCTCGTACCAGGTGCTGTGGCACGACCTCCTGCGCGAGGTGGCGCGCACGGGGAAGCCGGTCGTGCTCGCGACGGGCATGGCCGACCTCGAGGAAGTGCGCGCCGCGGTCGACGTCCTGCGCGCCGGCGGTTGCGGCGCGCTGACGCTCCTGCACTGCGTCTCGCTCTACCCCACGCCGCCGGCCGAGGCGAACCTGGCCGCGATCGACACGCTGCGGCGCGCCTGCGGCGGGCCGGTCGGCTGGTCCGACCACACCGTGGACATCGACGTCGTCGAGCGCGCCGTGCGCCGCTTCGGCGCCAGCCTGGTCGAGTTCCACTTCGACCTCGACGGTCGCGGCGAGGAGTTCGCCGCCGGCCACTGCTGGCTGCCGGGCGGCGTGCGCGCGCTCTGCGAGCGGCTGGCGCACCCGCGCCCGCTCGAGGACGTGCACCCGGCCGACGGCGACGGACGCAAGGAGCCGCGCCCGTCCGAGGCGCACGAGCGGCTGTGGCGCACCGATCCCTGCGACGGCCTGCGGCCGCTGCGCTCGGTGCGCGCGGGGCTCTGCGCGGAGGGCGCCGCGGCGTGAGCGGCGGGGGAGGAGCGCCGCACGCGCCCGAGGAGGGCCTCGCGCTCGTCGCGCGGCGCTGGGGCGCGCTCGCGCGCTGGCTCGCGGCGCAGCCGCCGGTCGGCGCGGTCGCGCGCGTCGGGCCATGGGCGCTCGAGGTGGACGGCGTGCGCCTCGAGAGCGCCTTCGACGCGCGCGCCGAGGCGCGGCTGCAGGCGCGCCTCGTGCCCGAGGACGCGCGCGCCGCGACGCTCTACGGCCTCGGCCAGGGCACGCTCGCGCGCGAGCTGCTCGCGCGGCCGGCGCTCGAGCGCCTGCGCGTGGTCGTGCTGGCGCCGGCCGCGGCGCGCGCCAGCCTCGAGCGCTGCGGCCATGGCTGGCTGGCCGACCCGCGCGTCGCGCTCGTGCGCGGCGACGAGCCGCGCGAGCTCGAGCTGCCCTTCGCCGCGCTGCCGGCCGCGCTGCGCCTGGCCGCGCCGGCCTGCGCGCGGCTGGCGGACCTCGTGCGCCTGGAGCTCGACACGCCGCACATCCGCCGCCACCTGCGCGCGCAGGAGGAAGCCTGGGACGAGCGCTGGCGCGCGAACCGCGCCCTGGTCGAGGCCGCGGGCGACGTCGGCGCGCTCTTCGGCACGCTGCCCGGCGCGCGCGTGTGCGTGGCCGCGGCCGGGCCGACGCTCGCGCTCGCGCTCGAGCGGCTGCGCGCCGACCGCCGGCCGCTCGTGGCCGTGGACGCCGCGCTGCGCCCGCTCGTCGCGGGCGGCGTCGTGCCGGGCTGGGTCGTCAGCCTCGACGCGCACGCCGAGGGCATGCGGCGCGTGTTCGAGCTCCCGGGCGGCGCGCGCGACGCGCTGCGCGGGAGCGTGCTCGTGCACACGCCCCTGTGCGTGCGCGAGGTGCTCGAGGGCTGGCCCGGGCCGCGCGCCTGCGCGCTCCCCGCCGGCGCCTGGTTCGACGCGCTCGCGCGCGAGCTCCCGCGCGCGCGCCTGTGGAGCTCGGGCAGCGTGCTGCACGCCGCCGTGGACCTGGCGCTGCGCATGGGCGCGCGCGAGGTCGAGCTCGTCGGCGCCGACTTCGCGCACGTCGGCGGCCGCACGCACGCGGCCGGCGCGGCCTGGGAGGCGCAAGACGCCGGGAACGGCCCGACCGTCGAGAGCGGCGAGGGCCGGCGCGTGCCCACGCGCGCGAACCTGATCGGCTACCTGCGCGACCTCGAGCGCTACGTCGCGGCGCATCCGGCGGTGCGCTTCGTCAACGCCAGCCGCCTCGGGGCGCGCATCGCCGGCTGCGCGGACCGGGACGAGGCGCTCACCGCGGGCGCGGGGCGCGCGAGCGCGCCGGAGGTGGCCGGTGGCTGAGCGACCGACGGGCGCGCTGCGCGCCGCGGCGGCCTCGGCGCGGCTGGGCATGGCCGGGCAGGCGGGCGCCGCGCTCGCGCGCGCGATCGACGCGCTGCTGGCCGAGCCGGCGTGGCTGCCGAGCGGGGCGGGGCCGCTCTTCGAGGCGCTCGTGCGCGCGCAGGCGCGCGGCGACGCGATCGGGCTCGCCGACCGGCTGGAGCACGAGCTCCTGCCGCTGCTCGAGCGGGAGGGCTAGCGGTGCAGGACGCCCTGGTCAGCATCGCCGCGGGCGCGTCGCAGCGGCCTCTCTACCAGGCGGCGCGGCGCGCGGGGCTGGCCTTCGTCGCGGTGGACCGCGATCCCGGCGCGGCGCTGATGCCGCTCGCCGACGCGCGCGTCGTCGCGAGCTCGCACGACGCCGACGCGGTGCTGGCCGGGCTGCGCGGGCTCGCGGGCTGGCGCTTCCGCGCGGTCGTGACGCAGTCCTCGGGCGCGCCGGTCGCGACCTGCGCGCGCGTCGCGGCGGCGCTCGGCCTGCCGGGCCTCGAGCCCGGGCTGGCGCAGGAGGCGACCAGCAAGCCTGGCCAGCTCGCGCTGTGCGAGCGCGCCGGCGTGCCCGTGCCGCGCCACGCGGCGGTGCGCGGGCGCGCGGAGCTGGAGCGGTCCGGGCTCGCGCTGCCGCTCGTGTGCAAGCCCGCGCGCACGCGCGTCGGCAAGGCCGGCATCCGCGTCGTGCGCGACGAGGCGGAGCTCGACGCGGCGCTGGCCGCGGCCGCGCAGGCCTCGCCCGACGGCCGAGTCGAGGTCGAGGAGTTCCTGCCCGGCCGCGACGTCGTGCTGGCGGCGCTCTTCTCCGGGGCGCGCCTGCGGCCCTTCGCGCTGCTCGACGAGGACACCGCCTTCGGCCCCGACGGCGCGGCGCGCGGGCGCGGCTTCCGATTGCCCTCGACGCTGGCCGGGACGTCGCTCGCGGCCGAGCTCGTCGCGCACGCCGCGCGCCTGGTCGAGCGCCTCGGCCCGGGCTGCGGGCTCCTGTGGGCGACCTTCCGCGTGGACCCGCTCGCGCGCGGGCCGCGCGCGCGCGTGCTCGAGCTGCACTTCGACCTGGCGGGCGACCACCTGGTCGAGGCGCTCCTGCCGGCGGCCTGCGACCTCTCGCTCGCCGACGCGCTGGTCGAGGTGGCGCGCCGCGGCGCGCTGCCCGAGCGCGCGCCGGCCTTCCGCCCGAGCGTGCTGCGCTTCCTCCTGCGCGCCGACCTGGCGCAGGGCGGCGCGGCGAAGCTGGAGCGGCTGCGCGCGCTGTCCGGCATGCTCGCGGTCGTGCTCGCGCCGCGCGCCGAAGGCCCCTCGGGGCGCGCCGGCTACTGCGTGGCGCGCGGCGGGGCGGAGGTCGCGGACGCGATCGACCGCCTGCTGTGCGCCTGAGGCCGCGCAGGATTCTTTCTCGGGCTCTCAGGCGAGCCGGCTCTCGCGCTCCGGCGCGACCTCGCGCAGGCGCGCGCGCGTCGGCGCGTGGTGCTCGGACGGCAGCCGCACCGCCAGCCAGCGCGGCCCGACGCGGAAGCGCAGGTGCTCGCCGGCCAAGCGCCACTCGTCGAGCTCGTGGAAGCCGCGCGCCGTCCAGCCGCGACGCACGCCGCGCGCGCCGCAGGCCTCCTCGTCGGCGCCGGGGCGGGCGAGCGTGACCGCGCCGGCCAGCGCCAGCGCCCCGCC
>CADEGS010000177.1 GCA_902826945.1 uncultured bacterium | reverse complement strand
CAGCGCCTGCTGCCGCGCCCTGCGCGCGTGACCTCGACCTAGCGCCGCCGCGACGCCGCCGGCGACCGCGCTCAGCGGCACCAGCGCCCACGCCAGGTGCGCGATGCCCGCCCCAAGGCTGCGCAGCCAGACCTCGAGCCACATCGCCGCCGCGTCGCCGCCGCGGTAGATCACGGTGTCGATGACGGCCTTGGCCTTGTACTTCTCCTCGCGCGTGAGGACGGTGAAGAGCGCCTCGCGGGCGGGCTTCGAGAAGCCGAACTCGGTGGCGCGGCGGATCACGAAGAAGGTGCCGAGCACGCCGAGCGTCGGCCACAGGGCCACCGCGCCGAAGCCGAGCACGCCGCACAGCGGCACCGCCGCCAGCGCCGCGCCGATCCCCAGGCGCTGCAGGACCTTGCCCGTCGCGAAGAGCTGGAAGGCGAGCGCCAGGCCGTTCACCCACAGGTCCATCCGCGCGTAGAACGTCGAGCGCGCCTCCGGGTTCGCGAACGAGGCGCGCGTGACCTCGCTCGCGATCCAGTAGAGCATCGTCGAGCCGAAGACGAACAGCGTCACGTACAGGCACAGGAGCGTCAGGTGGCGCGAGCGCAGCACGTCGCGGAAGCCGTCGAGCGTGCGGCCGCCGACCGGCGTCGTCGCGTCGGCGCGCGGCTCGTCGGGCTCGCGCGCGAGCGGGGCGCGCTCGACGGCGCGCGCGGCGCGCACGCCGGCCTCGAGCAGGAGCGCCGAGACGATCGGCAAGAGCAACGTGCGGCGACCCCAGTGCTCGAGGCCGAACAGGCCCGTGACGGCGTCGATCTGCTCCTGCTCGAGCGAGGCCAGGAACGAGCCGCAGATCGCCCCCAGCGTGCCGCCGAGCGCGATGCGCCCGTACAGCCGCTTCGCACGCGCGTCGCCCATCAGGTCGGCCAGGAAGCCCCAGAAGAGCGAGATCGTGAGCAGGTTGTAGACCGACAGCCACACGAAGAACGCGCGCCGCGCCCAGACCAGCGCCTCGCCCTCGAGGTGCTCGAGCCCCACGCCGAAGGCCACCGCGTTCCAGAGCAGGAAGCGGTAGCAGAGCGGCACGAAGGCCGCGCGGCCGCGGCGGCTCACCAGCCGGCCGTACAGGGGCTGCGTGACCAGCATCCCGACCAGCGTCGCGGTGAAGAGCCAGTGCAGGTTGTCCGAGTCCTCGGCGCCGTAGGCGTCGCGGATCGGGCGCAGCAGGTAGTAGGACGCGAGGACGAAGAAGAAGAAGAGGCCCGCGCGCAGCACGACGCGCAGCTCGCCGGGGCGCAGGTCCGAGCGCAGGGACGCGGCGAGGAGCGCCATCGCCGACGAAGAGAGCACGGCGCGCCGCTCCCTGGCAACCCCGGCCGGGCGCTCTCCGCGCGGGGCCGTGTTCGAGATCCGTGCGCTGGAAATGCCCGCGCCGACGGCGCGGAATGGGCGCCACGGGCGAGCCTCCTCGCTCTCTCCCCCGCCGCGCCCGCCCGCGCGCTCCCCTCGACCCGCCGAGAGACCCATGAGCCTGCCTCCCGCGAACCGCCGCACCTTCCTTCTTGCCTCCGCCGCCATGGGCTGGAGCTCGCTCGCGCACGCCGCCCGCCGCCCCGCGAGCCGCCCGGCGCGCGCGCAACCGCGTCGCGGCGCGGAGAAGCGCCTGCTCGTGCTGGGCGGCACGCGCTTCCTCGGGCCGCAGGTCGTGCAGAGCGCGCTCGACGCCGGCTGGAAGGTCACGCTCTTCAACCGCGGCAAGTCGAACCCCGGCATGTTCCCCGAGCTCGAGCTGCGCCAGGGCGACCGCAACGAGAGCCACGACGCGCTGCAGGGCGGCGAGTGGGACGCCGTCGTCGACACCTCGGGCTACCTCCCCCAGCACGTGCAGGAGGCGTGCGAGGTGCTGAAGGGCCGCGTCGGCCGCTACGTCTTCGTCTCGACGATCTCCGTCTACAGCGACGAGGAAGGCCAGGGCGTCGTGGACGAGGCCTTCCCCGTCGGCCAGGTCGAGCCCGAGCGGCTCGACGACTTCCGCGTCATCGGCGACGTCGGCAAGTACGGCTACCGCTACTACGGCCCGCTCAAGGCGCTGTGCGAGCAGGCGGCCGAGGCGGTGCTCCCCGGTCAGGTCGCGAGCGTCCGCGCGGGCCTGATCGTCGGCCCCGAGGACTCGACCGACCGCTTCGCCTACTGGCCGGTGCGCGTGCACGAGGGCGGCGAGGTGCTCGCGCCGGGCGATCCCGAGGCCGGCGTGCAGGTGATCGACGTGCGCGACCTCGGCGCGTTCTGCTTCCGCCTGGCCGAGCAGGGCACGGTCGGCGTGATGAACGCCGTCGGCTTCCGCGGCAAGGTGAGCTTCGAGGAGCTCCTGCACGGCTGCAAGCTCACGACCGGCGCCGACTGCTCCTTCACCTGGGTGCCCGACGCGTTCCTGCTGGAGCGTCAGGTCGGCCCGTGGATGGAGATGCCGCTGTGGATCCCCGGCGGCGGCCGCACCTACGCGAACGCCAAGGCCTACGCCGCGGGCATGGAGTCGCGCCCGCTGGCCGAGACGATCCGCGCCGCGCTCGACTGGCACCTGGCCGAGCACGGCGAGGGGTACGCCTGGCGCGGCGCCGGCCTGGCGCGCGAGAAGGAGAAGGCCGTGCTCGCGGCCTGGCACGCGCGCTGAGCCGCACGCTCGCCCCCCTTCCTAGAGCCCGACCACCACGTCCTGCGCGTTCGAGAGCGCGTCGGCGCCGCCGCCGCCGAACTGGATCGCCTGTACGCACAGGGTCGAGCCGACCATGTAGGTGCCGTTCGGGATCGCGACCTGCACGATCGCGATCGGGCCGCTGGCGGTCTCCTGGAACAGGATCCCGCTGCCCAGGTCCTGGCACAGGAGCACGTACGTGGCGAGCTGCATCGTGTCCGGCGCGTCCAGCCCGATCACCTGCGCCATCGTGTGCCCGGTCGTGTCGAGGTCCACCACGCACGCCATGGTCCCGCCCAGGACCGGCGGCGTCACGGACAGGCTGGCCGGGTTCGGCGCGGCGTTGCGGTACGTGGCGGCGGCGCAGCCCGAGCTGATGCCCAGCACGTCGTCGCGCAGCGCGCACAGCCAGCTCAGCGCCGCCTCGACGACCAGCGGGTCCTCGATCGTCGCGGGCACGAAGCCGCCCGTCGTGTCGGTGAAGACCTGCGTGTGGAGCGCCGGCAGGCCCGGGTGGGCGCTCGGCACGCCGGTCTCGAGCAGGAGCTGGCTCTCGGGGTGCCCGTACAGGAGCAGGTCCTGCTGCAGCACGATCCCGTTCCACGAGTCGTGCGCGCGCGTGAAATCGATGATGTCCGTGCTCGAGCCCGCGCAGAAGCGGCTGACGAGCGGGTTGCAGAAGCAGCCGCTGGAGAGCCCGAGCAGCGCGCACAGCGGGTCGAAGTCGTTGCAGTCCACGCACGGCAAGAGCGCGTCGGTCAGGCACGGGTCGCCGCTCGCGGCCGGCCAGTCGCCGCAGCCGCCGTTGCCGTCGTCGCGCTCGAGGTCGGCCATCGCGTCGGCCGCCACGCCCTCGTCGAACACGAGCAAGGCCGGCGTGTCCGGGGCCAGGCTGCCGCTCTCGCGGATCCAGCTCGAAACGCTCGCGCGCGCCAGCACGTCGCCGGGCACGTCGGCCATCGTCGCCGCGCGCTTGCCGGCGCTGGCGCCCTCCCAGTGCGGCGCGGTGACCTCGTCGTTGAAGGCCGGCCACCAGGCCGGCGTCTCGAAGCCGAGGAAGCCGGCGCACTGCGTGCTCTGCTGCAGGAGCGAGGAGCCGCTGGTCCGCGCGCGATCCGGCCCGAGCGCCACGAACGCGGCGTAGGTCGAGCCGCACGAGACGCCCGACGCGACGACCAGGTCGTCGTCGATCTCGAGCTCGCTCGCGTGCTCGGCCAGGTACTGGCGCGCCCAGGTGAAGTCCTTCTCGCCGTAGAAGAGCTCGCAGCTCTCCCACTCGTCCGTCGGCATGCCGTTCCCATCGGTCGGCGGGTAGAACAGGTTCGGGTCGCGGTCGGTCAGGAGCTGCCCGCCGAACGGCACGAGCTTGCCGCGCGTGTCGAGCCGCGAGTCGATGCCGATCGTGCCCACGCACGCGACGGCCCAGCCGCGCAGGAGCGCCTGGTAGAGGAATCCGCTGACCGGCGCGGCCTCGCCGGACTCCTCGTCCTCGGCGCAGATCTGCACCAGGGGCGGGGTCTCGGTGAACGCGTAGCCGCGGTCGCCGAGCGGGAAGGGCAGCGCGGCGGGCGGGCTCCACGGCACCATTCCCTCGCGCGCGTCCTCGCCAGGCCCCGGCGCGGGCGCGCTCGCCTCGGGCTCGGCCTCGCGGAACGCGCCGCACGGGCTGAAGAGCAGCACCGGCCAGCCGCCCGACGGCTTCACGAGCCCCTGGGGATAGAACACCGTCATGCGCTGCGCGGGCAAAGGCCGCAGGCCGTTCACCTTCGACTCGACCGGCGTGTAGTCCACGCCGCGGTAGAGGCGCACCTGGCCGGCGTCCGCCGCGCCCGCGGCGAGCGCGCCCTGCGCCGCCGCCGCGCCGGGGTCGAGATCGCCGGGCGCGGGCACGCCGAGCCCGAGGCTCGCCGCCTCGAAGCAATCGGGCGGCGGCGGCAGGCACACGCCGATGCCCGCGGCGTAGGGCCGGTCCGGTCCGGCCGCGTCGGAGAGCCAGGCGCCCAGCGCCTGGCGCCGGATCGGGTCGTACGCGACCGCCGGCGCGTCCGCGTCGCCGCCGGAGCTCGAGAGCGCGCCCACGCTCCAGGTCATGCCGCCGTCGCACGAGAACGCGATCTCGACCTCCTGCGGCGCGGGCCCGGCGGCCCACGCCGCGGCGACCACCTTCTGCCCGCCGGCGTCGGCGGTGAGCGACGAGGCGCCGTGCTGCGAGAGCCGCTGCGCGCTCTCGAAGGTCGCCCCGCCGTCCTTCGAGACGCGCGCCCAGACCTCGTTCTGGCCGGCGCGGTCGTCGAGCACGAGGACGAGCGGGTTGCCCGCTCCGGTCACGAGCGCCCGGCAGTCGTCGGCGTCGCCCGAGGTCGCGATCGGGTGCGTCGCGCCGAGCGGCGCGCCCACGGCGTCGAAGACGCGCGCGAACGCGAGCTGCGCGCCGACGGGCGTCGCGGACTCGTTCCAGGCGACGAGCGTGCGCCCCGCGCCGAGCGCGAGCGAGAGCCCCTCGCCCGGCGTCGCCGGCGCGGCGCTCGTGTCCACGCGGATCGCCGACGCGCTCCAGGTGCCCAGGCCCCCGGCGTGGTCGATCGAGAGCCAGACGTCCGTCGCGCCGCCGGAGTCGTCGCTCCAGGCGACGGCCACGCGCGCGCCGTCGGCGGCCAGGTCGAGCTGGCCGACCTGCGCCGTCCCCGCACCGTAGCTGGTCGCCACGCGCCGCGTCACGAACGAGAGCCCGTCGCTCGACGAGCTGACCCACAGGTCGGAGTGGCCGGCGCCCTGGCCGACCCGCTGCGCGACGTTCAGCCAGCGCGTCGCGCCGGCGGACGAGACCTCGACGTCGAAGGCGCCGATCGGCCCGGGCGTCCCGCCGTGCGGCACGAGCGTCTCGACCTGCACGATCGCGGGCGGCGCGCCGGCGAGCTCGACCCGCGTGGTCCAGAGCTCGTCGCTCGCGCCGACGCCGACGGTCCAGCACACGATCGCGTCGTAGCCGACGACGCGCACGCTGCTCGCGGCGAGCGTCTTCGGACCCGCCAGGCTGCTGAGCGCGAGCGGCGCGCTCCAGCTCTGCCCGGCGTCGGTCGAGGAGACCAGGTACACGACGTCGAGCGCGTCCACGAAGGCGGCGGCGACGTAGCCCCCGCTCGTGTCGATCGCCACCGGCCCGGCGACGGGCAGGACCACCGGCGAGCCGCCGAGCGGCACGCTGGCGCGCGGGCCCTGCGCGAGCGAGCCCGGGGCGAGGACGAGGAGGGCGAGCGCGGCGAGTCCCTGACGCATGCTGGCACCTGGGGGGGCGAGGGGCTGGAGGAGCGGCGGGGCCGGAGCCGAGGGCCCGGCCTCCGCTGGGACGGATTGCCGCGCGCGGGCGTTCCGTTCCGCCGAGCTGCGCCGCACGGCGCGCGTCAAGAGGCCTTGACCGGCGCGAGCGCTCGTCCTTCGGCGCGGCCTCGCGCGGCCCCGCGGAGCTCGCTCCGCGAGCGGCCGCCGCGCGCAGGGCCCCGCGCGGCCAGCGCGCGGGCCCTCCCGCCGCGCCGTCGTCCGACCCCTCCACGGCCTATACTGGCCGCGCCCTCGCGACCTCGGAACCGGAGACCTCGATGCACGAGCCCTCGCAAGCTTCCTCGATCGATCGACGCGCGCTGCTGCGGACGGCCGCGCTCGGAGCGGCCGCGCTGACCGTCGGCCGGGGCGGCCACGCGCTGAGCCCTCACGCCGGTCCCCTCCAGCCCAAGCAAGCCGGAATGCACACCCTGCCGCCGCTCCCCTACGCGAACGACGCGCTGGCGCCGCTGATCAGCGCCAGGACGCTCGAGTTCCACCACGGCAAGCACCACAAGGGCTACGTGGACAACCTGAACGGGATGCTGAAGGACGCCTCGGAGCTGGCGGCGCTGCCCCTCGACCAGCTCGTCCAGCGCACCGCGAACGACGCGGCCAAGGCGGGCGTCTTCAACAACGCCGCGCAGATCTGGAACCACACCTTCTACTGGAGCTCCATGCGTCCGGGCGGCGGCGGCGAGCCGAAGGGCAAGCTGCTCGAGCTCGTGAACGCCTCCTTCGGCGACTACGCCCGCTTCAAGGAGGCCTTCGCGGCGGCCGGCAAGACGCAGTTCGGCAGCGGCTGGGTGTGGCTCGTGGCGGAGAACGGCAAGCTCGCCGTCGAGAAGACCGGCAACGCGGACACCCCCATGGCGCGCGGCAAGCGCTGCCTCCTGACCTGCGACGTGTGGGAGCACGCCTACTACCTCGACTACCAGAACCGCCGCGGCGACTACGTCGGCGCGTTCCTGGACAGCCTGGTGAGCTGGGAGTTCGCGGAGAAGAACCTGGCCTGAGCGCCTGCCGGGCGCTCAGGCCCGCGGCCGCATGGCCGCGGCCGGCGCGAGAGCGCCGTGGCGCCGCAGGCCTCGTCGCGCCGCAGGCGCGACCCCATCGTCGCGCAGCGACGGAAGCACGCTGCCCTGCCTTCCCTCGCCCCCAGGCACGATCCTCGCGCCTCACCCGCCGGCCGATCTTCCCGCGCCTGGCACGCTTCAGCGCGAGCGACCGAGCGCCGCCCGCGCCTCGGCGAAGCGCCGCGCGACGCTCGAGCGCTCCCACTCGGCCGCGGCGATGCCGAACAGCTCCTCGCGCGCGCGCTCGGCCTGCGCCAGGAGGGCGCGCGCCTCGTCCGCGCGGCCGAGCGCGTGCAGCGCGCGCGCGCGCAAGAGGTCCAGCTCGAGCCGCAGCAGGCGCGAGCGCGTGGTCAGGCGCTCGCGCGCCTCGTCGACCGTCGCGAGCACGAGCTCGGGCTGTCCCGCGCCGAGCGCCGCGCGCGCCACGATCAGGATGCCCTCCGTCGCCTCGGGCGCCGCGGCGCGGATCTCGCGGCCGATCGCGAGCGCGCGCTCGGGGTCGCGCTGGGTCGGGTCGGGGTGGTCGGAGAGCGCGAAGCCGAAGGCGACGAGCTCCGAGGGGCTCCAGGGACCGCCGCCGTCGAGCAGGTGCAGGAACTCGGCGCGGCTCGCGCGGCCGCTCGTGAAGCGCGCGCCCTCGCGGTCGAGCTGCATCGTCGGGTCGTCCGGCCGCAGCGCCAGCGCGCCGTCGAAGGCCTCGAGCGCGCCGACCTGGTCGCCGAAGGCCGCCAGCGCGTTCGCGAGCTCGTAGCGCACGCGCGCGTCGTCGTCGTCGAGGCGCACGGCCTCGCGCAGCGCCTCGATCGCCTGCGGCAGCTCGCCCAGCTCGTACAGCGCGCTGCCGAGCAGGAGCCGCGCGTAGCCCGCCTGCGGCCGCAGCGCGCAGGCGGCCTGGAAGTGCGGCAGCGCGAGGTCCTGGCGCCCGTCGTCGCGGCTGGCGACGCCGGTCGCGAGCTCGAGGATGAAGTCGCCCGGGAACACGCGCACGCCGCGCTCGACCAGCCGCAGCGAGTCGTCGCGGTGGCCGAAGTCGTACACGGCGAAGGCCAGCGTCCACAGCGCCTGCGGGCCGAGCGCGGGGACGTCGGCCGAGCGCGCCAGCGCCAGGAGCTCGTCCTCGTCGCCGGCCAGGATCGCGCGGCGCGCCGCGGCCGCCGGTCCGTCGGGGTCGAGGTCGCTCGCGAGCGAGGTCAAGAGCCCCGCCTCGAACGAGCGCGGGCCGTGGAGCTTGCGGCGCACCGCCGCCCAGTCGTCGATGGCGGCGACGATCGCGCCGGCGATGCCGCTCGCGCGCAGCGCGTCCACCGCCGCGACGAAGTCGCCGCCCTCGGAGCCGAGCTCCAGCCCGAACGCGCGGAAGGCCTGCAGGAAGCGCCCGTCGAGCTCGCGGCTCGTGATCTGGAAGCGCGTGTCGATCTGGCGCAGGCGCAGCTCCTCGAGCTCCGCGACCAGGCGCGCGTTGCGCTCGGCGCGCTCGACCCGCTCGCGCGCGGCGCTCGCGCGCGCGAGCGCCAGCGCCTCGAGCTCGTCCGCGCGCGCGCGCACCGCGGCGTCCGCCTCCGGGCTGTCGCGCACGACGCGCAGCCCGCTCTGCGCCGCCTGCAGCGCCTCCTCGAAGCGCTCCTCGCCGTGCAGCGCCAGCACCTGCGAGCGCGTCCCGTCGATCGCGCGCGCGAGCGTCGCCGCGCGCTCCTCGCGCGCCGCTTCCCCGCGCAGGTGCGCGCCGGCGACGGCGACCACCGCCACGACGACGGCGGCGGAGAGCCCCAGCGTCAGCCGCCGCGCGCGCCGCTCGCCCGCCGCGCGCACGCGCGCCTCGGCCGCCGCGAGCTGCGCGCGGCGCGCCTCCTCGGCCAGCCCGCTCGTGTAGGCGCGCACGCGCGCCGCGACCTCGCCCGCGTGGCGCGGCCGTCCCTGGCGCGCCGGGCACAGGCACTCGCGGCACAGCTCCTTCAGCGCCGCCGGCGCGGAGGAGCGCTCGAGCCGCTCGAGCGCCGGCTCCTGGTGCGCCTGCGCGGCCTGCACGATCGTGCGCTCCTCGTCCGTCCCGACGTACGGCGGTCGGCCGGTCAGGATCTGGCACAGGATCGCGCCCAGCGCGAACACGTCGGCGCGCTCGTCGAGGCTCGCCATGCGCCCGGTCGCCTGCTCGGGCGGCATGTAGGCCGGCGTGCCCATCACCGATCCGATCAGCGAGTCGCCGGCGGAGGAGCCGGCTCCGCTGCGCACGGTCTCGATCACCGTCGTCCCCGGCGTGGCCTCCGGGGCGGCGGGCTCGCCGGCGCCGGCCAGGACCTTGGCCAGCCCCCAGTCCACGACCAGCACCTCGCCGAAGGCGCCGACCATGATGTTGGCCGGCTTCAGGTCGCGGTG
>CADEGS010000176.1:1769-9498 GCA_902826945.1 uncultured bacterium | reverse complement strand
CCGAGTCGGGCGAGTCGCGCTTCGAGAAGATCATCGCCAAGGAGCTCTCGAACTCCGTCCAGGAGATCGCCGAGACCGCCGCCGTCGCGCTCGGCATCCTGGCCAACGACGCCTCGGTGCCCACGCTGGTCGCGCTCCTGAACGACGACGAGCGCGGCCGCAAGCTGGTCGGCAGCGAAGAGGTCAACTACCGCACGCGCGCTTTCGCCGCCTACGGCCTGGCGCTGATCGGCGCGCGCACGGCCGACGAGGCGGTGCGGCGCGAGGTCGTCGAGCGCCTGCACCAGGTGCTCGAGACCGACCAGACGAAGTCGTTCGACCTGGGCACGGCCTGCGTGATCGCGATGGGCCTGGTCCCGCTCGAGACGATCGAGGCGCCCGAGGCCGGCAAGGAGAAGGGCAAGGAGAAGCCCGCTCCCGCGACCGCGCGCACGGCGCAGATCGACTACCTGCTCGCCTACCTCGCCGACGACAGCCGCAACTACCTGGTGCGCGCGCACGTGCCCACGGCGGTGTGCCGGCTGCTCAGCCCGCAGGCGGAGGGCGCCGCGCGGCTGCCCGACGCGCTCTACGACTCCTACAAGCAGCGCATCGTCGAGGACCTGCGCGGGCGCCTGACGGGCAGCGAGCGCAACGAGGTCGTGCAGAGCTCGGTGCTGGCGCTCGGCCTCCTCGGCGACGCCGACAGCGACAAGATCGACCAGGAGCTGCGCGACACCCTGAAGAAGGTGCCCGAGGACATCGCCGACCAGCAGGCGCGCAACTACGCCATGATCGCGATGGGCAAGCTCGGCGGGACCCCCGGCAACGGCGACGCGTCGAAGGGCGTCGAGGACGCCGGGAAGTTCCTGCTCGAGCAGCTCGCGCGCGGCAAGTCCACCGTCCAGCCCTGGGCGGGCCTGGGGATCGGCGTCCTGTGCGACCGCCTGCGCGACGAGAACATCGACGCCCCGATCACCGTCGGCCTGCGCGAGGCCCTGCGCACGACGCTGCGCGAGGAGAAGGACGACCAGAAGATCGGCGCGTACGCGATCGGCGCGGGCATCGCCCACGACGAGGAATCCGGCAAGATCCTGCTGGAGCGCCTCGACCGCCTGAGCAACGACGAGCCGCGCGGCTACGTGGCCGTCGCGCTCGGCCTGCTCGGCATGGGCGAGGCCAAGGTCCCGATCCAGAAGATCGTCAAGGAGTCGAAGTACCGCCCCGAGCTGCTCAAGCAGGCGGCGATCGCGCTCGGCCTCCTCGGCGACAAGAACCTGGTCGACGACCTGGTCGCCATGCTGCAGGACGCGACCGGCCTCGCGACGCAGGCGGCGATCGCCTCGGCGCTCGGCCGCATCGGCGACCAGCGCTCGATCGACCCGCTGGTCGAGATGCTCCAGAACAAGGAGCTCTCGGCCCCCGCGCGCGGCTTCGCGGCGGTGGCGCTCGGGATCGTCGCCGACAAGGAGAGCCTGCCGTGGAACTCCAAGATCGGCGTCGACCTGAACTACCGGGCCTCGACCCAGACCCTGAACGACCAGGGCGGCACGGGCATCCTGAACATCCTGTGACCGGGGCGCGCGGGGCTCGCCCCCGCCGTCGTGCATGACGAGCGAGCCGTCCGGCGAGCGCCGGGCGGCTCGCTCGCGTTTCGGCGCTCGGCGGGGAAACCGCGGCGCCGCCCGCTCGTCCTCGGGGCATGGTCCCCGGGTCGAGCCAGCGGGACGGGCTCGCATGAGCGCGCCTCGCCCTCCGGGGGTCGCCCTCGCGGCGGCCCTCGCCATGCTCCCGAGCGTCCTCGCGCCGGAGCCTCCCCATGGGGCGGTCTATCACCAGCCCCACTACGCGGGACCCGGGGACCGCGTCCCACCCTCCACGGCTCCCCCGCCCGGCGGCGGAGGTCCGACGACCGGCGGGCCGCCGGAGCCCAGCGCCCCCGGACGCACGGGCGGACGCCGACGCGGACCGGGTCCCTCGGCTCCCCTGCCGCGGGCGCCACTCGCGCGCGGGCGCAGCGGCGTGACGGGCGGCGAGGACGAGCCCCCGGGGTGGGAGCTCTGGTGGGAGCTCTCGCGAGAGGGCCTGCTGGGGCTGCGCCGCCGCCTGCTCGGCGCGGAGGGCCCGAGCAGCGCCGCCGCGTTCCTCGGCTTCGAGACCCGCACGAGCCCCGAGCGGCTGCGCCCCGCCCCCGACGTGCTGCGCGCCCGCGTGCTGCCGGTGCTCCTCGGCTGCCTCGCGGAGGACGGCTCGACCGACCTCGCGACGGCCTCGGCCATCGCGCTCGGGCGGATCGCGAACGACCTGGACGAGGCGAGCGCGGCGCGCGCGGAGGAGGTCCTGCGGGCACGCCTGGCCCAGCCCGAGCAGGAGGTCTCCGAGACCGCCGCCCTCGCGCTGGGAATCCTGGGACGCGACCCGAGCGCACCGCTCCTCGCGGCGCTGCTCGCAGACGCGCCGGAGGGACGCCGCGCCGCCGCGCGCTCCGCGGTCCCCGATCGCACGCGCGTGTTCGCGGCCTACGGGCTCGGGCTCCTCGCGCGGCGCTCGGCGGACGCGTCGGTGCGCGCCATGGCGGCGGCCGCGCTCGCCAACGGGCTCCAGGCGAGCGCGGACTTCGCGCGGCCCGATCTTCCCGTCGCGTGCGTCATCGCGCTCTCCCGGGTTCCCTTGCCCGACGAGGAGGCTCCGCCCCTCCCACGGAAGGCGAGCGGCGTCCGGACGCGCGCCGACGTCGTGCGCATCCTGCTCGCTTGGGTCGGCAGCCGGGAGGGAGAGCGCCTCGTGCAGGCCCACGCGGCGGCCGCGCTCGGCTCCTGCACCGCAGGTGAGGGGCTCGACCCGAAGCTGCGGAGCGCCGTCGTGCGCTCGCTCACGCGCAGCCTCGCCTCGAGCGAAGCGCATGCTGCTCTGCGCCGAGGCGCGATCCTCGCCCTCGGAGCGCTCGCCTCCGCGGAGGACGAGGAAGCGTGCCGACAGCTCGTCGCCGCCGCGGAGCGCGGCTCCGAGCCAGGAGCACGGTTGCTCGCACACCTCGCGCTGGGCCAGGCCGCGGCGCGCTGCGGGACGACTCCGGCCGTCGCTCGCGCCCTGCGAGCGCCGCTCGTGTCCGCGCTCGCGGCGAGCGGGGATCGCGCGCGCTGGAGCGCTCTCGCTCTCGGGCTGGAGCTGCGCGCGATCGCCGGCTCGGGTCGCGAGACGGACCCGGGCCTCGGCGCCTCCCTGGTCCACGCGCTCGAGGGCAGCTCCTCCCCTGCCGATCTCGCCGCCCTGGCGGCGGCCTGCGCCCTCGCGGAGCCTGCCGAGGCGGGCCCGGCGCTGCGAGCCGCGCTCGACCGGGTCGCCCTCGACGGGCCGCGCGCGGGGCTCTTCCTGGCGCTCGGGATGGTCGGCGCGGGCGACGCCCAGGGACCGTTGCGGGCGACCCTGCGGGAGGCGGCCTTCCGACCGTTGCTCTTGCGCGAGGCTGCGCTGGCCCTGGCCCTTCTCGGCGATCACGAGGTCGGCGGGGCGCTCGTCGAGCGCCTCGCAGCGGCGCGCTCGGGCAGCGTCCAGGCCTCGCTCGCGCAGGCTCTCGGTCGGATCGGGGAAGCCTCTGCCCTGCTCGCCCTCGCCCGACTGGCCGCCGACCCCGGACGGCCGGCCGGAGCTCGCGCCTTCGCCGTCGCGGCGCTGGGTCAGATCGGCGACCGGGACCTCGACCCCTGGAGCCTCCCCTACGCGCAGGGGTGCCTCTTCACCGACCTGACGGAGACCCTCGTGGCGCCCGCCGGGAACGGGGTTCTGGACATCCTTTGAAGGCCGACCGCAAGGAATGCCGACCAGCGGTCCCGGGGAAGGGGACCTCGCCGGTGTCCGCCGGCCGTAGCGGGGGTGTACGCTCGGGGCGTGCCGAAGCCGCGGGGGCGCGGGACACGGCACAGGCACGGCGCTTGCTCCTTCCCTCCCACCACTCGTCGGAGGACCGCCATGAAGCTCCCTGACCGCATGCTCTGGTCGCGAGGCCTCCTGAGCTCGCTCGTTCTGACCTTCGCCGCGCTCGCCCTCTCGGCCCAGGGCGACCCGGGCGGTCCCGTCGGCGGAACCGGGGGCGGTGGCTACCGCGGTCCCGGCGACACCGTTCCCTCGGGCGTGGGCAGCGCCGGTGGTGTCGCTCCCGCACCTGGCGCCCTGCGACCCGCGCACCCGTCGCCGGGCGCGCCGCCGCGTCCGGTCGTCGTCCGCCCGCGCATTCCGCCGCCGGGCGCGCCGGGCAGCCCGTTCAACACGCCCGAGGAGACGCCGAGCGGGCGGCCGATGGTCGAGGACGAGACCTCCTGGCAGCACTGGTGGCACTACAACAAGTGGGCGTACCTGTCGGTCGAGCAGGGCCTCGCCGACGTCGCGCGCACCGGCTCGGGCGGCTTCTTCCTCGGTCGCGGCGAGAGGAAGGACGACGAGCGCAAGCCGATCCGCGCCACGCCGAGCGACCTGCGCGACGTCGTCTTCCCGGCCCTCGCACGCGTCCTCCAGCAAGAGGACACGCCCGACCTCGTCTCGCAGGCGCTGCTCGCCCTGGCCAAGCTGCGCGTCGAGGCGCAGCCGGGCCAGAAGAGCTTCTGGCAGATCGCGCCGCGCGCGCTCACGCATGCCAACGCGAGCGTCGTCGAGAACGCCGTGCTCGCGCTCGGGGTCAACGGCGACGAGCGCTTCCTGCGCTGGCTCGAGTCGATCCTCGCCGACGAGCCCGACGGCCAGGCGCGCCTGGGCGGCGGGAGCGTGCCGGAGCGCGTGCGCGCCTTCTCCGCCTTCGCGCTGGGCTTGCTGGCCGAGCGCTCGGACCAGCCGGTCGTCCGCGCGCGCGTCTTCGCAGCGCTCTCCCGCGGGCTGCACGGCGACTCCAGGGAAGTGCAGGGCGCAGCGCTCGTGGCGATGGGTCACGTCCTGCTCGGCTGGGAGCCGCTGGCGGCCGACGCCGCTCCCTCCCTCCTGCTCACGGCGCGCAGCCGACCCGAGGCGATCGCCGAGGTGCTGGCCTTCCTGGCCGACGAGACGGTGCCCGAGGAGACGCGCGCCCATGCGCCGGTGACCCTGGCGCGGCTCCTGACGGGCGCGCCGGAGGACCTGCGCGCGTCGGTCGCGAGCGCGCTGCTCGCGCTCCTCTCCGACCAGAGCCGCGCAGGGCGCGAGCTGCAGAACGGCGCCGTGCTGGCCCTGGGCGGGATCGCCGACTGCGGCGAGCTGCCGATCGACCGCCGCGTGCGCGCGGAGCTGGAGCGCATCGCGCTGCAGGCGACGCACCACCGACTCACCCGCTACATGGCCGGCATCGCCCTGGCCCAGGCCGCTTCCCGCCCCGGCCACGGGGCGCAGCCCTTCGACGGTCTCGCCTCCGCGCGCAAGCTGCTCGTGCGCCAGATCGACCACAGCCGCGGGCAGACCCTGTGCTGGAGCGCCCTCGCGCTCGGCATCCTCGAGCGCGACGCGGGCGCGCGCGGCGAGATGCCCGCGCCCGAGGTCTGCGACGGCCTGCGCAAGATGCTGCAGCACAACCGGACGCCCGAGGTCGCGGGCGCGGCCGCGATCGCGCTCGGCCTGATCCGCGACGTCGAGAGCGTGCCGGCGCTGTACGAGCGCATGCTCGACACCGGCGAGGCACACGTGCGCGGATACTGCGCCCTGGCGCTGGGCATGATCGGCGCGACCGCCGCCGTCGACGGCGTGCACGCCGTCGTCGAGGCGGCGGAGAGCCAGCCCTTCGCGCTGCAGCAGGCGGCCATCGGCCTCGGCCTGCTGGGCGACCAGTCGATCAGCTCGCTGCTCTTCTCGCTGCTCTCGCGCGCGAGCGATCCCGAGGTGCAGGCCTCGATCGCCGCCGCGCTCGGCTGGCTGCGCGATCCGCGGCCCATCGGCCCGCTGGCCGAGCGCCTGGCCGACACCGAGCTCGGCGCCACGCCGCGCACCTGGACCGCGGTCGCGCTGGGCAGGATCTGCGACGTGGATCCCTGGCCCTGGGTCGCGCGCTGGAGCGTCGGCGCGAACTACGACGCTCCGCTGGCCTCGCTCGTGGACGAGGACTTCAAGAGCGGCCTGCTCGACCTCCCCTGACGGGAGCCGGCATGCGGCCGCGCGCGCGGGCGCACGGAGCTGCGCTCGCGAGGGCCGCGCGCCTCAGGGGCGCGGCGTGCGCGCGAGCAGCGCGCCGAAGGCCGCCGCGCACAGCCCGAGCATCCCGAGCGCCGTCGTGCGGGCGCGCGACACCGCCCGCTCGCGGGCATCCTCGGCGCGCACGAGCTCGCGCGCGGAGGCGAAGAGCGGCGCGCAGGCCTCGTCCCAGGCGCGGCGCTCGTCGGGGCCCAGACGCGCGGCCTCGAGCGCAGCCTCGAGCTGCTGCGCCAGCGCGAGCGCCCGCGCCCCGTCCGCCAGCCACAGCGCCGCGCCCAGCGCGCGGAAGAGGAGCGCGGGGTCCTGGGGCGCCTGCGCCAGCCCGGCGCGCGCCTCGCGCAGCGCGCCGGCCGGGTCGCGCGCGCGGTAGAAGACCTCGGCTCGCGCGCGGGCGCGCGCGAGCGCGCCGGGCGCCTCGTCCGCGAGCGCCAGCGCCTCCTCGAAGCGCCGCTCGTCGAGCGCTCGCTCCACCGGCCCGGCCTGCATCACGAGCGCGAGCAGCAGCGCGGCGGTCATGGGCCGACCTCCGCCGGGAAAGCGGCTCGGCGTGCCCCGCCCCGTCTCACGGCGCCTCCTCGCGCCGCGCGCGCGCCTGGGCGATCGAGAGCGCCTGCAGCCGCTCGGTCGGCGAGTGCCCGTCGCGCAGCACCAGGCCCTCCTCGCCGGGCCGCACCACGCGCGCGCCGCCCGGCAGGCGCAGCGGCGCGAGCCAGCCCGCGAGCGGCCCCTCGGGAAGCAGCGGTCGCCCCTCCGCATCGACCGGCAGCGGCGCGCCGCGCCGCGCGAACAGGACGTAGTTGCGGGCGGCCGGCACCCGCAGCACCAGCACGGGCGCGTCGAACGCGGCGGCGGCCGTGCGCGCCAGCGCGGCCACCACCGGATCGTCGAAGCCGAAGCCGCCGACGTTGGCGCACAGCCATCCGCCCTCGCGCAGCCGCGCGCGCACCTCCTCGAAGAGCTCGCGCGTCGCGAGGTGCGGCGGGATCTCGACCTGGTTCGCGAAGGCGTCGAGCACGACCAGGTCGAAGGGCCCGTCGAGCGCGCGCAGCGCGGCGCGCGCGTCGAGGCCGGCGACGACTTGCGTGCGCGGCGCGTGCGGGTCGAGGTCCATCGTCGCGCGCGCGAGCGCCACGACTCCGGGGTCGATCTCCACCCCGGTGCGCTCCCACGCGAGCCCGGGCGGCGACGCGCCCTCGAGCACGCGGAACGCCGTCCCCGCGCCCAGCCCGAGCACGAGCAGGCGCCAGGTCCCGCGCGCGCCCTCCCAGGCCGCCGGCAGCGCGAACGCGTCGTAGTAGAAGCCCTCCGGCAGCAGGCCCGGCTCGGGCTGCCACACCGACTGGAACGAGTCGAAGCCTTCGTTCACCTGCAGGAAGCGCAGCGGCGGGTCGTAGGTCGCGTCCTCCACGACGCGCGCGCTCTGGTAGAGCGTCTGCTCGCGCGCGAGCAGGCGCTGGCCGGCGGCCAGCGCGGGCTGCGGCTCGCCGCCCAGCGCCCAGGCCGC
This sequence comes from uncultured bacterium, assembly GCA_902826945.1. The sequence continues at coordinate 1,871 of CADEGS010000176.1, read as the reverse complement.
GAGGGCGGCGAGCGCGGCCGCGGGCGGCGTCGCGCGGCGGCGACCCGCCGCGGCCCAGGCGAGCAGCGCGGCGAGCGCCAGCGCCGCGGCGGCGAGCCCGAA
>CADEGS010000176.1:0-1759 GCA_902826945.1 uncultured bacterium | reverse complement strand
GGCCGGCGGCAGGCCGTGGCTCGTGCCGAACACCCCGGCCAGGCTGCCGAGCGTCGAGACCGCCAGCACGAGCCCGCCCGCGCGGCCCGCTCCGCCGCCGCGCGCGTCCTGCACCGCCTGCACGGCGAGCGGAGCGACGCAGCCCAGGAGCAGGGACGGCGGCAGGAAGAGCAGCAGCGCGGCCGCCAGGCTGCTCCAGGCGAGCACGAGCGCGGCCTGGTCGAGCGCCAGCCGCTCCGGCAGGAACCAGCCCGTCACGTGCGGGGCGGCGAAGGGCAGGAGCGCCGTGCACGCCGCCGCCAGCGCCAGCACCGAAGCGAGCGCCCCGAGCGCCGGCGCGCGCTCGGACAGCCGGCCGCCGGCCAGGTACCCGAGCGCCAGGGCCAGGAGCACGACCGCGATGACGTTCGTCCACACGACCAGGCTCGTGCCGAACCAGGGCGCGAGCAGCCGCACGGCGGCGAGCTCGACCACCATCGTGGCCGCCCCCGCCACGGCGGCCACGCCGAGCACGAGCGAGAGGCTGGCGCGCATCGGGCCGCCGGGGGCGCGGTCGCCCCGCGGCTACTTGCTCTCGGGCGCCGGGACGTCGAAGTCCAGGCGGTTCGTGAACACCCGTCCCCAGTCGCCGTTCTGGTAGTTGAGGTCGAGCATGAGCCGCTTGTTGCGCTCGACGCTCCAGCTCTTGCTCACGTCGTTGATCACGACCTTGACTGGCTTGTTCAGGTCCACCAGGCGGTCGTTGAAGTACAGGCGCACGCCGGTGACCTTCTCGGCCTCGATGACGATCGCGTTGGTCGCGGCGTCGGAGCGCGCGCTGACGCGCGCTCCGCCCTCGACGTCGGCGCCCGAGAGCGAGATCCAGTGCGCGCTGGTCGTGTAGGGCGTCAGCGGCGCGAACACGATCGCGCCCGGGTAGGGGTCGCGCGCGTGCTCCTTGCACCAGGTCCACGCGTCCACGGCGGTGGTGGCGGGCCTGGCCGTGGCGTTGTCGTAGCCGAGCTCGCCGATGCGCTTCGCCAGGCCCGTCGCCCCGTCCTTCGTCCCGACGACGAGCGAGGGCAGGTTCTGGAAGTTGGTCGGGTCGAGCTCCGTCGGCTCGAGCAGCACCAGCCCCGCGAAGAGGTGCGGGTACATGCCCGCCACCCGGCCGACCGCCGCGGCGCCCAGGCCGTAGCCGACGAGATAGACGCGGTCCATGTCGATCGGGAACTGGCGCAGGAACTGCCCGTACAGCCCCATGACGATCGAGACGCCGCCCGGGCCGCCGGCGCCGTTGATCTCGCCCCAGCTCGCGCGGTCGGCGGGCATCTTGGGAGCGAGCACGATCCCGTTCTCGGCCAGGTCGCCCGTCGCCCACTCGCTCTCGAGCAGCTCGAGCGCGGTCTTGCCCTCGACGTCGGCCACGACGATGACCAGCGGATAGGGACCCTTGCGCGGGTTGTAGCTGCCCGGGACGGCGACGGCGAAGTCCGCCGAGCCGTTCGGCAGGCTGGCGCTCGTCTCGTGCGGCTTGCCCTTGCGGATCTTCAGCTCGTCCCCGAGGCTCTCGGCGCGCGCCTGGAAGAAGACCTGCTCCCAGTCCTCGACGAAGGCGAGCGCGCTCTGGCCGTCGAGCTTCTTCTCGAGCTTGTCGACCGTGTCCGCGATCTCCTGGTACGCCTTGTCGATGCCGCTCGACTTGTCCTTGGCCTCGAAGTAGTCGGCCACCAGCTTGCCGAGCTTCTTCTGGTCGGCGGGCTTCATCAGCTCGTCGCCC
>CADEGS010000175.1 GCA_902826945.1 uncultured bacterium | reverse complement strand
GCGACCGCGAGCGATCAGCGCCCGTCGAGCCGGAAGAAGCGCTCGTGCTGCCGCTGCTCGGCGCGCACGACGTCGAGCTGCTCCTGCAGGAGCGTCGCCTGCTCCGGCGCGGCTCCCTCCAGGCGCCGCTCGAGGATGTCCGCGGCCTCGTCGAAGCGCCGCGCGTCGAACAGGAGCGCGACGGCCAGCATGTCCGACGCGGCGTCCTCGCCGCGGTGGGGCATCAGCACGTCGATCGCCTCGAGCGGGCGGTGCTGCATGGCGATCGAGCGCGCCAGGGCCAGGCGCCACGGGCTGTCGTCCGGCCGCGGGTGCGCGCGCAGCAACCCCTCCACCAGGTCGTAGCGGTCGAAGGCCGCCCACGCCTGCGCCAGGCGGTCGAAGTCCCCCGCCGTGGCGCCCTCCTGGGCGGCGCGCTCGAGCCGCTGCACCAGATCGCGCAGCGGCTGCGCCCGCTCCGGCGACAGCCGCTCCACCTGCGCCAGCGCGCGCTCGCGCTCGCCCGCCCCCAGGAGCGCCAGCGCGAAGTCGGCGCGCACGCGCTCGTCGCCGGTGCGCGCGATCGCCGCCTCGAACGCCGCGGGCGTGACGTCGAACACCCACCACGCGGCGCCCAGGTGGCGCTCGAAGGGGATCGGGTCGAGCCAGTGACGGGAGCGTGACGGATCCTCGGGATCGGGGCGCACGAGGTCGGGGCACTTCACCGCCAGCCGCCCGAAGCGCGGGCCGCTGTTGCGCGGCAGGACCTCCAGCGTGTCGGGCTCGCTCGCGCGCAGCTCGTCGATGCCGGTGCGCCCGAGCTGCGCCCAGTCCGCGTTCGAGTCGATGAAGTGCCGGTAGGCGTGCGCCTGCCCGCCCGCGGCGCGGTTGAAGTACGCGATCAGGTTGGGCCAGTCGCGCGCGACCTCGACCGCCTGGTAGCCGACGACGAGCACGCCCAGCGCGGCCAGCGAGCGCGCGCGCCGCAGCTCCGGCAGCAGCCCCGCCGCGCCGAGCAGCACGAACAGCATCGGGTAGAGCGGCAGGACGTAGCGGATGCCGATCTGCAGCTTGGCCAGGCTCAGGTAGCCGCCGACGACGAGCATCGTCGGCACGAGCAGCCAGACCGTCGCGCGCTCCTCGCGCGTCGCGCGCCCGCGCAGCCAGGCGGGCCCGCGCCGCAGGCAGACCCAGGCCACGAGCAGGAGCACGCTCTCGGGCGTCTTCCACAGGAACGCGCGCAGGTAGTAGGTCTTGAGGCCGTGGCCGAAGCGCCCGTCGGCGTAGGACCTCCAGTCCGGTCGCTCGCCCACCGACGACTGGTAGTCGACGCCCCACAGGTAGGGCTCCGGGAAGAGCGCCAGGACGTGCCCGACGACGGGCAAGCGCACGAGCCTCTGCACGCTCCGGCTGGCGTAGGCGGCCGGGTCGCCGGGCGCGAAGCCGACCGAGAAGCCGTAGCACGCGTGCAGCACGACGAGCGCCAGCGCCCCGACGGCGAGACCGCCGGCGGCGGCGCGCAGCAGGATCCGCGCGCGCTCGGCGCCGCGCGCGCGCCGCGCCGGCGCGGCCGTGGCCAGGACGACCGCGAGCCCCACGCAGGGGACGATCAGGAGCGCGAGGTACTTCGTGCCGAGCGCCAGCCCCAGGCTGGCGCCGACGGCGAGCAGCCCGAGCGGCCCCGGCGCGAGCGCGTAGCGCCAGGTCGCGTACAGGCACAGGAGCACGGCCCCGGCGTGCACCATGTCCACCGCCAGGAGCCCGCCGTACCCGATCATCAGCGGGTTGAGCGCGAACAGCGCCGCGCACAGGAGGCCGCTGCGCCAGCCGAAGACGCGCGCGCTCCACACGAAGACGAGCGCGAGCGCCAGCCAGGCGAAGGGCAGGAGCCCGAGGCGCCCGCGCAGGAGCAAGGCCGCGTCCCCGTCCTTCACGCGGTAGCCCGTGACAGGGAAGTCCCGGACCATGAGCTGGTTCAGGAAGAACGGGATCGGCCCGTGCAGGCGCACGATCGGCTGCTGCCAGCCCTCGACGAGCAGGATGCGGCCGCTGTTGAAGTAGGTGGGCTCGTCGGCCGTCGCCTCGAGGCTGGCCATCTCCGCCACGGCCAGCGCCGAGTACAGGAGCGACAGCGCCAGGAACGCGAGCCACGCTCCGCGCGGAACCGCCGGGCGGGAGCTCGTGATCGGCTCGGGGGGCATGGGTGGCGACCCGCCCGGAGCGAGCGGCCGCCCCGCGGCGGACGCCGGTGCGGGGGTCGGGGCAGGCCTGCCGGTCGCTCGCGCGCGGACCCGGAAACCATACCCTCCCCCCTCGCACGGCGAACGCGAGGGCGACCTTTTCGCGCGCCGGCGCGCGGCGCCGTCCGTTGACCGGGCCGGCCCGAGCCGCTCGGATGGCGCGCCATGGCGACCGGTCCCGACCCGCGCCTCCGCCGGCTCGAGCGCGCGGGGGTCGCGCTGCTCCTCCTCGCCGCGCTCGTCGTGCGCGCGCGCGACCTGCGCGCGCCGTTCGACCGCGGCGTGGACGGGTTCCAGGGGAGCTGCTTCGCGCTCTTCGCCGTGAACTACGAGCGCGTCGGCCTGCTGCGCCACGGCGGCTATCCGGTCTTCAACGTGGACCTGCCGCCGGCGGGTCAGCCGCTCTACGTCTACCCGAACCATCCGCCGGCCGTGCCGCTCCTCGGCTGGGCCTCGCTGGCGCTCTTCGGCCCCGACGGCTGGGACAGCGCGTGGCGCGCGGGGCGCGCGCCGCCGCGCGGCGCGGAGGGCGCGCTGCGGCTGCCCTTCTTCCTCGGGAACGCGCTCGGCCTCCTGGCCCTGTGGTGGGCGCTGCGCGCGAGCGACGGCGCGCAGCGCGCGCTGCTCGCGCTGGCGCTGGCGGCGATGCTGCCGATCGGGATCGTGTGCGCGGGGCTCGTCAACTACGAGAACGCCTGCGTGCCGCTCCTGCTCGTGGCGCTCGGCTTCCACGCGCGCTGGATCGCGAGCGGTCGCGCGCGCGCGCTGGCGGGCTGTGCGCTGGCGGCGCTGGCGGCCTCGCTCGTGACCTTCACGCCGCTCTTCTTCGTGCCGGGGCTCGTGCTGCAGGCGCTCGCCGCGCGCGGCTGGCGCGCGGCGCTGCGCGAGGGCCTCGTGCTGGGCGGCGCGACGCTCGCGCCGATGGCCGCGCACGGCCTGTGGGTGCGCGCGTGGGTGCCGGGAGCGGCGGGCTCGGTCGCCGAGCGCGCGGCCCTGCTCTGGCGCCCGCTCCTCGACGGCAGCGCGCCCTTCGCCGAGTGGAGCCGGCGCCAGCTCGTGCGCCTCTCCTTCTTCTGCACGCCCTGGATCCTGGCCCTGGCGGGCGCGGGGCTCGTGCTGGCGCTCGCGGCCGCCTGGCGCGCGCGCGCGCGGCCGCGCGCGGCGCGCGCGAGCGGAGCGCGCGCCTCGCTCGCGCTGCCGCTCGCGCTGGGGGCCTTCCTCTCGCAGCTCCTGCTCTACCGGCACACCTACGACGGCGCCGGCGCGCTCGACGGGCAGACGAACTTCCTCCTGAACCTCGCGCCCGCGGTGGCGGCGCTGGCCGCGGTCGCGCTCGACCTGCTCGGCCGCCCGCTCGCGCGCCTGCGCGGCGGCTTCGCGCCGCTGGTCCTGCTCGCGGCGCTCGTCCGGCTGCCGGCGGTCGCGCGCGCGGGCGCGATCCGCGCGCTGTGGCGCGCTCCCGGCCCCGCCGACGACCCGCCGCGCGCGGGCGGCCCGCCGACGCCGCTGCCCTCCACCGCCGGCGCGGAGATCGCCGAAGTGCTCCCAGCCGGCGCGGTGGGCCTGGTGCCGGCCGGCTACGTGACGGGCCCGGCGGTCTCGTACTACGCGTGGCGCACGATCGTCGGCGTGGACGAGGCCACCTGGGAGGTGCGGCTCGGGCAGGTGGACGAGACGCTCGGGCTGCGCGACGCCCCGCACTACCTGCTCTTCCCGCGCGAGGCGCCGCCGGGCGTGCGCGCCTTGATCGACCGCTTCCGCCCCGGCCTGGTCGAGCGCTTCGGCGCGCCGCTCGCGCAGAGCGCGCACTGGGAGCTCTGGCCGCCGGAGCCCTGAAACGCGCCGCGCGCCTCAGCGGCGCTCGAGCACGAGCTCGAGCGGCGGCTCGTCCTCCTCGCCGCCGACGAGCTCGAACGGCGCTTCCAGCCCGAGCGCGCCGCCCCGCGCCACGAGCCGGTAGCGCCCCGGCGGCGCGGAGACGACCAGCGCGACGGCGCCGCCCTGCACGGGCGCGCCGCCCGACCAGACGAGCCCGTCCCGAGAGTCGAAGAGCTGGCAGCCGACGCCTCCCGGGACGGCGCTCACCCCTTCGGGCACGCAGAGCCGCAGCGCGCGCACCGCCGCGCGCTCGAGCCCGAGCGCGAGGTAGGGCGTGCTGCCCGCGGCCAGCTCGAACGGGACGCTGCGCGAGCACACGCCGTCGCCTTGCGCGAGCAGCAGGTAGCGCCCGTCGGCGAGCGCGCCCGAGCGGAAGCGGCGGCCGACGAGCTCGACGCCCGCGGCCTCGCGCCCGCGCTCCTCGGTGACGATCAGCCGGACGCCGCGCGCGATCTCGTCGGGGAGACCCGAGAGCTCGCCCTCGAGCGTGCCGCCGCGCGCGAGCACGAGCGCGCCGAGGTCGACCGTCTCGCCCGGCCCGACCCGCACGGGATCGAGCCAGCGCCAGGGGTGCTCCGCGCTCTGCAGCGAGACCTCGAGCGTCCCCGGCACCACGTGCTCGATCGCGACGTGGCCGTCCTCTGGGTCGACCTCGAACTGGCGGTAGAGCGCCTCCTCCTCGTGCCAGACCGAGACCTGCGCGCGCGCGGGCGCGCCGCCCTCGGTGACGACGCGCAGGAGCACGCGGCCGAGCGGCTCCTCCTCGAGCCGCAGCACGAGCGGCCCCTCGCCCGGCCGCACGCCGCGGCGCGTGAGCGCGGGGAACGCGCGCCAGCCGCCCTTGCCCTGGACGCGCAGCGTGTGCGCGCCGTCCTCCTCCACCTCGACCCGGAACGCGCCCGCGGCATCGCTCGGCGCCGAGCTGCGCACGATCTCGCGCCCGCGCCAGGCGACGACGGTCCAGCCCTCGAGCGGCGCGCCGCTGGAGTCCTCGACGCGCCCCTCGAAGGCGAGCTGGCGCGCGAGCCGCGCCTCCCACGCGAGGCGCGCGCCGGGCGCGACGTCGAAGGCGCGCTCGTCGCGGCCGAGCTCGGGGTGCCAGGCCGCGACCGTCACCGCGCCCGCGGGCAGGCCCGCCAGGCGAAAGCCGCCCGCGCCGTCGGTCCAGGTGCGCAGCGTGAGGAAGGACTCGGGCGTGGTGAGCACGGTGGCCCCGCGCACCGGCGCGCCGCGCGCGTCCTGCACGCGCCCCTCGAGCGTCGCGACGGCGGGGTCGAGCACGATCGCGCACGGCCCGTCGCGCGCGTCGAGCGCGTCCGCGAACGGCGTGAAGCCCGCGCGGCGCACGCGCACCGGGAGCGCGCCGGCGCGCACGTGCTCGAGCCGGAAGCGGCCGTCCGCTCCGGTCACGGCGCGCGCGGGCGGCGGGCCGAAGGCGACCGTGCCGTCGGCCAGGCGCCGCGTCTCCTCGGGCGTCTCGGCGCCGCACAGGACCTCGGCGCGCTCGAGCGGCCGCCCCTCGGGGTCCTGCACGACGCCCTCGAGCGTCGCCGCGCGCTGGTCGAGCACGAGGCGCACGGCGACCGTCGCGCCGGGATCGCCCTGCGGGTTCACGAGCAGCGAGCTGGCCCAGCCGCTCGCGCGCGCACCGAGCGCGTGGTCGCGCGAGAGGCCCGCGACCCCGAAGCGGCCGGCGGCGTCGGCGCGCGCGACGACCGCGCCCTCGGCGAAGCTCCAGCGGCGCGCGACCCAGATCTCGGCGCCCGCGACGGGCCGCCCCGCGTCGTCGACGACCTCGCCCTGCACGTCGATCCCGCTCACGAGCGCGAGCGTGAGCTCCGCCGTGCGGCCGGCCTCGATCGCCACGCCGTCCTGGCGGCCGCGCAGGAGCGCGACGGTCGCGAAGCCGGGCGGCAGGTCGGCGAGGAGCGCCACGCCGCTCGCGTCCGAGCGCGCCCAGACGCTGAACGGAAAGGCTCGCTCCTGCGCGAGCACGTCGACGGCGACCCACTCGCCCGCGGCGGGCGCGCCGCCCGCGTCGCGCACGCGCACGCGCAGCGCGCCGGTCTCGACCGGCGCCGGCGCAGGCGCGTCCGGCCGCGCGGACCCGAGCGCGACGCGCTCCTCGCCCGCGGCATCGGGCTCCGGCGCGGGCAGCGCGGCGGGTCGCTCGGGGACGGCCAGCGCCGCCGTCGCGGCCGGAGCGGCGCTGGGCCGCGCGGGACGCGGCGCGCGCAGCCAGGCGCGCGCGAGCGGGACGCACAGGAGGGCGGCGACGAGCGCCGCCGCGAGCACGAGCTTCTTCACGGCGAGTCCTCCGAGGAGCGCGGCGGGCCAGGCGAGCTGGGCGCGGGCGTGGGTCACGACGGCGGCGCGCACGGCGTCGAGGCCGCGCGACCTCGGCTCGAGCGCCGACAGCGAGCCGCCGGCCAGGCTCGCGGGCAGGAGCCGGCGCAGCCGCTCCAGCCCGCGCGAGAGCTGCGCGCGCACGGTGCCGGGCGGCCGCCCGAGCGCGTGCGCGATCTCGATCGGGTCGAGCCCGTGGCGCAGGCGCAGGACGAGCGCGCTGCGCGTCGCCTCGGGCAGCGCGAAGAGCGCGCGGTCGAGCGCCTGCGCGAGCTCCTCGCGCTCGAGGTCGGCGCCGACCGGCTCGCTCGCGCGCGGCGCCAGGCGCTCGGGGTCCGGCCGGCGCGCGGCGCGCGCGCGCGCCTGCTGCGCCTGGCGCGCGAGGATGCCGAGCAGCCACGGCAAGAGCGGCCGCGCCGCGTCCCAGTCGCGCGCCTTCTCGATCGCGACCAGGAAGGTCGCTTGCAGCGCGTCCTCCGCCTCGGCCGGGCGGCCGAGCAGGTGCAGCGCGACGTGCAGGAGCTCCGGCGCGACCCGGTCGTAGACGCGCCCGAGGAGCTCCGGGCGGCCGCTCGCTCGGAAGCGCGCGAAGAGCTCGTCCTCGGGGGCCCGCATGGCGATCCCTCCTTCCGCCGGCGGGCGCGAGCGCTGCGCTCGACCGGGGAAAACGGCCGGAAAAACGGCGCTCGCGCGCGCGGGCCCGGCGGGCGCGGGGAACGGCCGAGTATAGTCGCGGCGTGCGGACGCGGGTCGCGAGCGCTCTCCTGCTCCTCCTCGGCGCGTGCGGCGGCGCGGCGGAGACGCCCGCGCCCCCGCTCCCGCCCGCGCCCGCCGTCGTGCGCGGCGGCGGCGCCGAGGAGGGCATGGTCTGGATCCCCGGCGGCCGCTTCCAGATGGGCTCCGACGGCCCGCTGTGGCCCGACGAGGCGCCCGCGCACGAGGTCGAGCTCGACGGCTTCTGGATGGACGCGACCGAGGTGACGAACGCGCGCTTCCGCGCCTTCGTCGAGGCGACCGGCTACGTGACGACCGCCGAGCGCGCGCCGGTGTGGGAGGAGCTCGCGAGCCAGCTCCCGCCCGGCACGCCGCGCCCCGACGACGCGCTGCTCGTCGCGGGCTCGCTCGTCTTCGTGCCGCCCGCGGGCCGCGTGCCGCTGAACGACGTCTCGCGCTGGTGGCGCTGGACGCCGGGCGCGAGCTGGCGCGCGCCGAGCGGTCCGGGGAGCTCGATCGAGGGCCAGGACGACCTGCCCGTGGTGCAGGTCTCGTGGGACGACGCCGCGGCCTACGCGCGCTGGGCCGGGAAGAGCCTGCCGAGCGAGGCGCAGTGGGAATGGGCCGCGCGCGGCGGCGGCGCGGGGCCGTTCCCGTGGGGCACCGAGCCGCTCGATGCGGGCGCGCCCAAGGCGAACACGTGGCAGGGCACCTTCCCGACCGAGGACCGGGGCCGAGACGGCTTCCGCGGCGTCGCGCCGGTCGGCTCGTTCGCGCCGAACGCATACGGCCTCTTCGACATGGCCGGCAACGTCTGGGAGTGGTGCGCCGACTGGTACCGCCCCGACGCGTACAAGATGGCCGAGGCTCGCGGCCACGACCCGCGCGGGCCGCCCGCGAGCTTCGACCCGGCCGAGCCCACGGTGCCCAAGCGCGTGCAGCGCGGCGGCTCGTTCCTGTGCAACGACTCCTACTGCCTCGGCTACCGCGTCACCGCGCGCATGAAGTCGAGCCCGGACTCGAGCACGTCACACACGGGCTTCCGCTGCGTGCGCGCGGGGACGGCACCTAGCGGCAGCTGACCGCCCAAGGCCCAGCAAGACGTCCCGCGCACTCCCGGCAACTAGCCCGGCACTGCTGGCGAAGCGTCCGATCTGCGCATCGTTTGCTTTGCAGGCGGCGTGGCGAGAGCGCCCGTCTGCTTCGTGTAGCTAGCAGGTGTAGTAGATCGTCCGGTCAGCAACTTGACGAAACGTGAGTTGTGGCCCTCCCCGGAAGCTGAAGCAGACCTCCACCGCCTCCGGCGTCGCCGCACCGACGACATCATCGAGAGCCTTGCCGTCAAGCCCCAGCTCGTTGCCGAGGTCCCGGAGACGAGCTTCCGCCTCCAACTCGGGCATCAGATAGCCCGCTGGCCCCTCATCCGACCTGCGCCAGATCACGATGCCGCAGTCGATCGTGAGCCGATACCACGACGCGCCGACCCGGAGCCAAACGACGTTGGCCGCGTCGCAGAGCTCGCCAGCATGGCAGTACTCCTCGACGATGAGTCGATCGCACGAGGCCCCGCCGAGAGCGGGCCACTCGCCCTCTACCTCCAACTGGCTAGGGTGCATCTGGCCAACGAGGTGGCGATCAACCGCGGCCCGAAGGGCCGTCCGTTGGATCGGTGGGTTAGCCTGCATCCCCATTCCCTGGACCTTTGGGAGTCAGTCGGGAGAGATTGAATAGCGGCCCACGCCGTAGAATCGCGACTAACTTCCGTGCCGTGTCGCCGACCTGAACAGATTCCTTGCTCCGCGTCCGCTTAAGAACGAGGTGACTGTTCTCGAAGTCCAAGACCCTAAGGTTCTGCTTTAGCCTTGCCCCAGAGTACTGGCTGAGGTCGAGAAGGTAGACCTCAGATCGGTGCCCGGCATGGTGTGGATCTGAGACGCCAGAACTCATGAGGTGAAGCATCCGGAAGTCCATAAGGCTCTGCGTCAGCGAGTACTCGTCCGGGTGCCGTTCCTTGTCCAAGAAGTCGACTCGCATGAAAGTGATCTGCTGCTCCGCCAGCAAGAATTCGCGAACCGACTGAAGTGCTCCCTGTATCGTTTGCGCACGCGCTATGTCGGACGCAACGTCATCCTCCAACTCGCTCATCTTTCGCTTTGCCACGGATCCGGCTGCTTGATTGACGTCCTGCACTCCTGCCGTTCGAGCATTCGCACGTCGCCGCGCACCCTGTATTGCCTCGGCACACAAGATCGTAAAATCTCGCGGAACACCTCCGGAGGCCAATACCAAGCGATCCAGCGCGGCATCACTCAGGAAGCCCCGCTTAGGATCCGCATTGCATTCTTCTACATACCCCCTCAGGATTGCTTACA
>CADEGS010000174.1 GCA_902826945.1 uncultured bacterium | reverse complement strand
TCAAGCGCCGCGGCGGGCACCTGTTCGACGTCTCGCTGCACGGCTTCCCGGTCGGCATGCGCAAGACCTGCCGCAAGTACTGGAACGACGAGATCGCCGGGCGGATCGTGGCGCTGCGCGCGGTGCGCTTCGACAACCCGCAGTTCCGCTTCGAGACGCCGTTCACGCGCGCCGACTTCACGGAGAAGCTCGTCGGCGTCTTCGGGCTGGCGCGCGAGCGCGTCGAGGCCTTCTTCGCGCACCTGCGCGCGCTGGACTTCTTCGACGCCTCCGAGGAGACGACGGGCGAGCTGCTCGAGCGCTTCTTCCCCGGCCGCAACGACGTCCACCGCCTGCTGCTCGAGCCGATCTCCTACGCCAACGGCTCGTCGCTCGACGACCCGGCCAAGAGCTACGGGATCGTGTTCTCGAACTTCATGAGCCAGGGCGTGTTCACCTTCCGCGGCGGAACCGACGCGCTGATCCGCGCCATGCGCGCCGAGCTGGAGAAGAACGGCGCGAGCCTCTTCGGCCACGCGCAGGTCGAGCGCATCGTCGTCGAGGACGGCGCCGCGCGCGGCGTGGTCGTGAACGGCCGCTTCGTCGGCGCGCGCGTCGTGGTCTCGAACGCGAGCCTGAAGACCACGCTCGAGCGCCTGGTCGAGCCCGAGCGCCTGCCGGCCGGCCTGCTCGCGCGCGCGCGCGCCGTGCGCCTGGCGAGCTCGAGCTGCCAGGTCTACGTCGGCCTCGCGCGCGGCGCGACGATCCCGTTCGCGGGCGACCTGCTCTTCTCCTCCACGCGCCCGACCTTCGACTCGGACGCGCTGTGCGACCTGCACGGCGAGAGCCGCACGTTCTCCTTCTACTACCCCGAGACGCGCCCCGACGCGCCGCCGCGCACGAGCGTCGTCAGCTCGACCAACGCGCGCTGGTCCGACTGGGCCGGCCTCGACGGCGCGGCCTACGCGCGCGAGAAGGAGCGCCTGATCGCCGACACGCTGGCCTGCCTCGAGGCGCGCGTGCCCGGCATCGGCGCGCGCATCGACCACGTCGAGGCCTCGACGCCGCGCACGTTCGCCTTCTACACGCAGCACCCCGCGGGCGCGTCCTTCGGGACGAAGTTCGAGGGGCTGGAGGTCAGCATGGGCCTGCCGCGCGAGGTGCGCGGCCTGTTCCACGCCGGCAGCGTGGGCATCATCATGTCGGGCTGGCTGGGCGCGGCGAACTACGGCGCGATCACGGCGCACAAGGCGGACGCGCTGCTCGCCGACCTGCCGAGCGAGGTGCTGGCGTGAGCGCCGAGGCGCGGCGCGCCGTCCTGGCCGCCATCCCCCACCGCGACCCGTTCCTGTTCGTCGACGCGGTGGAGGAGCGCGGCGAGGGCTGGCTGGTCGCGCGCTGGCGCGTGCCGCCCGAGGCCGAGTGGTTCCGCGGCCACTACCCCGGCGAGCCCGTCCTGCCCGGCGTGCTCCTGTGCGAGCACTGCTTCCAGAGCGGCGCCCTGCTCGTGGCGCCGGCCGACGCGCCCGCGTCCGGCGCGATCCCCGTGCTGGCGCGCATCGAGGACGCGCGCTTCCGGCGCATCGTGCGGCCGGGCGAGACGCTCGTCACGCGCGTCGAGCTGCGCGAGGCGCTCGGCCCGGCGCGCTTCCTCGCCGCGCGCGTCGCCTGCGCGGGCGCGCGCGTGGCGCAGGTGCGCTTCGTCCTGTCCGCGGCCGCCGCCGCCGGCGGCGAGGAGGACGCCTGAGGTGTCGCACTGGCTCGGGCTCGAGGGGCAGAGCGTGCTCGTGTGCGGCGTCGCGAACCGCCGCAGCGTGGCGTACCACGTCGGCCAGCGCCTGCAGGAGGCCGGCGCGCGCGTGGTGTGGACCGTGCGCACCGAGGAGCGCCGCGCCGAGCTGGCCGGGCGCCTGCAGGGCGAGATCCTGGTCTGCGACGTGGCGGAGGAGGGCGCCGCCGCGCGCCTGGCGGCCGCGCCCGCGCTGGCCGGGCGCCCGCTCGCCGGCATGCTGCACGCGATCGCGCGCGCCGACTATCCAGACGGCCCGCGGCCCTTCCACGAGACCGAGCGCGCCGACTTCCTGCGCGCGACCGCGGTCTCCTGCTTCTCGCTGGTCGAGCTCGCGCGCGCGCTCGAGGAGCGCTTCCAGCCCGGCGCCTCGGTCGTGACGGTCTCGATCTCGACCACGCGCATGGCGGCCGAGAACTACGGGTACATGGCGCCGGTGAAGGCCGCGCTCGACTCGACCGTGGTGTTCCTGGCCAAGAGCCTCGCGGCGCGCGGCGTGCGCTTCAACGCGGTCTGCGCGGGGCCGCTCAAGACCTCCTCGTCGGCCGGCATCCCGGGCTACCTCGAGAGCTACCTCTACGCCGAGCGCGCGACGCTGCGCAAGCGCGCGCTGGAGACCGCCGAGGTCGCGGACGCCGCGCTGTTCCTGCTCTCGCCGCGCTCCTCGGGCGTCAACGCCAGGGGCCTGGTCGTCGACGCGGGCATGGACGTGAACTGGTTCGACCGCGAGCTGGTCGAGCGCGCCATGCGCCCGGAGGGAGCGTGACGCCCGCCGCCCGGGCCACGGCCGCCCCGGCCGCCTCCGCCGCGCGCGAGCGCGTCGAGCGCGTCGAGCGCGCCCGCGCGCGCGCGCTCCCGATCGCCGCCGAGTACGGCTTCGAGCCGCGCTTCCTCTCGCACGAGGGCGTCTGGCAGCACTACGTGGACGAGGGGCCGCGCGACCTGCCGCCCTTGCTCTTCGTGCACGGCAACCCGACCTGGTCGTTCGCCTGGCGGCGCCTCGTGCGCGCCTTCTCGCCGCGCTGGCGCTGCGTGGCGCCCGACCACGTCGGCTGCGGCCTGTCGGACAAGCCCGCGCTCTACCCCTACCGGCTGGCGCAGCACGCGGAGAATCTCGAGCGCCTCGTGCTGGCGCTCGACCTGCGCCGCATCACGCTCGTCCTGCACGACTGGGGCGGGCCGATCGGCATGGGCTTCGCGCGCCGCCAGCCCGAGCGCGTCGCGCGCCTCGTGATCACGAACTCGGCCGCCTTCCGCTCGACGCGCATGCCCGCGCGCGTCGCCGCCGGGCGGCTGCCCGTCGTCGGTCCGCTCGCCATCCGCGGCCTGAACGCCTTCGCGCGCGGCGCGGCGTCGATGGCCGTCGCGCGTCCGCTCTCGCGCGAGGTGCGGCGCGGCTACCTGCTGCCCTACAAGAGCTGGTCCGAGCGCGTCGCGCTGCAGGCCTTCGTGGCCGACATCCCCATGCGGCCCGAGCACCCGAGCTGGGACGAGCTGGTCGCGACCGAGGAGTCGCTCGCGCGCTGGCGCGACGTGCCCGCGCGCATCGTGTGGGGCGAGCGCGACTGGTGCTTCACGCCCGCCTTCCGCACGCGCTGGCAGGAGGCCCTGCCGCAGGCCAAGGCCTACCGGCTGGCCGGCGCCGGCCATTACCTCTTCGAGGACGCGGCCGAGGAGCTGCGCGACAAGATCGCCGACTTCCTCGAGCAGAGCGCCCCATGAGCGCCGCCGGCGACGTCTGCGCGCGCGTGCGCGCCTGGGCCGAGGCCGAGCCCGGACGCACCGCGGTCGTCGATCCCGACGGCCGGCGCACGAGCTACGCCGCGCTCGAGACGCGCGTGCGCCGCATCGCCGCCGGGCTGGCGGAGCTGGGGCTGGCGCGCGGCGAGCGCGCGCTGGTCTTCGTGCCGCCCGGCAGCGCCCTGATCGCGCTCTTCCACGCGCTCCTGCGGCTCGGCGCCGTGCCGGTCGTGATCGATCCGGGCATGGGGCGCCGCGCGCTCCTCGACTGCGTGCGGCGCGTGCGCGCGCGCGCGCTGGTCGGCGTGCCGCGCGCGCACGTCGCGCGCGCGCTCTTTCCCGACGCCTTCCGCACGGTCGCGCTGGCCGTGACGGTCGGCCGGCGCGCCGGCTGGCCCGGCCCGACGCTGGCCGCGCTCGAGGGCCGCGGCCGCGAGGGGACGCCGCTCCCCGCCCCGCGCCCCGAGGACGCCGCGGCGATCCTCTTCACGTCGGGCAGCACAGGGCCGGCCAAGGGCGTGTCGTACACGCACGGCATGCTCGCCGCGCAGGTCGCGCTGCTGGCGCGCCTGTACGCGCTCGAGCCGGGCGAGGTCGACCTGGCCTGCTTCCCGCTCTTCGCGCTCTTCGACCACGCGCTCGGGATGACGAGCGTCTTCCCGCCGCTCGACGCCGCGCACCCCGCGCGCTGCGACCCCGCGGCGATCCACGCGGCGCTCGAGCGCGAGCGCGCGACGTTCGCCTTCGGCTCGCCCGCGATCTGGACGCGCGTCCTCGCCTGGTCGCTGCGCCGCGGCGCGCGCGCCAGCACCCTGCGGCGCCTGACCGTCGCCGGCGCGCCGGTCGCGCCGCGCCTCCTGCACGGGCTGCGCGAGCTCCTGCCGCCCGGCGGCGAGGTGCACACGCCTTACGGCGCGACCGAGGCGCTGCCCGTCGCGAGCCTGAGCGGCGCGGAGCTCCGCGCCGGCCTCGACGCGCGCTGCGAGCGCGGCGAGGGCACCTGCGTCGGCCGCCCGGTGCCGGGCGTCCTGGTGCGCCTGGCGCCCGTCACGGACGAGCCGCTCGACGCGCTCGCGCCCTGCGCCGACGGCGAGGCCGGCGAGATCTGCGTGCGCGGCCCGATCGTGACGCCCGGCTACGCGCTCGACGAGGGCGCGACGCGCGCGGCGCGCATCCCCGGCGCGCCGGGCGAGGCCGCCTGGCACCGCATGGGCGACGTCGGTCGCTTCGACGCCGACGGCCGGCTGTGGCTCCTCGGCCGCAAGTCGCACCGGCTGGAGACCGCCGACGGCGCGTTCCTGCCCGTGCCGCTCGAGAACGTGTGCAACACGGTGGCCGGCGTGCGCCGGAGCGCGCTGGTCGGCGTCGGCGCGCGCGGCGGCGAGCGCGCCTGCCTGGTCGTCGAGCTCGAGCCCGGCGCGCGCCGGCGCGCGGTGCGCCACGCGCTCGAGCGGCGCGCGCGCGAGGCGGGCGTCGGCCCGCCGCTCGCCGACGTGCTCTTCCGCCGGCGCTTCCCGGTCGACGTGCGCCACAACGCCAAGATCAAGCGCGGCGAGCTGAAGCGCTGGGCCGAGCGCAAGCTCTCGTGAAGGCGCTCGTCACGGGCGGCGGCGGCTTCCTCGGCCGGCGCATCGTCGAGCTCCTGCGCGCCGAGGGCTGGGCCGTGCGCTCCTTCGCGCGCAGCCCGAGCCCCGCGCTCGAGGCGCTGGGCGTCGAGGTCGTGCGCGGCGACGTCGCCGACGCCCCGGCGCTGGCGGCCGCGACGCGCGGCTGCGAGGTCGTGATCCACGCCGCGGCGCGCGCCGGCGTGTGGGGCGCGCGCGCGGACTACCTGCGCGTCAACGTCGCGGGCACGGCGAACGCGCTGGCCGCGGCGCGCGCCGCCGGCGCGCGCGCGCTGGTCCACACGAGCTCCCCCAGCGTCGTCTTCGACGGCCGCGGCCACCGCCGCGCGGCCGACGCCCCGCTCGCCACGCGCTTCCTGTGCGCCTACCAGGAGAGCAAGGCGCTGGCGGAGCGCCTCGTGCTCGACGCGAACGGCCAGGGCGGCCTGGCGACCTGCGCGCTGCGCCCGCACCTGATCTTCGGGCCGGGCGACCCGCACCTCGTGCCGCGCCTGATCGAGCGCGCGCGCCGCGGGCGGCTCTTCGTCGTCGGCGAGGGGCGGAACGAGGTCGGCATGACCTTCGTGGACAACGCGGCCCGGGCGCACCTCGACGCCGCGCGCGCGCTGGTGCCCGGCGCGCCGCACGCCGGGCGCGCCTACTTCGTGGCGCAGGAGGAGCCGGTCGTGCTGTGGTCGTGGATCGCGGAGCTGCTCGCGCGCCTCGGGCTGCCCGGGCCGCGCGGGCGGCTGCCGCTCGCGCTGGCGCTCGCGCTGGGCGCGTCGTGCGAGGCGCTGTGGCGCGCCGCGCGCCTGCGCGGCGAGCCGCCGCTGACGCGCTTCGTCGCGCTGCAGCTCGCGACCGACCACTCCTACGACCTCGCGCCCGCGCGCGCCGACCTCGGCTACCGCGAGCGCGTCGGGCTCTGCGAGGCGACCGAGCGCCTGGTGCGCTCCCTGCGCTCCGGCGCGCCCGTCGTTGCGCCGCGCGGGGCCGAGCTCTAGGGTTGTCGCGCGTCGCGGGGCCGGCGATCGCCGGACCGCTCCGCGCCGCCTCCCGCTCCCTCCGGCCGAGCCTCCGATGCGCATCCAGAAGCTCCTCCCGCCGTCCCTGGCCCTCGCGCTCGGCGGCTGCGCCGCCCTCCCCGGGGAGGGCCGCCACGAGCACGCCTCCGGCGCCGGCGCGCGCGCGCACGCCGCGATCGAGGGCCGCAGCAACTGCCCCCTGGCGGGCGAGGCGACCTTCGAGGAGACCTCGGCCGGCGTGCTGATCGACGTGCGCGTGCACGACGCGCCGGGCGGCTGGCACGCGGTGCACATCCACGAGGTCTGCGACTGCTCCGCGCCCGACGGCTCGTCGGCGGGCGGCCACTTCAACCCGGGCGGCCTGATGCACGGCGCCCCCGACGCGCACGAGCACCACGCCGGCGACCTGGGCAACATGTGGGTCCAGTCCGACGGCACCGGGCGCAAGGTGATCCTGATGCCCGAGCTCACCGTCTCGCCCGGCGCGCACTCCGTCGTCGGGCGCGCGATCATCGTGCACGCCAGCGCCGACGACCTGACGACGCAGCCGACGGGCAACGCCGGCGGACGCATCGGCTGCGGCGAGATCCGCTGACGGAAGACGCCCGCTTGGCGAGCGAGCCCGATCCCGCGAGGGCGCCGGCGGCGGGCTGGGTCGAGCTCTTCCGCTCCCCGCGCGAGCGCGCCGCGCGCGAGCGCGCGCTGGTGCTCGCGGCGCGCGGCCTGCCGCACGCGCTCGCGCGCGCCGGCCGCGACCACGTGCTGGCCGTCCCGGCCGAGGCCGCGCCGGCCGCGGCGCGCGAGCTCGAGCTCTACGAGCGCGAGAACGCGGGCTGGCCGCCGCGCGCCGCGCTGCCCGCGCTGCAGCCGGGCGCCGGCGTGGCGACCGCCGTCTACGCGCTCCTGCTCGTGGCCTGCTTCGTCCTGCAGGAGCGCGGCGCGCTCGGGCGCGACTGGGTCGCGGCCGGCATGGCGCGCTCGGCGCTCCTGCGCGAGGGCGCGTGGTGGCGCGCCGTGACCGCGCTCACGCTGCACGCGGACCTCGTGCACCTCGGGAGCAACCTGCTCTACGGCGCGCTCTTCGGAACCCTCGCGGCCTGGACGCTCGGCGGCGGGCTGGGCTGGCTCGTCGTCCTGTGCTCGGGCGCGCTCGGCAACCTCGGCAACGCCTGGATCCAGGGCCCGGAGCACGCCTCGATCGGCGCCTCGACGGCCGTGTTCGGCGCGCTCGGCGCGCTGGCCGGCGCGGAGCTGCGCCGCCGGCGCCTCTTGCGCGAGCCGCGCCTGCGCCTGGCGGCGCCGATCGTGGTGGCGCTGCTCTTGCTCTCGGAGATGGGCGTCGGCGACCCGCTCGACCCGAGCGCCTCGCGCGTGGACGTCCTGGCGCACGTGGCCGGGCTCGCCTGGGGGCTGCCGCTCGGCTACCTGA
Source organism: uncultured bacterium (assembly GCA_902826945.1). The sequence continues at coordinate 2,009 of CADEGS010000174.1, read as the reverse complement.
GCGCGCGGCGCGACGCCGAGCGGCTCGACTCGCGCGCGTTCCAGGCCGCCTGCGGCGCGCTGGCGCTGGCGCTGGTCGCGCTGGCCTGGTGGCTGGCGCTGGCGGCGTAGGCGCGGCGACCCGCGCGCGGGCGCCCTATGCCCGGGCCCGTGCGCGGCGCCAGAGCCACAGGCCGCCCGCGCCGAGCAGCGCCAGGAGCGCGAGCAGCCCGCGCGCCAGCAGGGCCTCGGGGTTGCGCCAGGGCGCGTCCGCGAGCGCGTTGGGCCGCAGGTAGGCGAAGCCCTCGCGGTTGTCGAGCACGAGGTCGCAGCGCTTCAAGAGGTCGTTCCCGAGCAGGCCCAGGAGCTCGTCGTCGGCCGCGCGCCGGCGGATCGTGTAGCGGAAGCCCGCGAAGGAGCGCTCGCCGAGCGCGAGGCTCGGCTCCGACGACGCCCCGGCCGCTCCGAAGACGCGCCCGAGCTCGACCACGAGCTTGTGCCAGCGCGTGAGCCGCGGCGAGTGCAGGATCGTCGTCGTGGCGCCGGTGTCGAGCAGGAACCAGCCCTCGCGCCGCTCGCCCCCGAGCGCGAGCGAGCCGCGCACGTACGGGACGACGCCGTCGAGCACCACGGGGTGCTTCGACCAGCCCGCCCCGAGCTGCGGCAGCGCGTCGTGCACGACGAGCCGGCCGCGGCCGTGGTCGATCTCGAGCACGCGGTCCTGGAAGAGCGTGTTGCCGAGCAGGCCGTCCTCGCGGTGCGTCAGGTGGTCCGCGACGGCGAAGGCAAGCCCGTCCCAGCGCAGGTCGCCGAGCTCCAGCGCGTTCGAGGCGGCGGAGGGCACGCGGCGCGTGCCGTCGCGGGTCGTCAGCACGATCGTCCCGTCGAGGCGCAGCCGCGCCCGCTCCGCCTCGTCGCGCGCGACCAGGCTCCCGCCGCTGCCGAGGTCGAGCTGGAACACGAGCGGGTCGCCGCCGTTCACGCGGCCCTCGACGTAGAGCTTGTCGTTCCCCCCGCGGCGGAAGGGGATCGCGGGCGGGCCGGCCCCGGGGGCGGTGCGCTCCGGTGGAGCGAAGCCGTCGTACGCGGCGCGGATCTCGGTGACGCAGCGGGTCTCGCCCTGGAGCAGCACGACGAAGCGCACGCGGTCGCCGAAGGAGACCGGGAACGAGATCTCGTCCACGTCCGAGCGGAACGTGACCGTGTGCGGCTTGCGCGGGAGCTCGACGTGGTAGACGTCGGGGTCGCGCTCGGGCAGGAGCAGCCAGTAGTCCGGCTTGACGTGCTCGCCGTCGACGATCGAGAGGACGCGGCTCTCGGAGCGCAGGACGGGCAGCTCCGGCCCCGCGTCCTGGGCCCTCACGACCGCCGGCCACAGGCAGGCGCAGCCAGCGACGAGCGCGACGATCGGTGCCATGCGCGGGCGCCGGCGCGAGGCCGCCCCGGCGCCTTGTTGGGAAGCGCGGGCCGCGCCTTGCGCGGGCCCGGCCGTTCAGTCGAGCGACAGCGCGCGGCTCGCGACGAGCCCGCGGGCGCGCTCGAGGAAGCGCTCGAAGGGCAGCGTCTCCTGCTCGGCGCCGTCGCCGCGGCGCACGGTGAGCGTGCCGGCCTCGACCTCGCTCGCGCCCGCGATCAGGAGGAAGGGCACCTTCTCCTGCTGGGCGTGCTTGATCTTCTTGTTCATGTGGCCCGGCTGGTCCATGCAGTCCACGCGCAGGCCCGCGCGCCGCATGGCCTCGGCGCGCTCGCGGCAGTAGGCCGCGTGCTCCTCGCGGATCGGGATCAGGGCCGCCTGCACGGGCGCGAGCCACAGCGGGAAGCGCCCGCCGTAGTGCTCGACCAGCACGCCGACGAAGCGCTCGAACGAGCCCAGCACGGCGCGGTGCACCATGATCGGGCGCGCCTGCGTGCCCTCGCGCGTCGTGTAGGAGAGGTCGAAGCGCTGCGGCAGGTTGAAGTCGCACTGCACGGTGGACGTCTGCCACTCGCGCCCCAGCGCGTCCTTCATCTTGAAGTCGATCTTCGGGCCGT
>CADEGS010000173.1 GCA_902826945.1 uncultured bacterium | reverse complement strand
GGGAAGCGGTTGTAGGGGAAGACCGGCGCCTTGACCGAGAAGTACTCGGGCACGACCTCCTCGGTGCAGCCGAGCTCCTCGAGCGTCATGCCGCACATGACCTTGGCCGCCAGGCGCGCGAAGGGCACGCCGGTGGCCTTCGACACGAAGGGCACCGTGCGCGAGGCGCGCGGGTTGACCTCGAGCACGTAGACCGCGTCGCCCTTCACCGCGTACTGCACGTTCATCAGGCCGACGACGCCCAGCTCGAGCGCCATGGCGCGCGTCGACTGCTTGATCTCGGCCACGAGCTCGGGGTCGAGCGTGTGCGGCGGCAGCACGCAGGTCGAGTCGCCGGAGTGGATGCCGGCCTCCTCGATGTGCTCCATCACGCCCGCGATCACGACGCGCGTCCCGTCGCAGATCGCGTCCACGTCGACCTCGATCGCCTCCTCGAGGAAGCGGTCGACCAGCACCGGGTGCTCCGGGGAGGCCTGCACGGCTTCGGTCATGTAGCGGTCGAGGCTGGCGTCGTCGTAGACGATCTCCATCGCGCGCCCGCCGAGGACGTAGCTCGGCCGCACGATCACCGGGTAGCCGATGCGGCGCGCGATCTCGAACGCCTGCGCGGCGTTCTTGGCGATGCCGTTGTCGGGCTGGCGCAGGCCGAGCTTCTGCAGGAACGCGGAGAAGTGCTCGCGGTCCTCGGCGCGGTCGATCGACTCGACCGACGTGCCGATCAGGGGGGCGCCGGCCTCGTGCAGGCCGCGCGCCAGGTTCAGCGGCGTCTGGCCGCCGAACTGCACGATGATGCCCTTGGGCTTCACGCGCTCGACGATGCTCATCACGTCCTCGTGCGTGAGCGGCTCGAAGAACAGGTGGTCGGAGGTGTCGAAGTCGGTGGACACCGTCTCGGGGTTCGAGTTGACCATGACCGACTCGCAGCCGATCTCGCGCGCCGCGTAGGCGGCGTGGACGCAACAGTAGTCGAACTCGATCCCCTGGCCGATGCGGTTCGGGCCGCCGCCCAGGATCATGATCTTGTCGCGCTCGCCCGCGCGCTCCTCGCTCTCGTCCTCCCAGGTCGAGTAGTAGTAGGGCGTCTTGGCGGCGAACTCGGCGGCGCACGTGTCCACGAGCTTGTAGACCGGCGCCAGGCCGTGCTGGCGGCGCAGCGCGGCGACCTCGGCCGCCGTCTTGCCGGCGGCGGCCGCGATCTGGCGGTCGGAGTAGCCCAGCCGTTTGGCCTTGGCCAGGAGCTCGGGCGTCAGGCGCGCGCCGCGCAGGTCGCTCTCGAAGTCGACCAGCTCGCGTATGTTCTCCAGGAACCAGGGGTCGATGTGCGTGGCCTGGTGGATCTCCTCCAGGCTCCAGCCGAAGCGGAACGCCTGGCGGATGGCGAGCAGCCGCTTGTCGTTCGGCACGCGCAGCAGGCGCCCGATCTCGTCGCGCGGCCGGTCGAGCGCGCTGATCTCGTCCGTCTTGTCGAGGCCCAGCCCGTACAGGCCGGTCTCCAGCCCGCGCAGCGCCTTCTGCAGCGACTCCTTGAACGTGCGGCCGATGCTCATCACCTCGCCCACGCTCTTCATCTGCGTCGTGAGCGTCGGGTCGGCGCCGGGGAACTTCTCGAAGGCGAAGCGCGGGATCTTCGTGACGCAGTAGTCGATCGTCGGCTCGAAGCAGGCCGGCGTCTCCTTCGTGATGTCGTTCCGGATCTCGTCGAGCGTGTAGCCCACGGCCAGCTTGGCCGCGAACTTGGCGATCGGGAAGCCGGTGGCCTTCGAGGCCAGCGCCGAGGAGCGCGACACGCGCGGGTTCATCTCGATCACGATCATGCGGCCCGTGCGCGGGTCGATCGCGAACTGGCAGTTCGAGCCGCCGCACTCGATCCCGATCTCGCGCATGATCGTGAGCGAGGCGTTGCGCATGTTCTGGTACTCGCGGTCGGTCAGCGTCTGCGCCGGCGCGACCGTGATCGAGTCTCCCGTGTGCACGCCCATCGGGTCGACGTTCTCGATCGAGCAGACGATCACGACGTTGTCGGCCATGTCGCGCATCACCTCCATCTCGAACTCCTTCCAGCCCTCCAGGTACTCCTCGACCAGCACCTCGGAGTTCATCGAGAGCGACAGCCCGCGCGCGACGATGCGCTCGAACTCCTCGACGTTGTAGGCGATCCCGCCGCCCGAGCCGCCCATCGTGAAGCCGGGCCGGATCACGCACGGCAGGCCGATCTCGGCCAGCGCGCGGCGCGCGTCGTCCATGTCGTGCGCCACGCCCGAGCGCGCCACCTCCAGGCCGCAGTTGCGCATCGCGGCGCGGAACAGGTCGCGGTCCTCGGCCTTGCGGATCACGTCCGGCCGCGCGCCGATGACCTCGACCTTCAGGCGGTCGAGCGCCCCGGAGTCGTACACCGCCAGCGCCGTGTTGAGCGCCGTCTGCCCGCCCAAGGTCGGCAGGAGCGCGTCGGGCCGCTCCTTCTCCAGGATCTTGACCACCGTGTCCGGCGTGATCGGCTCGATGTACGTCACGTCCGCCGTCTCCGGGTCGGTCATGATCGTGGCCGGGTTCGAGTTGATCAGGACGACCCGGTAGCCCTCCTCGCGCAGCGCCTTGCAGGCCTGGCTGCCGGAGTAGTCGAACTCGCAGGCCTGTCCGATGACGATCGGACCGCTGCCGATGATGAGGATCGATTCGAGGTCGTCGCGACGCGGCATGCGCAGTCCTGGGCGGCGGGGGCGGGGGCAGGCCGAGCGGGCGGGCTCCGCTTAAACGGGTGAAGTAGACCAGAGCCGGCGCGCCGTGTCGATGCCGCTCGGAATCCGGGAGGGAACCCCGCGCGGCTTGCTCGGTCTCAGGCGAGGAGCGCGTCCAGGAGGTCCGGCGCGAGCGGCACGTCGGTCGCGAGCGCGCCCGCCCGGCGCGGCAGCACGAAGAGCGGGCTCCCGCGCGCGCCCTTCTTGTCCGCGGCGAAGGCCGCCACCACCCGCTCGCGCGGCAGCGGGACCACGAAGGCCCGCCGCAGGGCGTCCAGGCCGGGAAAGAGCCCCAGGCGCTCGAGCAGGCGCTCGACGCGCCCGGGCAGGTCCGCGTCCTCGAGCACGCCCGCGCGCGCCGCGGCCGCGAGCGCCAGCGCGAGCCCCGTGCCGACGGCGATCCCGTGCGGCAGGACGCCGTAGCCGGCGGCGTGCTCGAGCGCGTGCGCGAAGGTGTGGCCGAGGTTGAGCACGCGCCGCCCGCCCTGCTCGCGCTCGTCGGCCGCCACGACGGCGGCCTTGACGCGCACGCAGCGCTCGACGACGAGCGCGAGCAGGGCCGGGTCGCGCGCGAGGAGTCGCGGCGCCTCGCGCTCGAGCAGCGCCAAGAGCTCGCCGTCGCCGACCAGCGCGCTCTTCACGACCTCGCCCAGCCCGCTCGCGAGCTCGCGCTCGGGGAGCGTCGCCAGCGTCTCGGTGTCGGCCAGCACGGCGCGCGGCGCGTGGAAGGTGCCGGCCAGGTTCTTGCCCGCGCGCAGGTTGACGGCGGTCTTGCCGCCGACCGAGGCGTCCACCTGCGCCAGCAGGGTGGTGGGGCAGTGCACGACGCCGACGCCGCGCAGGTAGAGCGAGGCCGCCAGCCCGACGACGTCGCAGGTGGCGCCGCCGCCGAGCGCCACCAGGCAGGCGCCGCGGTCGAGGCGGCGCTCCGCCAGCGCCTCGAGCAGCGCCTCGAGGCGGGCGAAGCTCTTCGTCGCCTCGCCCGCGGCGAGGAGCAGCGGCGCCGCGCCCGCCGCGCCCAGGCGCCGCGCGTGGAGCGGCGCGACCGTCTCGTCGGCGACGACGGCGAGGGCGCTGGCCTCGCCGGCCGCCCGCGCGACGCCGGCCAGCACGCCCGGCCCGATCGCGACCTCGTAGGGCGACGACCCGCCGACGGTGACGCGCGCGACGGTCGCGCCCGCCGCGCTCACGCCCGCGGCTCCGGCGTCCCGTCCGGCGTGCGCGCGCGCTCGCGGCGCCGGCGCTTGCGCTGCAGGAGGTCCTGCGCGAGGCGCTTCGAGCGCACCCGGTCGCGGCGCACGAGCGCGACGAAGACGGCGATCAGGGCCAGCGCCACGCCGGAGGCGACCCAGACCATCTTGCGCAGCAGCGGGTCCTCGCGCGGCACGACCTCCTCGAGGTCGGCCAGCACGAGCACGGGCGCGACGCGCAGCCCGCCGTCGGCGGCCTCGTAGGCGAAGTCCTTCAGGAAGAAGCCGCGCGCCACGACGTAGTCGGCGAGCGCCAGCTCGCGGTGCTCGTCGGGGCACTTGAAGTGCACCACGTACTGCCAGCCGGCGTTCCCGATCCAGCCCTCGGTGAAGGCGGACAGGCGCGCGGGGTTCTCGCCGGCCTGCTTCACGCGCACGCCCTGCAGGCGGCTGAGCGGGACGCGGTAGGGCTCGCCGCGGTGCGGCGCGCCGTCCTCCAGCAGCGCGACCAGCGCGGCGCGGTCGAGCTCCGGAGCGCGCTCCCAGTCCACCGCGCCGGGCGCGAGGTCGCGCGCGTAGGCCATCAGGTTCCACAAGGCGTCGAAGGGCAGGCCGCTGACGCGCGGCGGCTGGTCGCCGCCGGGGAAGAGCACGTCGTCCTCGACCTGCGCCAGGAGCCCCGCGTCGATCGCGTGCACCGGGCCCAGCTCGGGATAGGAGCGCTCCGCGCGCGGCGCGACGAGCAGCGGCGCGTCCACCCACGCGCCGCCCGAGATGCTCTCCTCCGCGCGGTAGACCTTGAGGAACAGCCCGTCCACGCGCAGGAACCCGCCGCCCTCCGCGATCCTCGGCGTCAGGAACCAGGCGCGTCCGCCGTCCTCGAGCGCGAGCAGGCCGAGGTTCTCCTCCTCGCCGCTCGCCGGATCGCGGCGCGTCTCGAGGCGCAGCACCTCGCCGCGCGCGCGGAACGCCCGGCCGCGGGCGGCCTCCGGCTCGGCCAGCAGCCGCTCGCGCGCCGCGGCGTCGAGCGGGGCGATGCCGAGCGCCTCGAAGCTCGCCGGCGTCATGCGCCGCGCGTCGGCCAGCAGCGCCTGGAGCGCGGGGCGCTCCAGCACGACCCGCCCGCGCGCGTCGGCGTCGGACACGAGCGCGTCCACGCGCGCCGCGTCCACCGCCGGCACGAACACCCTCTCGACCATGCCGCCCTCGGCGGGCAGCGTCGGATCGGTGCGCTGCGCGAGCTCGCGGCTGCGCTGCCAGCCCGTGCGCAGGGCGATCACGACCAGCACCAGGCCGACGGTCATCGCGACGAGCTTGCGGCGCTCGCCGCGCGAGAAGCCGATGCGGTCGCTGAGCGCCGAGCCCGGGACCTTGAAGCGCCTCATCGCGCCAGCGCGGCCGCCGCCGCCCGCTCGCGCGCGGCGCGCACGAAGCCCTCGAAGAGCGCGCGGTCGGCGCGCTCCTCCGACAGCTCCGGGTGCCACTGCACGCCGAGCGCGAAGGGCAGCGCGCGATGCTCGACGGCCTCGATCAGGCCCTCGTCGTCGGTCGCGCACACGCGCCAGTCCGCTCCGGTCGAGGACAGCGCCTGGTGGTGGCGCGAGACGACCTCGGTCTGCGCCGCGCCGACGACCTCGGCCAGGCGCGAGCCCGGCACGATGCGCACCGGGTGACGCACGCCGCCGCGGTGCTCGCGCCCGAGCGGGCGGTCCTGCGGCAGGTGCTGGAAGAGCCCGCCGCCGCCGGCCACGCCCAGGAGCTGCATCCCGTAGCAGATGCCGAGCACGGGCAGGCCGAGCGCCAGCGCGCGCCGCACGAGGTCCAGGTCGAAGTCCTGCTTGGCCGCGGGCACGAGCTTGGCCGAGGGGTGCGTCGGCCCCAGGCCCAGGCGCGCGGTGTCGAAGTCGTCGCCGCCCGAGAGGCACAGGCCGTCGAGGGAGGCCAGCACCTCCTCGAGCGCCTCCACGCCGCCCGGCGCCAGGACCACCGCGCGCGCCCCGGCGCGCTCGAGCGCCTCGACGTAGCGCGACGGCAGCACCAGGCGGCGGGCCTCGGACGCGCCCTCGAGCTCGGGATTGATCGCGATCAGGGGTCGCACGGCTCGCCCATCATAGGACCGTCCCCGCGGCGGGTGACCGGATCCGTCCTACGGACCCGGGTCGAGCACGCGCAGGATGCCGGGGTAGCGGTAGCGCTCGCCTTCCGCCGCGCGCACCGCCGCCGCCACGGTCAGGACGACGTTGGCGGCCGTGACCGCCCAGTGCAGACCCGTGCCCAGGCAGCAGACGTCGGGCAGCACCCACGCGACGAGCAGCCAGCCCAGCACGTTGAGCTGGAAGTTGAAGGCCTCCTTCGCGTGGTGCACGGCGCTCTCGTGGCGCGACTCGAGCAGCTGCCACAGGAGCAGCGGCGCGAGCAGCCCCGGCGCGTTGAGCCAGGCCGTCTGGAAGCAGTACGTGACGAGCGTCGCCAGGTGGCAGGCCATGCCGAAGGCCTGCGCCGCGCCGGCGCGCGCCAGCGCGGGGTCGGGGAAGGGCTCGGCGCCCGGCGCGCGCGGCGTGCCGCTCGCGTCGCGGGCCTCGGGCTCGTGCTCGTTCATCGCGAAGGACCTCCGCGTCGGGAGCGCAGGGCGAAGCCGATCAGACGGTAGAGCAGGCGCGCGCCGACGATCTCGTCCCAGCCGTCCGGCTGGCCGGGCGCGTGCGGCGCGGGCGCGACCTCGTTCAGGTCGAAGCCGACGATCGTGCGGCCGGAGCGCACGAGCTCGTCGAGGATCGCCATCGCGTCGTGCCACAGGAGGCCCCCGGGGACGGGCGTGCCGGTGCCCGGGCAGAGCGTCGGGTCGAGGCCGTCCACGTCGAACGTGACGTAGACCGCGCGCGGCAGCGGCTCGAGCGCGCGCCGCGCGAGCGCGCGCAGGTCCGCTCCGCGCTGGCGCGCCTCGGCCCACTCGTGGTCGAAGAGCGCCGAGAGCCGCGGGCTCTCCCCGATCAGCGCGTGCTCCTCCTCGGAGAGGTCGCGCAGGCCGACCTGCACGATCGGGCCCGTGTCGAGGCGCTCGAGCACGTTGCGCAGGATCGAGGCGTGGCTCTGCGCGAAGCCCTCGTAGGCCGGCCGCAGGTCCGCGTGCGCGTCGAAGTGCAGGATCCCCAGCCCCGCGAAGCGTGCGGCGTGCGCCGCGATCGCGCCGAAGGGCGTGGCGTGGTCGCCGCCGACGAGCGCGCACAGCTTGCCCGCGGCGAGCGAGGCCTCGGTGCGCTCGCGCACCCAGAGGTCGAGCCGCTCGCAGATCGCGTTCACGCGCTCGGCGTCGGGGTCGCCCGGGCCCGCCCCGCCGCGCGCGATCACGCGCTCGGCGTGCCGGCCGGCCTCCTCGTTCCAGCGCAGGACGCGCTCGTCCTCGGGCGCCATCCAGATGCCCGCCTCGTAGGGGCGCCCGTTCAGGAGGTCGAACAGGTCCACCTGGTGGCTGGCGCGCAGGATCCCCGCCGGCCCGCGGCTCGCCCCCTTGCGATAGGAGGTGGTGGCGTCGAAGGGCACGCCGAGGACGTGCACCTGGGCCTCCTCGGGCGTGGAGTCCAGGCCGAACAGGCCGCTCCCGGGGGGCGCCGGCGCGCTGGGGTCGAACGGGGCCATGGGGTCGGGGGCCGCGGGCGGGGTATGGTCCGCGATCGGGGCGCCCGGGGGAACCCCCTGCTCGGGCGGCGTCCGCCGCCCGGACACCCGTTCCTTCTTCCGGAGCTTTCCGAGGAGATTCCCCCAAGAGCGCGCCCGCGCGCGCCGTTCCCCTCCTGGTCACGGCATGGACGACCGCTCCGACGCCGCCCTCCTCCGGGACTGGCAGCGCGGCGCGACCGGCGCCTTCGACGCGCTGGTGCGCCGCTACCAGTCGCCGCTCCTGCGCCACGCGCGCGCCCTGCTGGGCGCGGGCCGCTCGGCGGAGGACGTGGTGCAGGAGGCGTTCCTGCGCCTCGCGCAGGCGCCTCCGCGCCTGGAGGAGGAGCCGGACGGCGCGCCCCTGGCCTCGTGGCTGCACCGGGTGACGAGGAATCTCTGCATGGACACTTCACGCACCGAGGCGCGCCGCAGGCGGCGCGAGGAGGCCGCGGCCGCGCACGAGGCGGTCGCGGGCGGTCTTCCGGAGGTCGAGGCGGACGACACGCGCGCCGCCGTCGAGCGCGGCCTGGCACGGCTGCCCGAGGACCAGCGCGAGGTGCTCGTGCTGCGCTTGCTGGGCGAGCGCAGCTACAAGGAGATCGCCGCGATCACCGGCAAGAAGGTCGGCACGATCGGCTGGCTGGTGAGCGTGGGCCTGAAGGCGCTGGCGAGCGAGCTCGCGCCCCTGGTCGCGTCCCCTCTCGCGCCCGGTGCGTCGGTTCCGAGCACCCCCCGAGCGCAGGCCGGCGGCCTGCAAGGAGGCCTGCGATGAGCGGCCAGGAACGAGACCCCGTGACGGATCGCGACCCGGTGGACGACGCGCTGCACCAGCGCCTGTGCGCGTGGCTCTTCGGCGAGCTCGACGCGGACGAGGCGCGCGCCTTCGAGGCGGAGCTCGCCCGCTCGCCCGCGCTGCAGGCGGAGCGCGCGCGGCTCGAGGCGACGATCGGGCTCGTGCGCCAGGGCGCGGGCGCCGAGGCGCTCTCCGCGGAGGCGCACGAGAGCGTGCTGGCGGCCGCCGGAGCCCGGCCGGCGGACGCGCCGCGCGCGCGGCCGCGCTGGGCGCTGCTGCGCGGAAGCCTCGCGGGCTGGAGCCTGGCGGCGATGGTGCTGCTCGCGCTCGGGACCTTCGTGCTCGTGCGTTCGCGCGGGGGCGAGGCGGGCACGCGTCCGTTCGTGTACGAGGTCTTCGACGGTCCCCGCGGCGGCGAGCAGGTCGCTCGTCACGAGGAGGCTCCGGCGCTCGAGAAGGACGGCGCGCTCGGAGCGCATTCCGCTCTGGAGAAGAAGGAGCAGCGCGCCGAGGAGCCTGCGGCGGGAATCCCGCGAGCGGACGAGCAGGCGCTCGCCGACGCGGCCCGCGAGTCGGTCGCGCGGAGCAGCGACGAACGCATCGATCGCCAGGCGGTTGAGGAGCTGCAGGGGCTCGGCTACGTCGGATCCTCTGCGCCGGAGGCCGCTCGCGCCGCCGCGAAGACGGCCGCCGACTCCGGCTCGTTCCGCGGGCCGGGCGACACCGTTCCGCCCGAGGGCGGCCGCACCGTGCCCAGCGCCATCGCGCGCGGCGCGAGCCAGCCGGTGCCGACCGACACACCACGCCGCGAGATGCCGGGCGAGGAGGTGGAGAGCTTGCGAGCCCTCGGCTACGACGGGAGCGGTTCGGTCGGCAACGCTGCGCCGCCAGCTCCGTCAGGCGAGGCGAGCACGTCCATCGGGATGCGCCCGGGCTCCATGCGCCCGGGCTCCAAGCGAGTCGGCATCGGCGGGGGCGCGGGGGGCAATTTCGGCCCTCGCGTGTCGTCGGCGCCCGGAGCCTTCCTTCCGGCCGGAGCTCCCGGAGCCGAGCCGGCTCCCGCCGATCCCTCCGCCGGGGCGCCTTTCGAGACGCTGGAGCGCCTCGAGGGCGCGGATCAGCGGACGACGACCGGCTCCGAGGGCTGGTTCCTCCAGCGCGATCCGGAGCGCCGGCCGTGGAGCGACCAGGAGCTCGACGACGCCTGCCGCCGCCTG
>CADEGS010000172.1 GCA_902826945.1 uncultured bacterium | reverse complement strand
GCGGCGGGTAGGAGAAGAACGCCCGTCCGACCGCGGCGCCGTAGCCCGACTCGAGCGGCGAGCCGAAGCGCACCTGGTTCGCGTACAGGAGCCCGACCACGCCCAGGGCGAGCGCGCCGTAGAACGCGGCGGCGTCGCGCAGGACGCGCTCGGCGCGGCCGCGGCGCTGGCGCGCGCCGGCGAGCACGAACGCGCCCGCCAGCGCCAGCACCAGGCACGCCGGCGCGCAGGCCGCGCGCGTCCACAGCGCCGCCGCCAGCGCCAGCCCCGCTCCGGCGAGCTCGAGCGGCGACGGCGGCCGCAAGCGCCGGTAGGACTCGCGCACGCGCAGCAGCAGGTGGAAGCAGAGGAACAGGAAGAAGGTCGCCTGCACGTCGCTCAGCGTGGACACGGCCTGCGGCCAGGCGAAGCTGCACAGCCCGTAGGAGAGCCCGGCCAGCCAGGCGTGCAGCCGCTGCGCGCCCAGGCGCCGCGCGCTGAGCACGATCAGCCACGCGGTCAGCGCGCCGAGCAGCGGGTTCCTCCAGCCGACGAGGAGGTGCTCGAAGTACTCGCTCTGCGGCGCGCCGTACCAGCGCGACTCGCGGTGCGCCGCCTCGAAGCCGGGCGCGAGCCGCGCCAGGGCGTGCCCCGCGGCCCACAGCGGCACGGCCAGCGCCGCCTGGCCGACGCCGAACCAGGCGAACGACTCGCCCGCGCGGCCCGGGCCGCCGGCGCGCACGCCGTGGCCCGCCTCGATCGCGCGCCGCGCCAGCGGCGCGGCGGGGTCGAGCGCCAGCGTGCCGCGCCGCGCCAGGCTGCTCGTCGTCTGGAACTCGACCTCCGCGTCGGGGTTGTCGGGCAGCCCCGCGAAGGTCGCCGTGTACACCGCCAGCAGGAGGAAGAGCGCCGAGCGCGCCAGCGTGCGGTCCCCGGGGCGGATCGTCGCCGGGCGGACGAACGGGCTCATGCGGGCTTCTCGACCCAGCCGTACACGTGCGCCAGGTCGGGGCGGATCAGCGTCACGCGCCCGGAGCCGCCGCTCGCCTCGACCAGGAACGGCGCGAGCTCGTCGTAGCGGAAGGCGTCGCCCATGTAGTAGTGGCCGTCGATCAGCGCGCGCTCCTCGGCGCCGGCCTGCTCCTCCATGGCGTCGATCTCCTGGTGCGCGGCCGCCGCCGCCTCGAGCGAGACGACGCCGGTCGGGTCGGAGGGGTCCGCCAGCACCTGGAAGCGCAGCTGGCCGCCGGGCGCGAGGCGCTCGTACGCCGCGCGCACGAGCGAGCGGATCACCGCCCGCGGGCAGTGGATGAAGACCGCCAGCGCCAGCGCGAGCTCGTAGCGCCGGTCGCGCGCCTGCGCCGGCAGGTCGTCGCCGCTCGAGACGAGGAAGCGCGCGTTGGCGAGGCCCGCGCAGCGCGCGCGCGCTTCCTCGACCATCCCCGGCGCGATGTCGATCCCGGTGTAGCTCGCGACCAGCGGCGCGAGCGGCTGCGCGATGCGGCCGACGCCGCAGCCGATCTCGAGCACGTGCCAGCGTCCGAGCGCGCCGCGATCGACCTGCCACAGGAGCATGTCCAGGTCGGCGCGCGCCTGCGCCTGCCAGCGCGCGGGCTCGCGCCAGCCCGGGTGCGAGGCGACGTAGAAGTCGCGCGCGTCGGAGCGCGCGCGCTCCTCCCAGCTGCGCTTGAGCTGCGCGGCCCAGTCCTGCGCCGATCGCTCGCCGTCCATGGCGGCGGATGGTAGCAGCCGGGAGGGGCCGCCCGAAGCGGCGGGGCGGGCCTCAGACCTCGAGGTTCGGCCCGACGCCGGCGCGCCCCGCCACCAGCACGCGCACGTCCTCGCGCCCCAGCGCGCGCAGCGTGGCGCGCGCGCTCGCGAGCGCGCGCTCGGGCGTGTTGTTGACCTCGGAGAGGTGCGCGAGCACGAGCGTGTGCAGCTCGGGCCCGATCAGGAGGCGCAGCATGGCGCAGGCCTCCTCGTTCGAGAGGTGGCCGAGCGGCCCGGCGATGCGGCGCTTGAGCTGCGGCGGGTAGGGGCCGCTCCGCAGCAGCTCGAGGTCGTGGTTGAACTCGAGCACGAGCACGTGCGCGCCGCGCAGGCGCTCGGCGCTGGGGCGCGCGACGCGGCCCATGTCGGTCACGAGCGCGGCGACGCGGCCCGCGTGCTCGACCCGGAAGGCCACGGTCGGGACGGCGTCGTGGGGGATCGGCACCGGCTCGAGCACGAGCGTCTCGTCCAGCGTGGCGCCCCCCTCGACCGCGATGCGCGTGCTCCGCCCCGGCGAGAGGCACGCCAGCCGCGGGGCGCGGCGCAGCGAGGCGTTCTGCATCAGCGCCTCGCAGCAGTGCACGCGCGCGTCCGCCTTGCGCGCGAGCAGGCCCGCCGAGCGCGCGTGATCCAGGTGGCCGTGCGTCAGCGCGATGTGGCCGATGCGCCGCGGCGAGACGCGCGCGGCCTGCAGGCGCTGTTCGAGCTCGTCGAGCGGCAGGCCCGCGTCGAGCAGGAGGAGCGTCTCGCCCGCGCGCACGAGCGAGGCGTTGCCGTTGCTGCCGCTGGAGAGGACCTGCAGGTGCATCAGCCGGGCGTGGCGAGGTCGGGGGGGGCCGGCCGGCGGCGCAGCGCGAGCCAGGCGGCGCAGCCGAGCGCCAGCGCGCCGAGCGTCGCGCCGACCGCCAGCGAGCGCGGAGCGTACCACGTCTCGACGCGGCTCTCGCCGCGCGGGACGCGCACCGCCCGCAGCGCGTGGTCGGCGCGCAGCACGGGCACCTCCTCGCCGTTCACGCGCGCGCGCCAGCCGGGCGCGTACTCCTCGGGCATGACCAGCCAGCCGCCCGAGGAGCCCCACACCGTGACGTCGAGCCGCGCGCGCGAGGGGCGCTCCACGCTCTCGACCTCGCCCGGCTTCCAGCCGTCGCCCACCTCGGGCGGCGGCCCGGCCAGCGCGGCGTGCTCGGGCGCGAGCAAGAGCGTGCGCGTCGGGTCGAGGGCGCCCTGCGCGAGCAGCTCCAGCCCCTCCGCGTCGCTGCCGGGCACGAGCGTCTCGCGCACGACGCGCGCCGCGGGCCAGGCGCCCGCGCGGCGGTAGACGCAGAAGCCGTCGCGCTCGAGCAGCGCCTCGAGGCGCGGGTGGGCGAGCGGTCGCAGCGAGAGCACGGCCGTGACGCGCAACAGATCGAGCAGCGGGTGGTCGAGGCGCGCCGGATCCGCCAGGTGCGAGACGTGGCGTCGCGACAGCATGGCCGGATCGAGCGCGCGCGCCAGCTCGAACAGGCCGCGCGGCGTGAACACGAGGTAGGGCGTGAGGTCCGCGATGCCGTAGGCGGAGAGCAGGTTCTGGCGCGCCAGCCGCTGGACCTCGTCGGTGCCGCTCGGGCTCGCGTCGTAGCGCAGGACGCGGCCGTCCCCGGCCGCGCGGCGCACGGCCTCGATCGAGGGCGAGCTCGGGAACACGCCGCTCGCCGGGGGCGCGAGCCCGCGCGCGTAGGGCGCCGCGGCCAGCAGGCCCTCCGCGCACAGGAGCGTCGCCAGCGCCGGCCAGGCGCGCCCGTCGCCGCCGGGCGCGCAGAGCACCAGGCACAGCGCGCAGGCGGCGGCGGAGAGGGCGCTCCAGCCGTCTGCCGCGCGCGTCGCGAGCGGCGGCAGCGCGGCGCAGGCGAGCACGAGGAGCGCGCCCAGCACGCGCGCGCGCCGGCTCGCGCCGCGCCCGCCCAGCCCCACGCACAGCCCCGCCGCGCAGGCCGCGGCGGCGGCGCCCAGCGTGTGCGAGAGGCCGCGCCGCAGCGCGGCGCCGGCCGCGACCGTGCGCTCGAAGGGCAGCCGCGCGCGCAGCGTCTCGAGCGTCTCGTGGTAGCGCTCGCCGTAGCGCTCGAGCAGCGCGCGCTCGAGCGCGCGCGCCCAGCGCTCGGGCTCGAGCCCCGACCACAGGACGAAGCTCGCGAGCGCGAGCGCGAAGGCCCCGCCGAGGAACGCGGCCAGCGCGCGCCGCCGGCGCTCGAGCAGCGCCTCGACGCCCAGCGCCGCCAGCCAGGGCCACAGGATCCAGGCCAGCGCCAGCGCGCGCCCGGGCGCGCCCAGGCCTAGGCCGGGCAGCGCGTAGAGCCAGCGCGCGGGCGCGCGCCCGAGCGCGAAGAGGAGCACCAGCGCGAGCGCCAGCGCGGGGAAGGCCGCGCGCCGTGGCGTCGCCACGACCGCGGCCAGCGCGAGCAGCACCGCGCCCGCGAGCGCGTAGGCGTTCCACTCCAGCGCGTTCCAGCCCTCGGCCTTGAGCAGCTCGCCGGGACCCGTCAGCCACCAGGCCAGCGGCGCGCCGCCGGCGGGCGTCGTCTCGGCCGGCCCGCCGAAGAGGTCGGGCACGAGCGTGCCCCACAGGACGCCGGCCGGCAGGCTCTGCGCGGCGACGTCGCCGCCGCTCTGGCGCGCCGACCAGCGGCTCGCCTCCCAGGTCGGCAGCACCTGCACCGCCGCTCCCAGCAGGCCCAGCGCGGCGAACACGGCGCAGGTCGAGAGGCCGGCGAGCGGTCGCGCCGGCGCCGCGCCCGGCGCCGGGGCGCGCCGCGCGCGGGAGCGCACGAGCGCCCAGGCGCCGGTCAGCGCGAGGCCGAAGACGGCGATCGGCACGAAGCCGGCCAGGAACGACGCGCACAGCGCGAGCGCGAGCGCCAGTCCGCTCCGCTTCCGTCCGGCGAGCAGGCCCTCGACGGCCCACAAGGACCAGGGGATCCAGGCCGCCGCGTCGACCTTCATGAAGTAGGGCAGGTTGACGAGGCCGAACCCGCCGAGCTCGAGCGCGGCGACGCCGCACGCGACCGCGCCCGGCCGCAGCCCCAGGCGGGCGAGCAGGAGCCCGAGGCCGAGCCCGGCGATGGCCAGGCTCAGGACGGCCAGCGGTCCCGCCGCGCGCTCGGGGGGAAGCGCGACGGCAAGCCAGTTCGGCGGGTAGGCGAGCGCCACCAGCGAGCCCGCGTAGAGCGGCACGCCGAGGCCGAGGAGCGGCTCCCACAGCGGCGCGTGGCCGGCCAGGATCTCGTCCCGGATCGCCTCCTGGTCGGTCAGGAAGGGCAGCAGGCGGTCGCCGGTGACCCAGCGCGCGCGCGCGTCGGCGGCGCGCGCTTCCTCGGGATGCTCGCTGCGCAAGGGCTCGAGCGAGACCGGCAAGACCGACACGAAGAGCTCACCCTGCACCAGGCCCGGCCCGAAGAGGCCGAGCGGCAGGACCAGCGCGAGCAGGACCCACCGCAGGCGGCCCAGGCCGCGCCAGGGGCCGCGGGGAGCGGCCGTCGCGGGCCCCTCGGCGGCGGAGGGCGCCGGCCCCGCCGGCGCGCGCAGACCGCGCTTCGGCGGCGTCGGAGAGGCCATCGCGACGGAGCTTAGCCGGCCGCGGGGGCGGCTCCCAGCGCGCGCGGGCGCGGCGGGGGCTTGCCGGGAGAGCCGCGAGGCACTACCACCACGACGGTCCCCCTCCGACGGCGCCCACCCATGCTGCGACGCGACACGCTGCTCCTCCCGCTCCTCCTCCTGACCCTCTCCTGCGCGGGCGCCGGCCCGTCGGCTCCTCCCGAGCGGGCGCGCGCCGACGACGATCCGGCCGCGCACGCCCTCAGGAGCGAGCCTGCCGCCGCGCCCTCGGCCCCGCCGGCCGCCGTCGCCGAGGCGCCCGCGCCGGCGCGCTTCGCGCTCGACGCGGCCGAGCCCTCGGCGGAGCGCCTGCGCGCCGACGTCGCCTGGCTGGCGGACGACGCGCGCGAGGGACGCCGCGCGGGCCAGGCCGGCGAGGCCGCCGCGGCGCGCTGGATCGCCGAGCGCCTGGAGAGCCTCGGGCTCGAGCCCGCCGGCGACGACGGCTGGCTGCAAGGCTTCGAGGTCCCGCTGCCCGTGCGCGACGGCGGCGGCTCGACGGTCAAGTGGATCGGCGTGAAGGCGAGCGGCATCGACTCCGGGCGCGAGGCGGCCGTGCCGCTCTACTGCTCCGCCGCCGGGCACGCGCGCGGGCGGCTCGTCTTCGCGGGCTACGGGATCGTGAACGAGGAGCGCGGCCGCGACGACTACGCCGAGATCGATCCCGAGGGCGCGGTGGTCGCGATCCTGCGCGGCTCGCCGGGCGAGGACGCGCCGCCCGCGGCGCCCGACGCGAGCGGCGAGGAGAACCCGCACGGCGCGAGCGCCGGCGGCTGGGGCGCGAGCGCGACGATCCTGCACAAGGTGATCGAGGCCAAGCAGCGCGGCGCGGTGGCCGTCCTGTTCCTGCCGCGCGACGCGGACGAGCCGATGCTCGGCTTCGACGCGGGGCGCTCGGGCGAGGCCGGCATCCCGGCGGTGACGATCCCCTGGTCGGTCTTCGAGCGCTTGCGCGAGGCCGACGAGGTCGAGGTCGAGGCCGACATCGTGCGCGCGCACGGGCGCGCGACGAACGTGCTGGGACGGCTGCGCGGGACGAGCTCCGAGCGCGCGATCGTGGTCGGCGCGCACTTCGACCACCTCGGGCGCGGCGGGCTGGGCTCGCTCGCGCCGGATCGGGCGGGCGAGATCCACAACGGCGCCGACGACAACGCCAGCGGCACGGCCGTCGTGCTCGAGCTCGCGCGCTGCCTGGCGGCGGGCCGGCGCCCGCCGTGCGACGTCTTGTTCGCGCTGTGGTCGGGCGAGGAGCTCGGGCTGCTCGGCAGCGAGCACTGGGCGCAGGCGCCGACGGTGCCGCTGGAGCGGATCGTGCTCGCCCTGAACCTCGACATGGTCGGGCGCGCGGGCGCGGGGCGGCTGCAGGTCCTGGGGGCGGGCTCCGCCGCGCCGCTCTCCGGCTGGCTCGCCGCCAGCGCGCCGGCGAGCGGGCTCGAGCTCGCCGTCAACGCCTCGGGCCAGGGCGTGGGCGGCAGCGACCACCAGACCTTCCTCGCGCGCGAGATCCCCGCGCTGCACTTCTTCAGCGGCGTGCACACCGACTACCACCGGCCCACGGACGACGTGGAGCGCTTCGAGGCCGACGGCGCGCGGCGCGTGGCGGAGCTCGGGCTGGAGGTGCTCGCGTGCGCGCTCGGCGCCGTCCTGGAGGGCCAGGGGCTGGCGTACGTCGCGCCGCCCCCGAGCGACAAGCCGAGCGGCGGCGGCGGCTTCCGCGCGCGCTTCGGCAGCGTGCCGGAGTACTCCTTCGAGGGGCCGGGCGTGCTGCTCGCGGGGACCAGCCCCGGCGGGCCGGCCGAGCGCGGCGGGCTCGTGCGCGGCGACGTCGTGACCGGGCTCGGCAGCGTGCAGGTCGAGACGATCCACGACCTGATGTACGCGCTCAACGTGCACAAGCCGGGCGACGTCGTGCTGGTGAGGTTCCGGCGCGAGGGCGAGGAGCGCACGTTGCGCGTGACGCTCGACTCGCCCGACCTCGAGTAGGCGGCGCGCGCGTCAGCCCGCGCCGCCGCGCGCGGCGTCCTCGCCGCCGGTGCGCACGCGCTGCAGGAACCACCACAGGTGCCCCTCGGGATCGACGGCGGCGTAGCTGCGGTCGGCCCAGTAGCCCTCGCCGTAGTCGGTCGTGGTCGGCTCGTAGCAGATCTCGGCGCCGGCCGCCCGCGCGCGCGCGCAGTGCGCGTCGGCGTCCTCGACGTGCAGGCACAGGTTCCCGGTCGTGCGGCCGCCGACCATGCCGGGGCTCGCCAGGCGCTCGCGCCAGGCCTGACCGTCCTTCGCGTAGCCCGGGCCGGCGCCGCCGATCATGACCAGGCCGTCCCCGTACTCGAGCTCGCTGTGCGCGACGCGCCCGCCGGGGTCCAGGACGAGCAGGCGCACCTGGAAGCCGAAGGCCTCGACCAGCCAGTCGATCGCCTTGCGCGGGTCGGAGTAGAAGAGAGCCGCGGAGAGGCGCGGCCAGCCGGGGGGCGGGGGCTTCATGGGAGTCCTTCGCGTTCGGCGTGGGCTCGGTCAGGGACCTGGTCCCCGCCGTCGAGCTTCCGGGCGAGGAGGGTCGGGAGGGCTCGGCGCGCGCCGGCGACCTCCGGCGCGGCAGGGCCCAGCGAGCCTAGTCGAACGGGTTGCCGCGCTGCACGCCCAGCACGAGGCCGCGCAGCGTGGGGTGCTCGGCCAGCACGCGCACCTGCAAGAGGCGCAGGAGCTGCGTCAGGTCGCGCCAGTCGGCGAGCGCGGAGCCGGGGTGCGTGACCAGGTGCGCCGCCTCGCGCAGCGAGGCCTCGAGCACGCGCGCGGTGCTCAGCCCGCCGACCTCCTGGCGCAGCGTGTCGACGATGGCGCCGAAGGCGTCGCGGTCGAGCCAGGCGCCGCCGCAGGCGTCGCAGTAGTCGAGCGCGTGGCGCTCGTCCGCGCCGTGGCGCAGGCGCACCAGCGCGCGCGCGCACGAGGGGCAGGCGCGCACGGTCGGGAGCGCCTGGAAGTGCGCCAGCTCGCGCCACAGGGAGAGGTCGAGCCAGGGCACGTCGGGGCGCGCGTGCTCGCCCGCCTCCGCCAGCGCCGCGCGCTCGAGCCACAGCCCGCCGCAGCGCGCGCAGACGTGCGCGGGCACGCCCTGGAAGGCGCGCTCGGCGAGCTCGACGGAGCAGGCGGGGCAGCGCACCGCTACTCCGCCTCCGGCGAGGCCGACAGGCGCTCGCTGCGCGCGCGCGGCGGCTTGGACGCCGACGCCTGCGGCGAGCCCTCGAGCGCGATCGCGAGCGCCTCGGAGACGCGCTCGATCCAGTGGAAGCGCAGCGCCTCGCGCGCGGCGGTCGGGATCTCCTCGAAGTCCTTCTCGTTGCGCTTGGGCAGCATCACCTCGCGGATGCCGGCCAGGTGCGCGGCCAGGACCTTCTCCTTGATGCCGCCCACCGGCAGCACCAGGCCGCGCAGGCTGATCTCGCCGGTCATGGCCAGGTCGCTCTTCACCGTGCGCCCGGTCAGGAGCGAGACCAGCGCGGTGTAGATCGCCACGCCCGCGCTCGGGCCGTCCTTGGGGATCGCGCCGGCCGGCACGTGGACGTGCAGGTCGCGCGCGGCGATCGCCTCGGGCGGGATGCCGAGCGCGGTCGCGTTCGCCTTGATCAGGCTGATCGCGGCGCGCGCGCTCTCCTTCATGACCTCGCCCAGCTGGCCGGTCAGGATCAGGTCGCCCTTGCCGGGCATCGAGCTGGCTTCGACGAACAGGATGTCGCCGCCGACCGGCGTCCAGGCCATGCCCGTGGCCACGCCCGGCTCGCTCGTGCGCAGCGCCAGCTCGCTCTCGAAGCGCACGGGCCCGAGGATCGCCTGCAGGTCGCCCTCGTCCACGCGCACGCGCTCGGCCTCGCCCGAGGCGACGCGCGTCGCCACGTGGCGCGCCACGGCGCCGATCTCGCGCTCGAGCTGGCGCACGCCGGCCTCGCGCGTGTAGGACTCGACGATGCGCTCCAGCGCGGCGTCGGTGATCGCGAGCTGCTCGGCCGTGAGGCCGTTGTCCTCGGTCTGGCGCGCGACCAGGTAGCGGCGCGCGATCTCGAGCTTCTCGTCCTGCGTGTAGCCGGGCAGGCGGATCACCTCGCAGCGATCGCGCAAGGGCCCCGGGATGGCGTCGAGCACGTTGGCCGTGGCGACGAACATCACGCGCGAGAGGTCGAACGGCACGTTCAGGTAATGGTCGACGAAGGTCGAGTTCTGCGCCGGGTCGAGCACCTCGAGCAGCGCCGAGG
>CADEGS010000171.1 GCA_902826945.1 uncultured bacterium | reverse complement strand
TCGGCTACCGCCCGCGCGCCTGGCGCTGGATCCCGAACGGCTTCGACCTCGAGCGCCTGCGGCCCGACCCCGCGGCGGGGGCCTCGCTGCGCGCGGAGCTCGGCCTCGGCCCCGAGCACGTGCTGGTCGGCATGCTCGCGCGCTGGCACCCGATGAAGGAGCACGCGCTCGTGCTCGCGGCGGCCGCGGCGCTCGCGGACGTGCTGCCCGAGGCGCGCTTCGTGCTCGCGGGGAGCGGCGTCGAGCGCGGCGCGCCGGCCTTCGAGCGCGCCTTCGCGCGCGCGGGCTCGCCCGCGAGCGTGCTCGCGCTCGGCGCGCGCCGCGACGTCCCGCGCCTGGCGGCCGGGCTCGACCTGGTCGTCAGCGCCTCGAGCACGCTCGAGGGCTTCCCGAACGCGCTCGGCGAGGCGCTCGCCTGCGGCACGCCGTGCCTGGCGACCGACGTCGGCGACAGCGCGCGCCTGGTCGGCGACGCCGGGCGCGTCGTGCCGGCCGGCGACGCGGCGGCCTGGCGCGCGGCGCTGGTCGAGCTGGTGCGCGCCGGGCCGGCCGCGCGCGCGCGCCTGGGAGCGCGCGGCCGCGCGCACGTGCGCGCGCACTACGCGCTCGAGGCCGTCGTGGCGCGCTACGAGGCGCTGTGGTCGGAGCTCGTGGAGGCCGCTGCATGTGCGGCCTGAGCGGCTCCTGGGACGGCGCGAGCGGCGACCCGGCGCGCCTGGCGCGCACGGCCGGCGCGATGGCGGACGCGCTCGCGCACCGCGGCCCCGACGACGCGGGCACCTGGGTCGACGCGCCCGCCGGCCTCGCGCTCGGCCACCGGCGGCTCTCCATCCTCGACCTCTCGGCGGACGGCCACCAGCCGATGCTCGACCCCTCGGGCCGCTTCGCGATCGCCTACAACGGCGAGGTCTACAACTACGCCGAGCTGGGCGCCGAGCTCGCCGCCGAGGGCGTGCGCCTGCGCACGCAGACCGACACGGAGGTGGTCCTGCACGCGCTCGCGCGCTGGGGCGTCGAGCGCGCGCTGCAGCGCTTCGTCGGCATGTTCGCCTTCGCGCTGTGGGACGCGCGCGAGCGCACGCTGGTCCTGGCGCGCGACCGGCTGGGGATCAAGCCGCTCTACTGGGCGATCCAGGGCGGGACGCTCTTCTTCGGCTCGGAGCTGAAGGCGCTGCGCGCGCACCCCGACTTCCGCGCCGCGCTCGACCGCGACGCGCTGGCGCTCTTCTTCCGCTTCAACTACGTGCCCGCGCCGCACGCGATCTACGCGGACGCGCGCAAGCTCCCCGCCGGCAGCTACGCGATCTTCCGCTCGCCCGCGCGCGCCGAGGTGCGCACGTGGTGGGACGCGCGCGCGGTGGCCGAGGCCGGCGCCGAGCGCGCGCGCGGCGCGCCGGCCGACGCGCGCGCGGCGCGCGAGGCCGAGGAGCGCCTGGAGGCCGCGCTGCGCGAGGCGGTGCGCCTGCGGCTCGTCGCCGACGTGCCGCTCGGCGCGTTCCTCTCGGGCGGCGTGGACTCCTCGCTCGTCGTGGCGCTCCTGCAGGAGCTCGGCGCGCGCCCCGCGCGCACGTTCACGATCGGCTTCCGCGAGGAGGGCTACGACGAGGCGGCGCACGCGCGCGCGGTCGCGGCGCACCTCGGCACCGAGCACCACGAGCGGGTCGTCACGCCCGAGGAGGCGCGCGCCGTCGTGCCGTCCCTGTGCGAGCACTGGGACGAGCCCTTCGGCGACAGCTCGCAGATCCCGACCCTGATCCTCTCGCGCTTCGCGCGCGAGGGCGTGACGGTGTCGCTCTCGGGCGACGGCGGCGACGAGCTCTTCGGCGGCTACCCGCGCTATTTCCTCACGCGCCGCCTGCAGCGCGGCCTGGGGCGCGTGCCCGCGCCCGCGCGGCGCGCGCTGGCCGCGGGCCTGCGCGCCGCGCCGGCGGGGCTGTGGGAGGGGCTGGCGCGGCGCTCGGCCTGGCTGCGCGCGCGCGGACTGCAGCCGGGCTGGGCGGCGCACCGCGCCGAGCGCCTGGCGCAGATCCTGGCGCTGGGGGGGCAGGGCTCGCTCTACCGCTCGATGGTCTCGCACTGGAAGGAGCCCGAGCGGCTGGTGCTCGGCGCGCGCGAGCCGCCCTCGGTGCACGACGAGCCGAGCCCCTTCGCGCCCGCCAGCTTCGAGCACATGATGCTGGCCGACACGCGGAGCTACCTGCCCGAGGACATCCTGTGCAAGGTCGACCGCGCCAGCATGGCCTGCGGCCTCGAGGCGCGCGTGCCGCTGCTCGACCACCGCGTGGTCGAGCTCGCCTGGAGCCTGCCGGCCGCCGTGCGCATCGGGCCGGAGCCGGGCAAGGCGCTCTTGCGCGCGGTGCTCGCGCGGCGCGTGCCGCGCGCGCTCTTCGAGCGTCCGAAGATGGGCTTCGGCATCCCGATCGACGACTGGCTGCGCGGGCCGCTCGCGGCGTGGGCCGAGGAGCTCTTCGACGCGCGCCGCCTCGAGGGCGAGGGCGTGCTCGACCCCGCGCCGCTGCGCGCCGCCTGGGAGGCGCACCGCGCCGGCCGCGCGAGCCTCGGCTACTACCTCTGGGACGCGCTCGCGTTCCAGGCCTGGCACGAGCGCTGGATGCGCGCGCCGGCGCCCGCGCCGCCCGCCGCTCGCCCGCACGAGCTCGGCCGCGCGCGCGCTCCGGCGCCGCTCTCCGAGCACGGCTGAGCGCGGGACGAAATCGCCGGAAAGTCTGGTTCGCGCTCGCGCCGGAAGGCAGGGTACCCCTCCGTGCGGGTCCTCTTCCTCGTCACGGACGACTGGTTCTTCTGGTCGCACCGGCTGGGCCTCGCGCGCGCCGTGCGCGACGCGGGCGGCAGCGTCGTCGTCGCGACCTGCGCCGGTCCGCTGCAGGAGGCGATCGAGGCCGAGGGCTTCGCCTTCGAGCCCGTGCGCTTCGGCCGCGACGTCCTCGGCCAGCTCGCCAACCTGGCCCTGGTGCGGCGCCTGGAGCGGCTCTACCGCCGCCTGCGTCCCGACATCGCGCACCACGTCTCCTTCCTGCCGATCGTCTACGGCTCGCTGGCCGCGCGCCGCGCGGGCGTGCCGGCGGTCGTCAACGCCGTCACCGGCCTGGGGCGCTTCTTCATGGAGGAGGGCGGCCGCCGCGGCCCGGCGCGGCGCCTGGTCGAGCGCGCCTACCGACGAGCGCTCGTCCCCTCGCCCGGCGGCCCGCGCTCGCTGGCCCTGTTCCAGAACCCCGACGACGAGCGCCTCTTCCGCGAGCTCGGCCTGGTGCGCCCGGCCGAGGCCGCGCTCGTGCACGGATCGGGCGTGGACACCGCGCGCTTCCGTCCCTCGGACGAGCGCCCCGGCGTGCCGGTCGTCCTGTTCTGCTCGCGCATGCTGCACAGCAAGGGCGTGGCGGACCTCGTCGAGGCCTGCGCGCTCTTGCGCGCGCGCGGCGTGCCGCACGCGCTCGAGCTCGCCGGCGAGCCGCACGGGGACAACCCCGACTCGCTGCGCGAGCGCGACCTCGCGCGCTGGCACGAGCGCGGCCTGGCGCGCTGGCTCGGGCGGCGCGACGACGTGCCCGAGCTCCTGGCGCGCTCGCACGTCGTGGCGCTGCCGAGCTACTACCGCGAGGGCGTGCCGCTGGCGCTGATCGAGGCCGCCGCCAGCGCGCGCGCGCTCGTCACCACCGACACGCCGGGCTGCCGCGAGATCGTGCGCCACGGCGTGAACGGGCTGCTCGTCCCGCCGCGCCGTCCGCCCGAGCTGGCGCAGGCGCTGGCCGCGCTGCTCGAGGACCCGGCGACGCGCGCGCGCATGGGCGCCGCCGGACGCGCGCTGGTGCTCGAGCGCTTCTCCGCCGCCGTCGTGAACGGCGCGATCCTCGAGCACTACCGCCGGCTGCTCGGCGAGGGCGCGCGCGCGCCGCGCCCCGCGCGCGCGGGCGCCGAGCCGCCGCCGCTCCTGCCCGCGGCGCACCCGCTCTCGGCGCGCCGCGGCGCCTCGGGATGAGCGCGGCGCGCCGCATCGCCGCCCTGCTCCTCGCGGCGCTCGCCGCCTGTCAGGGACCGCCCGAGGTCGTGGAGCGGCCGGACGTGCAGGCCTCGACGGCCGTCGCGCTCGGCACCTGGGAGTATCGCGTCGGCCCGGGCGACCTCCTGCGCGTGAACGTGTTCGGCCATCCGGAGCTCTCCTCGGCGCTCTTCGAGGCGCAGACGGCGGGCACGCCGGTCGAGGGCGACGGCACGCTGATGCTGCCCCTGGTCGGCTCGCTCGCCGTGTCCGGACAGACCGCGCGCGAGGTCGCGCGCACGGTCGAGCGGGCGCTCGGGCGCTGGCTCAAGGAGCCGCACGTGGACGTCGCCGTCGTGCGCCCGAACGCCTACCGCTACCTGGTGCTGGGCGAGGTCCGGAATCCCGGCGTCAAGGTGCTGGCGCGGCCGACGACGCCGCTCGAGGCGATCGCGGAGTGCGGCGGCCTGGCGAGCTTCGCCAACCGCGAGCAGGTGGCCTGGGTGCACGGGACGCTGGAGCAGGCGAGCCTGGTCCTGTTCGACACCAGCCGGCTCGACCCGCTCGCGACGCAGCGCGTCGGTCCGGGCGACGTGCTGTTCGTCGGCCGGCGGCGCTGGGCCGACGTGAGCGAGGCGGCGCGCGAGCTGATCCCGGTGCTGCAGACCTTCTCGATCCCGCTCTCGCTCGCGATCCAGGCCGCGACCTTGGAGAAGATCAACTGAACGGGACGGACGAGCGCGGCGAGAGCGCGCTGACGCTCTCCGACCTCCTGGCGGGGCTGCGCCGGCACGCCCGGGCGCTCGTCCTGTGCGCGCTCGGCGGCGGCGCGCTGGCGGTCGGCGTGTCGCTCTTCCTGACGCCGGTGTACGTCGCCGCGGCGCGCGTCCTGCTCGAGGACCAGGGGCAGGGCGGGAGCATCGTCTCGGCCCTGGCGCAGCTTCCCGCGGGCCTCTCCACGCTGGTCGGCGCGGCGCCGCCGACCGCCTCGGAGGTCGAGGTCCTGACCTCGCGCCCGGTCGTGACGAGCGTGGTGCTGCCGAGGGGGCTCGACGAGGTCGCGCCCGACGTCGGGCTGAACCTGCTCGCGCGCGTGGACGACCTCGCGCTGCAGTCGCTCTGGAAGGTCGCGCTGCGGCGCGTCGCCGGCGAGCCCGATCCCGCGGGCACGCTCTCGGTCTCGGTCGTGCGCTGGGAGTTCCCCGAGGACTTCGAGGACCCGCTCGTGGTGCGCTTCCCGGCCGCGGGCGAGGTGGAGCTCGCGCTCGACCGCTGGCTCGACCGCCGCCCCGCGCGCATGGCCTGGCGGCCGGGCGAGGAGCTCGCCTACGAGAGCGCGCGGCTGGTGCTCGCCAGCGACGTCGCGCCCGAGGCGCTGGTCGGGCGCTCGTTCCGCGTCACGGTCGGCACGCTGCAGAAGACCGTCGAGGACTTCCTCGAGGCGCTCGAGGTCAAGGAGGCCGAGCGCGGCTCGAACGTGCTGCGCATCGCCTACCCCGACGCCGACGCCGAGCGCTCGGCCGCCACGGTCAACGCGCTCGTGCAGGCCTACCTGGCGCACAACAAGCGCCGCATCGCCGCGCGCGCCGGCCGGCCGACCGAGTTCCTGGCGGGCGAGATCGAGCGCGTGCGCACCGAGCTGGCCTCGGCCGAGGAGGACCTGGCGCGCCTGGGGCGCGAGGTCGGCGTGCTGGCCCTGCCCGACAGCGCCGGGAAGGTGGTCGAGAAGCTGGCCGAGATCGACCTCGAGCGCGCGCGTCTCGAGCTCTCCTCGACGGCCACCGAGGAGTTCCTGGGGCGCTACGACGCGGGAGAGATCTCGGTGCGCGAGCTGGCCGGGCTGGAGGCCGTGCTGACCTCCGACGCGCCGCCCGCCGAGCCGCTCTCCGCGCTGCTGGCGCGCCAGCGCGGGCTGGAGGCGCTCTACAACGACGACTGGCCCGCGCTGCGCGAGGCGCGCGCCGTCGTCCTGGAGCGCGTCGCCGCGCTGCGCGCCACGCTGGCGGCGCGCGTGCAGGCCGAGCGCCGGCTGGGCCAGGACCTCGACTCGATCCAGCGACGCTACCTGGGCCAGCTCGAGGGCCTGCCCGAGGCGCAGATCGAGCTCCTGCGCTTCCAGCGCAAGGTCGAGGCCTTCAGCCAGATCTACCTGCTGCTCGTCGGCCAGATGCAGGAGGCGAAGATCCGCGAGGCGACCGCGGTGCCGGCGGTCGAGGTGATCGAGAGCGCGCTGGCGCCGCGCAAGCGCTCCTCGCCGCGCCTGGCCGTGAACCTGGCGCTGGGCTGCGTGCTGGGCCTCGTCGTCGGCGTGGTCTGGTCGTTCGCGCGCGAGGCGCGCCGCCCGCTCACGACCGCCGCGCAGCTGGCGCTGGCGGCCGGCGCGCCGCCCCTCGGCGAGCTGCCGCGCGAGCGCGAGGGCGCGCGCGAGCCGCTCTTCGTGCGCGCCGACCCCGGCGGCGCGGCGGCGCGCGCCGTGCGCGCGCTGCGCGCGGCGCTCGAGCACGCGCTCTCGGGCGCGAGCGCGCCGCGGCGCGTGGCGATCGTCTCCTCCGGCGCCGGCGAGGGCCGCTCGGGCGTGGCCGCGAACCTGGCGCTGGCGCTGGCGCGCACCGGCGCGCGCGTCTTGCTCGTGGACGCCGACGACGCCGCCTCCGTGCAGGCGCGCTGGTTCGAGCGCGACCTGGCGGCGGGGCTGGCCGCCGTCCTGAGCGGCGCCGACGAGGCCGCGCTCGACTCGGGCGAGGAGCACCTCTCGTTCCTCGCCGCCGACACGCTGCACGCCGGGCTGGCGGACGAGCTCGCCGGCCGCCGCGGGCGCGCCGCGCTCGGGCGCCTGGCGCAGGAGCACGAGTGGGTGCTCGTCGACACCGCTCCGCTCTCCGAGAGCGCGCTGGCGCTCGCCGTCGCGGCCTGGTGCGACGGGACGCTCCTCGTCGGGCGCTACGGCCGCACCGCCGAGCGCGACGTGGCGCTCGCCGCGGACGGCCTGCGCGCGGCGGGCGCGCGCGTGCTCGGGACGGTGCTGGTCGGCGTCTGAGCGACCCGGACGGCTCAGCCCGAGAAGACCCGCCCGTAACGCGGGTGCTCGCGCAGCGGACGGAAGTCGGCCTCGGCGGCGAGCGGCGCCAGCTCCGCCGGCGTCACGCGGCCTTCGAGCAGCGCCTCGTAGGCCTGCGCCGCGCGCCCGTCGCGCAGGTACGAGCGCGCCAGCGCGATCCACAGCTCGCTCCCCGGCTGGCGCCCCTGGGCGCGCACGAGGTCGATCGCGCGGCGGTAGTCCTGCGCGGCGTTGCGCGGCTCGCCGATCGAGAGCCAGGCCTCGGCGCGGCGCTGGTAGGCCGGCGGCCAGCGGTCGTTCTTCGCCACCAGGTCGTCGTGGATGCGCAGGATCTCGCGCCGCGCGGAGCGGTCGCCCAGGCGCGCCAGGCACAGGAGCGCCGGCTCGCGCAGCGGCGCGTCCGCCTCGCGCGCGAGCGCCTCGATGCGCTTCTCCTGCCCGCGCGGGAGCGGCGCGTGCGAGCGCGCCAGCGACTCGAGCACGCGCGCGCGCGCCTCGCGCGGCCAGCGCTCGTCGAGCGCGACGCCGACCAGGCGCGCCAGGTCGTCCTCGGGGAGCGGCGCCAGCGCGGCGAGCGAGGCGAGGATCGGCTCGATCCACGGCGCCGCCGCGGCGGGCCGCTCGAGGAGGCCCGCGAGCGCGCCGCGCGCGCTGGCGTCGGGGTGCGCCGCCAGGGCCTGCACGACGGCGCCGACCAGCTCGGGGTCGGGGTCGGAGAGCGCGCGCTCGAGGAACGCGGCGCGCGCGCCGCGGTCCTCGCCCGCGCCGGCGATCGCCAGCGCGGGGGCGGCGATGCGCCGCAGCTCCGGCGCCGGGCCGTCGAAGAGCTCGTGCAGGCGCGCCAGCGCCGCCGGCGTCCCGGCCACGCCGAGCAGGCGCGCGGCGTTGCGTCGCCCGAGCGTGCTGCCCGCGCGCGTGAGCTCGACCAGGCGCAGGTCGAGCGGCGCCAGCTCGCGGCGCGCGAGGGCGTCCGCGATCTGCTCGGCGCGGAAGGCCGCCGCCGGCGCGGGGGCGGCGCCGGGGTCGAGCCAGGCGACGAGCAGCACGCTGGCCTCGCCGCCGAGCGCGTCGAGCTCCGCCTGCAGCGCGGCCAGGAGCTCGGGCGCGGGCGGCTGCGCGAGCGCCTCGAGGCCGCCGACGATGCGCTCGATGCGCGGCTGGAGCTCGGCCTGGCTGGCCTCCGCGCCGGCCCGCAGGCGGCGGATCAGGTCCTCGAGCGAGCGGTCGGGCGCGGCGGCCGCCGCGAGGGCGAGCCAGGCGAGGGCGTGGGCGAGCACGCCCAGAGTCTAGGCCGCGGCCCGGCGCGAGCGCGGGATGAGCTCGACGACGCACAGCCGCGGCCGCTCGCCCGCCGCGCGCCGGGCGGCGGGGCGCGCGGGCGCGGGCAGCACGGCCGGCGGCGCCGGGCGCCGGCCCGCGCCCTCGTAGATCGCCTCGAGGCGGCGGCGGTTGCGGAAGATCCAGGAGTGCACCGGGCGGGGTATCGGCGCGGCGCGCGGGCGATGTTGAGGCGCGGCGGGCCGCGGCGGAGCGCCGCCCGGGAGCCCGACGCCGGTTGCCGCCGCGCGCGGCGGCGGTCATCTTGTCGGGTCGCCGTGAACGCGTCCGCTCCCGTCCCTCCCGGCGCCGCGGCGCCGCCGCGCGCGCACGCGCACCCCGCCCCGGGCCCCGCCGCGCCGGCGCCGCGCGGGGCGCTCGTCTTCGACGTGCTGGTCGTCGGCGGCGGGCACGCGGGCGTCGAGGCGGCGCTCGCCGCGGCGCGCCTGGGCGCGCGCGTCGGGCTGTGCACGCACGCGCGCGCCAAGATCGGCGAGATGAGCTGCAACCCCGCCGTCGGCGGGCTCGGCAAGGGGCAGCTCGCGCGCGAGGTGGACGCGCTCGGCGGCGCGATGGGACGCGCGATCGACGCCACGGGCATCCAGTTCCGGATGCTGAACACGGCCAAGGGCTACGCCGTGCGCGGTCCGCGCGCGCAGGCGGACCGCCACCGCTACCGCGCGGAGGTCACGCGCCTGGTCGAGGGCTGCCCCGGGGTCGCGATCGTCGAGGGCGCGGCCGAGGGCCTCGCGGTCGAGCCGGCGGCGGGCGGCGCGCCCGCGCGCGTGCTGGGTGCGCGCCTCGCCGACGGGCGCGAGCTGCGCGCGCGCGCCGTGGTGCTGACGACCGGCACCTTCCTGCAGGCGGTCATGCACACCGGCGAGAGCCAGAGCGCGGGCGGCCGCGTCGGCGAGGCGGCCTGCCTCGGGCTCTCGGGCGAGCTCGCGCGGCTCGGGCTCCCGCTCGGACGGCTCAAGACCGGCACGCCGCCGCGCCTGGCGCACGACAGCGTGGACTGGGAGCGCACCGAGCCGCAGGAGGGCGACGCGCGGCCGGCGCCCTTCTCGTTCGTCACCGAGCGCGCAGGCTTCCCGGCGCTGCCGCAGGTGCGCTGCCACGTCACGCACACCAATGCGCGCGCGCACGAGACGATCCGCGCCAACATCCACCGCGCGCCGATGGTCGCGGGACGCATCCGCGGCGTCGGGCCGCGCTACTGCCCGTCGATCGAGGACAAGGTCATGCGCTTCGCCGAGCGCGAGC
>CADEGS010000170.1 GCA_902826945.1 uncultured bacterium | reverse complement strand
CCTGGACCGCCGGCGAGCTCTCGCGCGAGGCGCTCGTCGCCGCGATCGTCGCGGCGGCCTCGGAAGGCCGCTGAGCGCTCGCGAGCCGCCGGCCGCTGACGGAGGGACGATCAGGCCGATGACCCCGGCGACCACGCGGAGGCGGGCTCCGCGTGCGCGCGGGAGGGCGCCGCTCGATTTTCGGCGCCTCGCGTGGCAGCCGGCGACCGCGTCCTGCGCCGAGAGAGAGGAGCCGGGCGCGGCGCGCAGGAGCGCGCTCTCCGGCTCCCCCCCCGCGCCGGTCCCCGACCGCGCACCACCCGGGCCGCGCGCCCGAGACGAGAGACGAGATGGCGACCAGGATCGAGCAGTGGGACAAGGCGGCCTACCACGAGACGGAGGCCAAGGAGATCTGGGGCAACATCGCCTCGACGATCGACTTCATGAAGCTCGGCTTCCGGGCCAGGAAGCCCGACTGGAAGAAGCTCGTGGCCGCGATGGACAAGGATCGCAAGCCGGCCAAGTTCTTCATGAAGATGGACGGCCTCGTCTACACGTTCGAGGTGCACGTCGGCTCGACGAAGCTCGTGCTGAACAAGGTCGACATCGGCAAGACGGGAACCGTGGCCGAGCAGCGCGAGACGCTGCGCCGCCTCAGCCTGCGCACCGAGATCGTCACCAAGGCGGACCTGGCCGACTTCGACCGCGTCCACGCCGATCCCGAGGACGCCGCCGCGACGATCGCGCTGCAGAAGGAGATCGACGAGCACAAGAACGCGATCGACCTCCTGCGCCAGACCGCGCAGGCCGCCAACTTCCGCAAGAAGACGGTCGACCAGGCGCTCTTCATGAACAAGGACTTCCGCGAGTGGGCGAAGACCAAGGGCTACGGCGCCTTCACGGACTTCCTGGTCGACGTGGACGCCGAGCGCGGCTGGACGAACGGCATCCTGGCCTTCCTCGGCCTCGGCAAGCGCACCGGCCTGAAGCCGGCGACGCTGCTCGCGCTCCTCGAGGCCAGCCGCGAGGGCACCAAGCCCGACTTCGCCGCAGCCCGCGCCGAGGTCGCGCGCATCGTCAACACCGCGATGCTGCCCCAGTACAACAAGGAAGGCCTGCAGCGCATCGCCGACGAGATCAAGACGCACAAGGCCGCGATCGGAGCGCTGGAGAAGAAGGTGCGCGCGCTGGCGGCGTGAGGGCGCGGCTCGAGACCGGTGCGCGGCGCGTCGCGCTCAGCCGCCGTCCGCCGCGGCCTGCGCGCGCGCGGTCGCGACGAGGTGGTTGACGCCGATGCCGGTGAGCCAGTTGCCGAGCAGCGCGAGGCCCGGCGGCGTGGCGCGCTCGATCGCCGCGAGGCGCGCGGGGTGGGCGAGGTCGTAGCGCGGCAGGGTGGCGCGCCAGCGCTGGGTCGCGACGCGCTCGGGCGCGCCGCGCAGGCCGAGCAGCGGAGCGACCTCGTCCATGACGATCGCGAGCAGCGCCTCGTCCGAGGCGTCCACGAGCTCGGGCCGGCGCGCGCCGCCGAGCAACGTGCGCAGGACGACGTGCGTCGGCGGGCACGCGTCGGGGTCGATCGAGGAGCTGAAGAGCGTGCCCAGGTGGCGCAGGCCCTCGCGCGAGGCGACCAGGTAGCCGAAGCCGTCGAGCGGGTGCGCGACGTCGGCGCGGCGCCAGACGTGCGCGAGCGAGACCAGGCTCTCGCTCGCGATGGCCGCCGCCTGGCGCGCGAGCTCGGGCAGCGCGGGCGCGAGGAGGCGCGCCGCCGCCGCGCTCGGCAGCGCGAGCACGAGACGCTCGGCCTCGAGCGCGCTCGCGCCGGCGTGGACGCGCCAGCGCGCGCCGGCGCGCTCGATCGCCTGCGCCGGCGCGCGCAGGCGCAGCCGCGGCCCGAGCGCGCGCGCCAGCGCGTCGGTGACGGCCTGGCAGCCGCCGGCGGGCTTCATGATGCTCGGCGCCGGCGCGCCGCGCGTCGCGAGCAGCGCGCGCAAGAGCCCGCCGTGCCGCTCGACGAGCTCGACCAGGCGCGGGAAGCAGGCGCGCATGGAGAGCTGCTCGGGGTCGCCGGCGTGGATGCCGCTCACGAGCGGGTCGAAGAGCGCCGCCAGCGCCTCTGCGCCGATCCGGTGGCGCACGAATGCCGCCACCGAGCCGTCGAGGGCGAGCCTCGGATCGCGGAAGGGCTCGCAGGCGAGGCGCAGCTTGCCGCCCAGCGAGAGCAGCGGCGTCGCGACGAGGCGCGGGCCGAGCGGCGCGGGGACGAGGCGGCCGCCGTGCGCGAGGTAGCGCCTGCGCCCGACGGCCGGCGGCTCGCGCGCGGCGATCCCGAGCGCGCGCAGCGCGTCGCTCAGCCCGCCCGCGAGCTCGAGGCGCAGCGCCTCGGGCCCGAGCTCGTGGCGCACGACGCGCTCGGGCGCGGAGGGCTCGGCGCCGGGCTGCGGCCGGCGCTCCGCGCGCGCTTCTGCCGACGCGCGCTGCCCGTCG
This sequence comes from uncultured bacterium, assembly GCA_902826945.1. Next base: position 7,201 of record CADEGS010000170.1, on the reverse strand, counting down.
GCCGCGTCGCCTCCCGCGCCGCCGTGCCCATCGCCTGCGCGGCTCCCGAGGAGCAGCCGCTCGGTGCGCACGAGCCCGCCGGGCCGCTCGCTCGCCTCGAGCACGAGCACGTCCGCGTCGGGCCCGCGCGCGTGCGCGTAGGCGAGGCCGGACACGCCGGCGCCGACGACCAGCGTCTCGATGCGCTCGCTCATGCCGCGCGGGGTGCGGAAGGCTCGGCGCCGGCCGGGAGCCGACGCGGAACGCCCCGGGAGAGCGCGCGGACCGGGCCATCGCCGGACGCGAGGAGCGACAGGTCCTGGTCGATGCGGAGAGCGGTGGCGTCCATCCGGCAGGGGCGCGCGGGCCGGCGCGCCGAGGCGCGCGCCCGAGCCGCGAGCGCGCGCGGATGGTACGGGAGTCGGCACCCCGCGCGCACGCGCTCGGCCACCGACGATCACGCGTCGCGTCGGGTCGGGCGCGGCGCCCGGCGCGCACCTCCGGCGACGCCATTGCGGCGTTCTTCGCCGGCGGCTCGGCGAGCTGCGTTGCGCTCGCCTTCGAGGGATCCCCCGGGCTCGTGACGGCGCGCGCGGGAACATCCGTCACTCGCCGGCAATGGGGAGAGCGTTCCAGGACGTTCCTCTCTCCCTCGCTGGAGGCGATTCACCCCATGTCCGCAACGTCGAGGCCCATCGAGCTGCTCAAAGGTTTCTTGTCGTCCGCGCTGTCGATGCTCGTCCTGCACGGGGCGCTCGGCGCGCAGTGTCCGCTCCCCGACCAGCTCGACGGCGGACCGTGTTGTGCCGGCGCGGTCGCGAACATCCCGGTGTTCCCCAAGGTCAAGGTGAGCTCGCTCGACATCTGCTGGCGCGACTGCGGCATCGACAACGTCGGCCCGTGCCGCGCCGTGTGGACGCCGCTGTTCGTCCCGCTCGTGCCCGGCATCCCGCCGGATTGCGGCGTGCGGCTGCAGAGGCTCGACCTCTTCGACCCGGCCGGCATCCTGAAGTGGTCGGGACGGATGCGCCTCGTCTACTCGCGCACCTGGATGGAGGTGGATCCGAGCGGCGCCCCGCTCCAGGTCTGGCGCTTCCTCGTGAACGGCGACCTCTTGCCGACCTCGTCGGCGGGACCGGCGCCGTGCCCGCTGCCGCCGTGCGCGCCGGCCTTCGGCGGGCAGGTCCGGTTCACCGGCTACATCGACTACGCGCAGAGCTGCCTCGCGACGGGCGGCGGGCTCCAGGTGGCCTGGATGCTGACGCACGCTTGCGACACGATCGACCACGCGCCGGGATTCCCGCGCGGAGGCGCGTTCCACCCCGGGCGCTCGTACACGTTCGTCGGCCCGGCGGCGGGCTTCGTTCCCATGCCCGTCGTGGCGACCGAAGGCACGGCCTTCTCGCCCGTCGAGGCCGTCCGGCGCCAGATCCTGCCGCCTGCCGGAGCCGTCGGAGGGATCCGCTGCGAGTTCGAGGAGCCCTTCCGCCACACCCTGACGGTCGTCCAGCAGTGCCTGTGCGCCGTCGGCCTGCCCTTCGCTCCGCAGTGGGTGCTCGGCAACCTGAGCGGGAACGGCGGCTGCTTGACCACGATCGCCACCTCCGGCGCGCCGTTCCTGCCGGGCTTCCTGTCGATGGGGATCGGGCGCTGGACGGTGGCGGGCACCTATCCGGGCGTGGAGGACCTGCGCTGGAACGCGGGCGGCTACGACGTCACCGACCCGTGCACCGGCGCGCTCGCTCCGGAGGTGTACTTCGGCGTGACGACGCTCGGCGGGTATCCCGCCGCGCAGGTCACGACGACGGGCCTCGGCGCGGGGCTGCCGCCGATCTTCATCGATCAGGCGAGCTCCGTGGGTCCGGCCGGGCTCGCGATCCTGAACGTGCCCTTCCGCACCGATCGCATCCTCAACCTGAACGAGTAGGCGCCTAGTCGTCGCCGACTCGTCGACGGGGTCGTGCCAGGGGCTCCGTGGGCGCCTCCCGCCCACGGAGCCTTCTTCGCTCGGCCCGAGCGTCGCCCGCTCCGAGCCCTCCGCGCCCGACCTCGGAGGAGCGCCGCGCGGGACGGCCCGCTAGGATCGCGGCGATGCGTGCGCCGATCCTCCTGCTGGCCGTCGTCGCCTGCGCCTGCGCCGGAGAGCCGGCTCGGCCGCCGAGCGCGCCCTCCGCCGGCGCCGAGCCGACCGCGACCGCCGCGGCCACGCTCGCCTTCACGGCGCAGCCGGGATGGGTCGTCGAGACGCCCGCGAGCGCCATGCGGGTCGCGCAGTACCGGCTCCCGGCCGGCGGGAGCGGCGCCGGCGACGCCTCGCTCGTGGTCTACCACTTCGGCCCCCGCGCCGGGACGCTCGAGGCGAACCTCGAGCGCTGGGCGTCGCAGTTCGAGCAGCCCGACGGCGGCGACTCGGCGCAGCGCATGCAGCGCCGCGAGCGGACGCTGGGCGGCCGGCGCGCGGTCGAGATCGAGCTGGCGGGGACGTACGTGGCGGAGACCGCCCCGGGCTCCGGGGAGCGGGTGCACGAGCCGGACTGGCGCCTGCTGGCGGCCGTGATCGAGTCCGACGCCGGCCCCTACTACGCGAAGCTCGTCGGTCCGGACGAGACCGTCTCGCGCTGGAAGGCCTCCTTCGGGGCCTTCCTCGAGGCGGTCCGCTAAGGGCCGAGGCCAGGCCCGCGGGCAGGCCGCGGCCTCCCGGACCCCGCTCGAGGCCTCGCCGCGGTGCTGCGCGGCGCCCGGCCTTCAGACCGGCCCCGCCCCCGGCCGATGAGGAACGGCGAGTTTCTTGAGACTGGATCTCACTTGCAGGCTAGGATCTCCCGTCTCGGAGCACCGCCTCCCCCCGCCGCCATGATCGTCTGCCACTGCCTGGGAGCCACCGACCGCGACATCCGGCGCGCCCTCGAGGGCGGCCGCTGCACGCCCGCCGACATCGGCCGGGCCTGCGGCGCGGGCGCGTGCTGCGGCGGGTGCCAGGAGGCGATCGGCGAGATCCTGCGCGAGCACGCGCTCGCGCAGCGCCGCGAGGCGCAGCCGCTCGACCGCCCGGCGGCCTGAGCGGGTCCGGCGACGCGCCGCTCCGCTTCGCGCAGGAGCGCCTGCGGGGGTCGTCCCTCGCCGCACGCGGATAGGATGCTCCCCCCTTCCTCCGCACCCCGCTGCAAGGAGCCCGTCATGAAAGGCGACCCCGCGCTCATCGAGTTCCTGAACGAGCTCCTGACCGCCGAGCTGACCGCGATCAACCAGTACTACGTCCACTACAAGATGAACGAGAACTGGGGCTACCCGCGCATCGCGGCCAAGAAGCGCGAGGAGTCCATCGAGGAGATGCACCACGCCGACAAGGTGATCGAGCGCATCCTCTTCCTCGACGGCGTGCCCAACATGCAGCGCCTGGGGCCGGTCAAGGTCGGCGAGACGGTCCTCGAGCAGCACCGGCTCGACCTCGCGCTCGAGCTCGAGGCGCGCACGCGCCTGAACAAGGGCATCGCGCTCGCCCGCGACAAGGCCGACAACGCGACGCGCCACCTGCTCGAGCAGATCCTCGTCGAGGAGGAGGACGCGGTCGACTGGCTCGAGGCCCAGCTCGGGATCATCGAGACGATCGGGATCGAGCGCTACCTGGCGGAGCAGCTGAAGGGCTAGCCGCCGGCGGCTCCTCCGCGCCTGCCTCGACCCGCCGGCGCGGGTCGGCCTGCGCGCGATCGAGCGGGCGAACGCCCGGGAGCGCCGCAGCGCCCCCGGGCGTCACGCCGCGGCGCTCAGATGGTGATCATGCTGCCGTCGAACTTCCGGAAGGTGTAGCTGGCCGACTCGTTGTAGGTCAGCTTCTGGTCGCGCAGCACGCTGATCGCGACCTTCTCGCCCAGGAGCATCGACTCGGTGCCGTCGGTGCGCCAGTGCACGCCGGCGATGTTGCGCCCGATCGCCACGTTCGCGCCGAGCTTGTTCAGCTCGCCCGTGATCGTGATGGCCGGGTCGTAGGCCAGGCTGTTGAGGCCCAGGCCGTCGTCGGTGGGCTCGTACAACGTGGTGAAGTTCCCCAGCGGTTGCTCGCAGTCGAACATCGCCTTGAGGATCGTCACGCAAGCGCCCGCGACGGTCGCGTGACCCGCGCCGTAGGCGGGGTGCGCCGGGCTGCCCTCGGGGAAGGCCATCGGCAGGAGGTACGTCCCGTTGTTGGAGAAGGCCAGCGCCACGCCGGCCGAGCCGAGCGCGTCGGGGTGGATGTCGTAGGGCCGGCCGCTCGCCAGCTTGAAGTGGATCCGCCCGGCCATGACCTCCGGACGCAGCCGGCGGTGCACGAACCACTTCTGGAACCACACCGCCTTGAGGGCGCGCGTGGCCACCTCGCACACGAGCGCGGCGAAGTTCGGCCCGCCGAGCGTGCCGAAGCCGATCTGGGTCGCCGAGGCGTTGTAGGGGTTGCCCGGGTTGGCGCCCACGCCCAGCGCGGCCAGCGTCAGGAAGGCCTGGAAGTAGCCCTGGAAGAGCACGTCGATGTGCACCCACTGGCCGATGTCGCGGCCGTTGCGCATCCACACCAGACCGCCCGGAACGTCGCCGGTCAGCGGGTTGATGCCGTTCTGGCGCGCGAGCCACGACGCCGTGTCGGTCATGTAGTCGATGCCGGGCGCCGTGGTGAGCGCGCGCGGGTCGATGAGCTGCCCGCCGAAGGGCTGCGAGAGGTAGAAGAACTGCGACAGGTACGGACCCACGGTGCAGCCCGGGAACGACTCGCGGAAGAGCGTCTGGGCCGTCACCTGGCCGGCCTGCTTCGGCCCGCGGAAGTCGGACATCGCGTTCAGGTCGGCGATGGCCGAGGCCGCCAGCGGATGCGTCGCGTACTGGCGGAAGGGCACGTCGCGCAGGTGCGCCATCCAGTAGTTCTCGACGATCTCGCCCGCCTGCCAGGCGCTGCGGAACTTCGGCGCCGGCGGCTGCGTGAGCTGGTGCGAGTCGGTGCCCTCCAGGTCGAACGCGAGGCCCGCCTGCGGGTTGATCAGGCGGTGCACCGGCGTGATGCCGGGCGGCGGGCCGCCGCCGCCGGGGTTGCCCATCGTGACCGCCTCGAAGGCGGCCGGGCTGCCGTTCTCGAGGGCGTTGCAGAACGTGTTGAACGCGGCGTGGTTCACCTCGCCGAAGGCGTTGTGCGGCAGCCCCTTCGAGTAGGTGCCGCGCAGGTCGGAGTAGCGCTCCTCGTCGCCGTTGTTCTTGTGATGGACCGGCGGCAGCACGAGGTTCTGCTGCGCCGCGTCGACGCGGATCTGGAACGAGGTCAGTCGGCGCTGGAAGGGCGTCTGCGGTCCCTTGGCGTCGTCGCCGAAGAGGGCGTCGCCGTCGAGGGACACGTCGGGAAGCGTTCCGGCAGGCGTGCCGGTGACGCCCTGCGCCTTGGCCTTGGAGCCGAGCAGCACGCCGGCCACGCCGGCGCTCGCTCCTCCGAGGAAGAGACGACGATCGACGGCGCGGGCCTCGGTCCGCTCGTCGGCAGGAGACTTCGGGTCGGGAGTCGAATCGGTCTTGGTGCTCATGGCATCCCTCATGGGTGGCAAGCGCAAAGCAACCACCACGGCCGCCTTCGCTCGTCCTGGCGTCCGCATTCTCCCTTCGGGCTCCTTCCCCAGGAAGGGGTGTCCGTCCGTACGCTCCGCGTCTCTCGCGGTCGGGTGCGCGGCGGTCGGTGACCCTTCCCAGCGGAGGGACCGGCCGCGTGTCTCAACTTCCACCGAAGAACGGCGCCCGGAGCGGAGAGGAGCCAGACTCCCTCGCCCCGGGCGCCCGAGAAACGGATCGCGCGGAACATTCCTGCGCGGTGCCGCGTCACCGCGTCGCATGGCACCGCACGGCTGCGAAGCGCGCCGTGCGGCCTGCGACTCCGCAATTCAGAGGCTCATGACCTTGGTCCACGCCGCGACGAAGTCGTCGACGAACTTCTGCTTGGCGTCGTCTCCGGCATACACCTCGGCGATCGCGCGCAGCTCGGAGTTCGAGCCGAACACGAGGTCGACCGACGTGGCGGTCCAGCGCCGCTCGGCCGTCTTGCGGTCGTGCCCTTCGAAGCGGTCCGGTCCCGTCTCGTCCCACACCGTGCCCATGTCGAGCAGGTTGACGAAGAAGTCGTTCGTCAGCGTGCCGGGGCGCTTCGTGAGCACGCCGTCCGGCGAGCCGCCGTGGTTCGCGTTCAGCGCGCGCAGGCCGCCGACGAGCACGGTCATCTCCGGGACGCTCAGCGCGAGCTGGTTCGCGCGGTCGACGAGCGCGACCTCGGGCCGCACGCGCAGCTCCTTCCCGGCGTAGTTCCGGAAGCCGTCCGCCTTCGGCTCGAGGTAGCCGTACGAGAGGACGTCGGTCTCGTCCTGCGACGCGTCCGTGCGCCCCGGCGTGAACGGGACCACGACGTCGAAGCCCGCGTCGCGGGCGGCCTTCTCGACCGCCGCGCAGCCGCCGAGCACGATCAGGTCGGCGAGCGAGACCCGCTTGCCGCCCGACTGCGCCGCGTGGAAGTCGGCCTGGATGCGCTCGAGCGTCGCCAGCACCGGCGCGAGCTGCGCCGGCTCGCTCGAGGCCCAGTCCTTGGCCGGCGCCAGGCGCAGCCGCGCGCCGTTCGTGCCGCCGCGCTTGTCGCTGTCGCGGTAGCTCGCGGCCGACGTCCAGGCCGTCGCGACGAGGCGCGGCACGGAGATGCCCGACTCCAGGATCTTGCGCTTCAGCGCGGCCACGTCGCGCTCGTCGACCAGCGGGTGGTCCACCGGCGGCACCGGATCCTGCCAGAGCTGCGGCGGCGCGACCTCCGGGCCGAGCAGCCGCGACGCGGGCCCCATGTCGCGGTGCGTCAGCTTGTACCAGGCGCGCGCGAAGGCGTCGGCGAACGCGTCGGGGTTCTCGTGGAAGCGCTTCGCGATCGGCCCGTAGATCGGGTCCATCCGCAGCGCGAGGTCCGTCGTCAGCATCATCGGCTTGTGGAACTTCGAGGGATCGTGCGCGTCGGGCACGTTCTCGAGCCCGCCCTTCGGCGTCCACTGCTGGGCGCCGGCCGGGCTGCGCGTCAGCTCCCACTCGTTCTTGAACAGGTTGTTGAAGTAGCCGTTCGACCAGCGCGTCGGCGTCGAGGTCCAGGCGCCCTCGAGCCCGCTCGTGATCGTGTCGCCGCCCGCGCCCGTGCCGTGCGCGTTCTTCCAGCCCAGGCCCTGCGCCGCGATCGGGCAGCCCTCCGGCT
>CADEGS010000169.1 GCA_902826945.1 uncultured bacterium | reverse complement strand
CGCGGGCGCCGCCACCGCTCGCGCAGCCGACGCCCGCGAGCGCGCAGCGCGTGCCGCGCGTGATCCTGATCGTGGCCGACACGCTGCGCGCCGACGCGCTCGGCGCCGCGGCGGGCGAGGGCGGCACGCCGCACCTCGAGCGTCTCGCCGCGGACGGTTGGCGCTTCGACGCGGCGCGCGCCGCCGCGCCGTGGACGCTGCCCTCGATGGCGACGCTCCTGACCGGGCTCTCGCCGCTCGTGCACGGCGCGCGCGGCCGCTGGTCGGCGCTCCCGGCGGCGATCCCGACGCTGGCCGAGGCCTTCGCGGAGGCCGGCTACGACACCGCCGCCTTCGGCCACAACCCCGTGCTCTCGCGCGCGCGCGGCCTGGACCGCGGCTTCCGCGAGTACGGGTTCCTGACGCCGCCCGCGCCGCCCGGACGCTCGCTCGGCGTCGCGCTCCTGCGGCGCAGCCTCGAGCGCGAGGCGCTGCGCTTCGAGCGCGCCGACGCGCTGGCCGCGCGCGCGGCGCGCTGGGTCGAGGCGCACGCGGACGAGGCCTTCTTCCTGTGGCTGCACTTCTACGACCCGCACCTCGCGTACGCGCCGCCGCCGGAGCTGCGTCCGCCCGGGCCGCCGCCGCCGGGCTTCGGGCCGACCGTGGGCTTCGCCGCGCTCGAGCGCGTGCGCGGCGGCTACCTCGTGCCCGATCAGGACGGCCGGCGCTGGGTGCGCGCGCTCTACGAGGGCGAGGTGCGCTTCCTCGACCGCGAGCTCGGCCGGCTCCTCGATCGCCTGCGCGCGCTCGGGCTTTACGACGACAGCCTGATCGTCTTCACCTCCGACCACGGCGAGGAGCTCTGGGAGCACGGCGGCCTCGAGCACGGCCATACCTCCTACGAGGAGCTCCTGCGCGTGCCGCTCCTCGTCAAGCCGCCGCGCGGCGTGGGCGGCGGGCGCGAGGCGGGCGTCGTCGCCGCCGAGAGCCTCGCGCCCACGCTGCTCGCGCTGTGCGGGATCCCCTTCGACCCGGCGCGCTTCGACGGGCCGGCCTTGCTCGGCCGAGAGGGGGCGCGGGCGCCGGCCGCGCCGGCGGACGCGCTGGCCGCGGGCGCGCTCTACTTCGAGGACCGCCTGGCGCTCCTCTTCGACGGATGGAAGTACGTCCGGCACCGCCAGAGCGGGCGCGAGGAGCTCTACGACCTCTCTGCCGACCCGGGCGAGAGCGCCGACCTCCGGAGCGCGCGTCCCGAGCGGCTGGCCGAGGCGCGCGCGCGCGTGGCCGAGCACCTCGCGCGCGCGCAGGCCCGGCGCGACGCGCTGGAGGTCGGGGACGCCGCGGCCGCGCTCGGCGCGGGGGAGCTCGACGCGCTGCGCGACATCGGCTACGTCGACCGCTGAAGAGCGCCTCCCCGGACCCGGGCGAAGCCGCCCCCGAGCCTTCGCCTGGGCGCTCTCCCTGGGCTAGAATCCGCGCCCCTAGCGACCCCGACCTGCCACAAAGCCATGACCTACGTCGTCGCCGAGCCCTGCGTCAAGTGCAAGTACACGGACTGCGTGGACGTCTGCCCCGTGGACTGCTTCTACGAGGGCGAGAACTTCCTCGTCATCCATCCCGACGAGTGCATCGACTGCGGCGCGTGCGTCCCGGAGTGCCCGACCGAGGCGATCTTCAGCGAGGACGACCTGCCCGAGAAGTGGTCGGAGTACCTCGAGCTGAACGCGCGCCTGGCGGAGAAGTGGCCGAACATCGACTCGAAGAAGGACCCTCTGCCCGAGGCGGAGGAGTTCAAGCCGGTGGCGGACAAGCGCGCGCTCCTGTCGGAGAAGCCCGCTTCCTGAGCCCCTCGCGCTTCGGCGCGGAGCCGTCCCGCTCGCGGCCGGCCTGCCGAGGGAGGAGCCTTTCCGGCTCGCGCGCGGCGCCCTTGCCGCGCGGCGGAGCGGTCCGCGGGAAGCGCGGGCGCGCGGCGCGCGTCCAGGGGCGTGCTCGCGCCTCGGCCGTCCGCGCGCTCGTCGCGAGCGGCGGGGCGGCTGCGCGCGCGAGGGGACCGCGCGCCGCGCGCGGGCCCTGCCCACCACCACCGCTCCGCCCGCGGAGCCCCGCCCGAAGGACTCACGCCCGATGCTCCCTCCGCTCCCGAGCCTGCTCGCCTCCTCCTTCCTGGCCCTCCTCCCCGCCGCGCAGGACGCGGCGCGTCCCGAGACGAGTTCCGTCGTGCCGGTCGAGGAGCTCGTGATCGGCGACTTCGCCCCCGAGCGCGCGTCCGCGCAGGAGCTCGAGCCGCTGGCGCGCGAGCTCTTCGGCCGCCAGATCCTCGTGCGCGAGGCCAGCGCGCCGCCGCACCCCGTATGGAACCTGTGGCGCCTCGACGAGCGCATCGTCGTCTACGACCGGCCCGCCGACGTGGCGCGCATCCTGGCGCGCCTGGCGGAGCTCGACGGGGGAACGCCGCGCGAGCCGGAGCCCGCGCTCGCGAGCGCGCAGGTACGCCCGCGCTTCGTCCACCTCGACGCGCTCGAGCGCCTGCTGCGCGCCTCGCGCCGCAAGGTGCGCTGGGAGGGCGAGCTGGCCGAGAGCTACGTGCTCTTTCCCGAGCAGAACGCCGCGCTGCTGCGCGAGACGCCGGAGCGACTGCGCGAGCTCCTGGCGACGATCGCCGCGATCGACGTGCCGCCGCCGCGCCTGCGGCTGCGCCTGCAGCTGCTCGCCCGCGCGCCCGAGGGCGCGCCCGGGGACGCGGTCGAGCCGGCGCTCCTGGACGCGCTGCGCGCGCTCGCGCCGGGAGCGTCGTTCCAGCGCCTCGGCACGGCCGTGCTCGAGAGCGCGGTGCTGCCCGATACGGTGCTGGAGGCGCGCCTGGGCCCTCGGCACGGCGTCGAGCTCCTGCCGCAGGCCTGGGACGCCGAGACGGGCACGCTCTCGACGCGCCGCTGCGCGCTGGTCCTGAGCGGGGCGGAGGGCACCGAGCAGCAATTCCGCACCGGCGTCGTGCTGCACGCGGGCCGGCCGACGGTCCTGGCGGCGGGCGGCGTGCTGCCGGTGTACCTCGTGCTCGAGATCGAGCCGCTGGGCTGAGCGCCGCGAGCGGCGGGGTTCTCGCTCGGCGCGAGGAGCCTCCGCCCGCTCGGCTCAGGTCTCCTGGATCCGCGCGCGGATCGCGTCCTCGTCGAGCTCGTGCTCCTCCCAGAGCACACGGCCCTCCATGCCGCCCGCGACCGTGATCGTCTGCCCGCTCACGTGCCGCGCCGCGACGGGAGAGGCGAGCCACGCGATCGCGTGCGCCACGTCGCGCGCGCGCCCGATCTGCCGCAAGGCCATCGTGCGCGTCGCGCGGCGCAGGGCGCCCTCGACCGCCAGCGCCGGGCGCACCACGTGCGTGGCCGTCCAGCCGGGCTCGACCAGGTTCACGCGGCCCCAGGGATCGATGCGCACGATCTCGTTCTTCAGGCTGTGCAGCGCGCCGACCAGGCCGCTCTTCGCGGCCGCGTAGTCCAGGTGCCCGCGCTCGCCGAAGCGGCCGGCGGTCGAGCCGGTGAAGACCACCGCGGCGCCGTGGCCGTCGGGGCGCGGGCCGCTCTGCGCGAGCTCGCGCAGGAAGGCGCGCGCGGTGTGCAGCGGGCCGAGCAGGTCGACGGCCAGCGTGTCCTGCAGGCGCTCGGGGGAGAGCTCGTCCAGGCGCCGGTCCTCGGCCGGCCACACGCCGGCGTTCGCGACGCACACGTCGATGCGCCCGAAGGCGCGCGCGACCTCGGCCGCGCAGGCCTCCATCGCGCGCGCGTCGCGCACGTCGCCCGCGACGAGCAGGGCGCGCTCGCGCCAGGGCTGCTGCGCCAGCCACGCGGCGGTCGGCTCGAGGCTCCGTCCGTGCAGCGCCACGCGCGCTCCCTCCTCGGCGAAGAGCTCGGCCGTGGCGCGGCCGATGCCGCCGGTCGCGCCCGTGACCCACACGACCTTGTCGGCCAGGGCGAGGTCCATCGTCAGTCGAGGAAGGCGCCGAGCGCGCGCGCCAGGAGCTCGGGGTCCAGGGCGCCGCAGACCTCGCGCACCGAGTGCATCGCGAGCTGGGCGCAGCCGACGTCCACCGTGCGCACGCCGAGGTTGGCCGCGGTCAGGGGGCCGATCGTCGAGCCGCAGGCGAGGTCGCTGCGGTTGACCCACTTCTGGAAGGGCACGTCGGCGCGCTCGCAGGCGTCCTGGAAGAGGGCCTCGGTCTCCGCGTCGCTGGCGTAGCGCATGTTCGTGTTGATCTTCACCACGGGGCCCGCGTTCATCGCCAGCCAGTGGCCGGGCTCGTGGCGCTCGGGGTAGTTCGGGTGCGTCGCGTGCGCCATGTCGGCCGACACGCAGGCCGACCCGGCCAGCGCGCGCAGCAGGTCCTCGCGGCCGCCGCCGCGCGCCAGCACGGAGCGCTCGAGCACGGTGCGCAGCAGCGGGCCGCTGGCGCCGCGCTCGGAGCCGCTGCCGACCTCCTCGTGGTCGAACAGCGCCACGGCGTGCACGTGACGGTGCCGTGCGCCGGCGCCGTGCCCGACCAGCGCGCGCAGCGCGACGAAGCACGAGCAGAGGTTGTCCAGGCGCGGGGCGCTCAGGAGCTCCTCGTGCAGGCCGACCAGGCGCGCGGCCTGCGTGTCGTGCAGCATCGCGTCCCAGGCCCCGATCTCGTCGGGATCGGCGTCGAGCGCGTCCGCGAGGAGGCGGCGGAAGGCGCCCTCCTCGGGCTCGCCGAGGGCGAAGACCGGCGCCAGGTGCGTCTGCACGTTGAGCTTGAGGCCGTCCTCGCGCACCGAGCGGTCGAGGTGGATGGCGAGCTGCGGGATGCGCAGGATCGGCCGGTCGATCCGGAACAGGCGGCCCTGCGCGGCGTCGCCGCGCCCGACCCAGGCGCGCCCGGAGAGGCCGAGGTCGCGGTCGAGCCAGGAGTTGACGAGCGCGCCCCCGTAGACCTCGACCGCGAGCTGGCGGCAGCCCGCGCGCCCGCCGTCGGGGCGCGGCTTGACGCGCAGGTTGGGGCTGTCGGTGTGGGCGCCGACGAGGCGCAGCGCGCGCGAGGGCTCGGCGCCCTCGGGCACGCGCCAGGCGACCAGGGCGCCGGAGCGCAGCACGTACGCCGCGCGCGTCTCGCCGTCCCACGCGTCGCGCTCGGAAAGGCGCCGGAAGCCGGCCGCCTCCAGCATGCGCGCCGCCTCGGCGCAGGCGTGGAAGGGGGTGGGGGAGGCGTCGATGAAGGCGGCGAGCGCACGCGCGCACTCGCGGCCACGCTCGCTCGTGGGGGCCATGCGGGCGCGGATTGTAGGGCGAGCGCGGTGCGCCGTAAAAAGTCCGGGCGCCGCAGGGCGCCGCTCGGGGTCGGCGGGGACGAGCGCGCGGCTCCCGCGCGCGTCGCACCGTACTTTCTGCGGCCGGGGCGCGTCGCGCCGGCGCACGGGAATCGATCGGGCCCCGCGTGCCGGGCGTGCGCGCGCATTATCCTCTGGGCGACGCGAGCCCGAGCGCGTCCACGTTCCGCGCTCCCCAGGCCACGCGAGCGACCATGAGCACGTCCCCGCCTCCCGCCCGGACCGGCAAGAGGTATCGCAAGGCGGTCACGCCCGGCCTGCGTCGCCTGCTGTACGTCGTCTTCGGGCTGTTCGCCCTGCTGGGCGCGAACTCGCTCTACCTGGCCACGATCACGGCGCTCGAGGCCGCCAGCGGGCAGACCTACCAGAACTACTTCTACCAGTACATGTTCCTGGGGCACCTGGCCCTGGGGCTCGCGATCGTCGTGCCCGTGATCGCGTTCGGCGCGTTCCACATCCGCAACACCTACAACCGCCCCAACCGGCGCGCGGTGCGCGCCGGATACGCGCTGTTCGTGGCGGCGCTGGTGCTCCTCTCCAGCGGCGCCGTCCTGACGCGCCTCGAGAACCTGATCGAGGTGCGCGACCCGACCGTGCGCCGCGTCGCGTACTGGGCGCACGTCGTCACGCCGTTCCTGGTCGTGTGGCTCTTCGTGCTGCACCGGCTGGCGGGGCGGCGCATCAAGTGGAAGGTCGGCGGCGCCTGGCTGGCGGTGGCCGGCGGCTTCGCGCTGGCGATGGCGCTGCTGCAGTCGCAGGACCCGCGCAAGTGGAACGTCGTCGGGCCGGCCTCGGGCGAGAAGTACTTCTTCCCCTCGCTGGCGCGCACGGCCACCGGGAACTTCATCCCGGCCGACACGCTGATGATGGACGACTACTGCCTGGAGTGCCACGCCGACATCCACGAGTCCTGGACGCACAGCGCGCACCGCCTCAGCTCGTTCAACAACCCGGCCTACCTGTTCTCGGTGCGCGGCACGCGCGCGGCGATGATCGAGCGCGACGGCAACGTGCAGGGCTCGCGCTTCTGCGCGGGCTGCCACGACCCGGTGCCGTTCTTCAGCGGCGCCTTCGACGACCCGGACTTCGACGACGTGAACCACCCGACGTCGCAGGCGGGGATCACCTGCACCGCCTGCCACGCGATCACGAACGTGAACAGCCCGCGCGGCAACTCCGACTACACGATCGAGGAGCCGACGCACTACCCGTTCGCCTCCAGCGAGAACCGCTTCCTGCGCTGGGTCAACCGCCAGCTCGTGAAGTCCAAGCCGGCCTTCCACAAGAAGACGTTCCTCAAGCCGCTGCACAAGACGGCCGAGTTCTGCGGCACGTGCCACAAGGTGCACCTGCCCGAGGAGCTGAACGGCTACAAGTGGCTGCGCGGGCAGAACCACTACGACGCCTACCTGCTGTCGGGCGTCTCCGGCCACGGCGTGACGAGCTTCTACTATCCGCCGAAGGCCGAGACGAGCTGCAACCAGTGCCACATGAAGCTCTTCCCCTCGGAGGACTTCGGCGCCAAGCGCAACGATGACAGCGGCCGGCTCACGGTGCACGACCACATGTTCCCCTCGGCCAACACGGCCGTGCCGTTCCTGGTCGGCCAGTCCCCGGAGGTGACCGCGAAGCACGCCGCGTTCAACGAGGGCGTCATGCGCGTGGACGTCTTCGGCCTGCGCGCGGGCGGCACGATCGAGGGCGAGCTGCTGGCCCCGCTGGGGCCGGAGCTGCCCGCGCTCGAGCCGGGCGCGAGCTACCTGGTGGAGACCGTGATCCGCACGCTGAAGATGGGGCACGTCTTCACGCAGGGCACCGCCGACTCGAACGAGGTCTGGCTCGACGTGACCGTCACGAGCGGGGGGCGCACGATCGGCCGCAGCGGCGGCAAGGACGCGAGCGGCGAGGTGGACCCCTGGTCGCACTTCGTCAACGCCTACGTGCTCGATCGCCACGGCAAGCGCATCGACCGCCGCAACGCGGAGGACATCTTCATCCCGCTCTACAGCAACCAGATCCCGCCGGGCGCGGGCGACGTCGTGCACTACCGCCTCGACCTGCCCGCGGACGTCACCGAGCCGGTGACGATCGACGTCGCGCTGCGCTACCGGAAGTTCGACACGACCTACATGCGCCACTTCCAGGGCGACGCCTTCGACGGCAACGACCTGCCGATCCTGACGCTGGCCACCGACCGCGTCACGCTGCCGGTCGCGGGCGGCGCGCCCGTCGCTCCGGAGGCGCCCGAGGCCTTCCCGCTGTGGCAGCGCTGGAACGACTACGGCATCGGGCTCCTGCGCAAGGCGCGCGGCGGCAGCGCGGCCGGCGAGCTGCGCCAGGCCGAGCAGGCCTTCCGGGAGGTGGAGGCGCTGGGGCTGCCCGACGGGCCGCTCAACCTCGGCCGCGTGTACCTGCAGGAGGGGCGCCTGTCCGAGGCGGTCGTGGCGCTCGAGCGAGCGGCGGCGCACGACCCGCCGGCCAACGTGTGGACCGTCGCCTGGCTGACGGGCTTGGTCGACAAGGACAACGGCTTCCTGGACGAGGCGATCGAGTCGTTCCGCAGCATCGTCGCGCTCGACACGGAGGAGACGCGCCGGCGCGGCTTCGACTTCTCGAAGGACTACCGGCTGCTGGCCCAGCTCGGCCAGACGCTCTACGAGCGCGCCAAGGAGGAGCGCGGCGAGGAGCGCCGCGCGGCCCGCGACGCGCTCCTCGACGAGGCGCGCGGCTGGTTCGAGCGCGTGCTCGAGATCGACCCCGAGGACCTCTCCGCGCACTACAACCTGGCGCTGATCCACGAGGAGCTCGGTGAGGCGGAGAAGGCCGCATCGCACAGGGCGCTGCACGAGAAGTACAGGCCCGACGACAACGCCAGCGACCTGGCCGTGGCGCGCGCGCGCATCGACAACCCCGCCGCCGACCACGCGGCGCAGTCCGTCGTGATCTACGATCTGCGCCGGCCGGGCGCCTTCGAGGGCCCCGTCCCCGGCCGCTAGCGCGAGGAGCGAGCCTTGCAGGACGACATCTACGAGGACGAGGCCGAGGTCGAGGCCGCCGACGACACGGTCATCGGGAAGGCCTTCCGCTGGTCGCTCCTCGCCTTCGTGCTCGTCGGCGGCGGCGTCGCGGCGGGCGCGTGGCTCCTGGGCCGCGCGCAAGCGCCGCCGCCGCCGCAGCAGGTCGAGCGCGTGGCGCCCTCGCGCGCAGAGGAGAGCGCGCGGCCGCCGGCCGTCGTCTTCACCGACGTCACGCAGGCGTCGGGCCTGCGCTTCGTGCACCAGAACGGCGCGCGCGGCGCGAAGCTCTTGCCCGAGACGATGGGGGGCGGCGCCGCCTTCGTCGACGTCGAGGACGACGGCGACCCCGACCTCGTGCTGGTGAACGGCGCGCTCTGGCCGGAGGACGCGCAGGAGGGCGTCGGGCAGCCGACGCAGGCGCTCTACGAGAACGACGGGCAAGGCCGCTTCGCCGACGCGACCGCGCGGCGCGGTCTCGACGCGAGCTTCTACGGCATGGGCGTCGCCGTGGGGGACGCCGACTGCGACGGCGACCGCGACCTGTACTTCACGGCCGTCGGGCCGAACCGCCTCTTCGCCGACGGCGGCGAGCGCTACGCCGAGGCCGACGTCGGCGTCGGCGGCGCGGCGGAGGACTGGAGCACCTGCGCCGCGTTCTTCGACGCCGACGGCGACGGGGACCTGGACCTGTACTCGGGCAACTACGTGCGCTGGTCGCGCGACATCGACTTCCGGGTGGACTACCAGCTCACCGGCGTCGGGCGCGCCTACGGCCCGCCGACGAACTTCGCCGGCGCGGACTCGTGCTTCTACCGGAACGACGACGGCCGCTTCGTCGATCGCTCGGCCGAGTCGGGCATCCGCGTGCACAACCCGGCCACGGGCGAGCCGATGGGCAAGGCGCTCGGGGTGCGCCCGATCGACGCCGACTGCGACGGCGACGTCGACCTTTTCGTCGCCAACGACACGGTCGCGAACTTCTTCTTCGAGAACGACGGAGAGGGCGCGTTCGCGGAGCGCGGCGCGCGCATGGGCGTGGCCTTCGACCGCAACGGGAACGCGACCGGCGCGATGGGCATCGACGCGGCCTGGTTCCGGGGCGACGACAGCGTGGGCTTCGTCATCGGCAACTTCGCGAACGAGATGACCTCGCTCTACGTGGCGCAGGAGACGGGCGGCCTGTACGTGGACGAGTCGATCGGCGCCGGCATCGGCGCGGCCTCGCGCGCGCGGCTCTCGTTCGGCGTGTGCTTCCTGGACTACGACCTGGACGGCCGCACGGACCTGCTGCAGGCCAACGGCCACATCGAGGACGAGATCCAGACCGTGCAGGCGAGCCAGACCTACCGC
>CADEGS010000168.1:6419-9822 GCA_902826945.1 uncultured bacterium | reverse complement strand
AGCTGTGCCAGGGATGCGGCGATTCCGCCGCGGGGTGGTGAGGGATGCGGGCTAGAGGCGTGCTTCCGTCGCTTCGCGACGATGGGGTCGCGCCGGCGGCGCGACGAGGCCTGCGGCGCTACGGCGCTGCCGCGCCGGCCGCGGCCAGGCGGCCGCGGCACTGAGCTACCGGAGGTAGCTCAGTCCGACACGAGCGCCGTCCAGGACGGGTCGTCCATGCGCTCGTCGCGGCCGGTCAGGCGCTTGAGCGTCATCCACGCCACGACGCGCGCGCGCGGGTCGGGCGCCGCCTCCATCACGTCGACCAACGACGGCACCGCGCGGCGCTCGGCGCCGGCGACGAGCACGGCCGAGACCGTCTCGCCCAGGCCGGGATGCCGCGCGAGCACGCGCGCCACGAGCGGCGCCGTGCGGTCGCGCTGCAGCGGGAGCTGCGCGGCGCGCCGGATCGCCTGGCTGGCCTGGGCGGCGTCGCCGCCGGAGAGCCCGGCGGCGATCGCCTCGCCCTCGCGTTGCCAGGTCTCGCTCTGCGCCGTGTGCCAGCGGCGCCAGCCTTCGCCGTCGAGGTCGAGAGCGGAAGCCGAGAGAGCGCGCAGCGCCCACAGCGCCGCGCGCTGCACGGCGGGCTGCGGGTCGTGCTCGAAGAGGCCGACCAGGAGGTCGAAGCGCTCGCCCTCGCGCCAGCTCCCGGCCAGCACGCAGGCGGCGCGCCGGATGCGCCAGTCCTCGTCGCGCAGGAGCTCGCCGACGAGCTCGGACTGCGCCTCGGCCAGGCGCCACGGGAAGAGCTCGCCGAGCTGGCCGAGGCGCTCGAGGACGCGCACGTCGTCCTTCGCGTCCACGCCGAGCACGGACGGCAGGGCGTCGAGCGCTCCGGGCTGGTCGAGCGCGAGCAGCGCGTCGAGCACCATGCGCCGCACGGGGAGCGGCATGCCCGCGTACGCGCCGGCGGCCGCGAGCGGGGCGCGCGGCGCGCGCGCGAGCAGGCGCGCCAGGTCGGCGGGCACGCGGCGGCGCAGCGCGGGGCCGTTCAGCTCCTCCTCGCCGAAGGAGCCGACGAGCGCCAGGCACGGCGCCAGGTCCTCGGCCGTCCCGAGCGCGGCGTAGAGCCCGACGGCGGCCAGGCGCACGTCGAGCGCGTCGGCCGGGCGCACGCGCGCGCGCAGGAAGGCGAGCACGTCGCGGCGCGGCATCTCGCACAGCGCGCGGCCGGCCAGGTAGGCGCCGCGCTCGGGGCCGCGGTCGTAGGAGAGCCCCTCGCCCTCCCACAGCCGCTGGTCGGTGCCGGCGTGGATCGCGAACAGGCTCTCGATCGCCGGCGAGCCGATCGAAGCCAGCTCGGCGACGACCTGCTCGTCGGGCCAGCCGGCGACCATCCAGCCGCTGACCAGGATCTCGCGCAGCGCCTCGTCGGCCGGACGGCCGGCGCCCGGGCGATCCGCCGCGGACGGACGGGCCGCCGCGGGGCCCGCCAGGAGCAGCGCGGCCAGGAGGCAGATCGGACGCAGCAGGCAGCTTCGCACGGTGCGCCTCACGGGTTGGCCACCACCCGCCAGCACACGACGTCGTACGTCGTCGTCTGGCCCTGGTCCTCGAGCGTGATGCCCGGGAGCTCGAGCATGCCCGTCACGACGCGGTCGTCGTAGTCCACGACGAGCTGGGTGTGGTTCGAGCCGTAATCGCGCTCGATCTTCACCTGGTTGCCGGCGGACATGATCCCGCGCACGGTCACGTTCGTCGATCCGGACTCGTCCAGGTTCGTGTCGTGGAAGTCGTTCTCGGCGTACATGAACGAGTCCATGTGCTTCAGCGTCCCGAAGGTGCCGTCGCCGAAGTAGATGTTCCCCGAATCCTCGACCGCCGGGTCCTTCAGCGCGATGAAGGCGATGCCGTCCAGCGCCGGGTCGTCGTAGAAGAGGTTGTCCGAGAAGTAGATGTTCCCCTTCACGGCGAACGTCAGGCGCGTGCCGTTCGGCTGGCTGTCGAACTGGAACGAGTACGACTGGCGGTTGTGCAGCCAGAGGTTGCCGTCGATGAAGTACACCTTGCCGTTGCCGCCCTTCGACAGGCTCAGGTGGTAGGGGCTGGTGCCGTTCTGGCTCGCGTCCGACTGGACCTTCTCGTAGGGGTCCTCGAGGAAAAAGTCGGACTTGGCCGTCGACTGGTGCTCCGCCTTCCGGTCGCTCGGGTCGATGCGGAAGATGTGCGCCGGGTTCTTCTCGGGCACCTGCCAGGCCTTGCCGCCCGCGTCGTCCGCGACGTACTTCAGCCCCGGGTCGCCGAGGAACATCGTGCGCACCTGGTAGTCGGCGGTGTTCTCGAAGTCCCACACGGACAGGTCGAGCGGCGGCTGGCTGACGTGGCTCTCGCCCGGCGCGCCGCTGACGACGCCCTGCGCGCGCACGACGCCGGTCGAGCTGGCCGTCCCGCTCACCTCGACGTCGCCGCCGCTGTAGACGTCGCCCTTCACCAGGTCGGCCTGCGCGTTCACGCCGCCGAGCTCGAGCGCGTAGCCCGGGTCGTTCGAGCTGTTGCCGGCGAAGAGCGCGTTGTGGAACACGCCGCCCTGGGTGATCTCGCGCACGGTCGCCTCGAGCGACTGCTCGATGCCGTGCACGCGCCCGGTGGCGCGCAGCGTGAACGTGCCCTCGCCGTCGTCCGCGACGTCCACCCAGTACGTCCCGCCGCCGAACGCGAGCTGCGCGTCCGGCGCGCCCACGTCGGCCGCGTTCCCCGCGTACAGGTTGTCCACGGCGTGCGCCACGCCGCTCGAGGCGCAGCTCAGCGCCTCCTCGCGGCGCGCGGCCGACGACGACTCGCGCTCCGTGCTCATGCTCGTGGTCAGGATCGCGAAGCTCATGCCCAGGAGGGCCAGCCCCACGACCAGAGCCGACAGCGTGGCCGAGCCGCTCTCGCCGCCGCCGCTTCCCCCCGTCCCCTTCCTCCGTACCTGCATCTCTCGCCTCCTCAGTTGCGCAGCCGCACCGAGGTCTGGGTCGCGTAGCTCGCGATCCGGCCCCCGTACGCCACGCGTTCCAGCGCCAGCCGCACGACGAGCACGTTGCCCTGGAGCTCGAACGAGAGCCCCTCCTCGTCCTGCAGCCCGTTCCCGTCGTCGTCCGCGCCGTTGGCGATCTCCCCCGGCGCGAGCTCGCGCACCCAGCGCGTCACGAGACGGCGCTCCTCGTCCGGCTGGCCCTCGTTCGCGACCCACCACAGGCAGCGCTCGTCGGCCAGCCCGTTCCCGTTGTTGTCGGCGCCGTCGTCGAGCTCGCCCTCCTCGAGCTCGAGGCGCAGGCTCAGGAGCCCGCCCCAGTCCACCGTCGCGCCGTTCCAGCCCTGGGCGCGCTGGTAGGTGATGCTCGACGCGCCCAGCGGCGCCAGCGGCGGCGCGGCGATCTGC
>CADEGS010000168.1:0-6319 GCA_902826945.1 uncultured bacterium | reverse complement strand
GCGTCGAGGAACTGGCGCACGACGAAGTCCGTCGCGCGGTGCGCCTGCGCCTCCAGCGTGCGGTCGATCTGGCCCTCCTCGTAGGAGCGCGAGGCGCGCTCGAAGACGAGGCCGATCGCGAGCAGCGTCGTGCTCATGACCGCCATCGCGATCACGAGCTCCACGAGCGTGAAGCCGCGGCGCGCGCGCGTCCTGCGTGTGGCTCGCCCGTTCATTCGACCAGGAGCACGCTGCGCTCCACCTCGCGCACGCCCGAGGCGCCGCTCCAGCGCACGCGCACGCGCACCGGCAGGATCACGTAGTCGTCGGCGTGGTCGTTCGCGTCCCACGCGCCGTCGCCGCTCAGGTCGCGCGGCATCGCGAAGCCGGCGTCGTCCACGTCCTCGCGCAGCTCGAGCGCGCCGCCGCCGGCGTCCACGACCGGGAAGACGATCTCGCCCGGGAAGCCGTCGCCGTCGTCGTCGGTCGGGGTCAGGCCCGCGACCGCGAAGCCGGGCCCGGGCGCGCCGGGCGGGTCGTCGAACGGGTCGGCGTTGAAGGACGCGAAGATCTGGCGGAAGGGCGTGCCCTCGATGCGCGCCAGCGCGCTCTCCAGCGCGGCCTGGGCGCGGTCGCCCTCCTCCGTCGTGCGGGAGAGCTTGACGCCCGCCAGGATCGAGCTCGTCAGCCCGCCCAGCGCGATCACGAGGATCAGCGCGGCGACCACGACCTCGACCAGCGTGAACCCGCCGCCGCCGGGCGAGTCCCGGCTGGTGCCGGCCGGGGGCCCCTGCCCCCGACCCGGCGCGTGTCCGCGGGTGCGGCTCATCGATGACTCCCCCTCGGTTCCCCAAACCCCTGGCCGCCGGAAGCGCCCCCTTCCCCGGGGGGCGCTGCGAGCCCGGCGGCCGGGCGTCAATCGGGCAACCCTACCCCCCTGGACCAGAAAAGCAAATTTGAAGACACGTCCTTTACAGAGCGGGTTTGTGGCGCGTTCGTCGGGGTGGGCTCGAGCGCTCGCAGCCCATCCGGTCGCGGGACGCCCTCGCGCTCGGGGGGCGGAGGAGCGCGCCGCGGCCGGCGGCGTCGGACCGCGGCCGGCCGCGGGGCACGCCGCGATGGGCTGCGGGTCGGCGGCGAGAGGACGTCCGCGGCGCTCGCCAGGCGTCCCCGCCCCCTGGAACGGACGTTGCGTCGGCGAAGGCTCCCTTCGTCCCGATCGGCGGGCCGATCGGCCCGTCGCCGCCAACCCCTCGGAGACCACCCATGCTTCGCGCTCCGCTCCTCGCCGCGCTCTGCGCTCTCGCCTCCGCCGCCGGCCCGGCCTCGGCCCAGGCCACGCACATGGTCCAGATGTCCGGCATCACGTTCACGCCGGCCGACCTCGACATCGACGTCGGCGACACCGTCCAGTGGAACTGGGTCAGCGGCCTGCACAACGTCGAGAGCGGCGTCGGCGGCACGCACGACGGGATCTTCCGCTCGGGCGATCCGATCACGCCGCCGCAGACGTTCAGCGTGACCTTCGACCAGGCCTTCCTCGACGCGCACCCGGTCGCGGGCAAGGTCTACGACTACTACTGCGCGGTGCACGTCGGCCTCGGCATGGTCGGCAGCGTGCGCGTGGTCGTGCCGTCCGCGGCCGTGCCGCGCAACGCCGGCGCGAACCCGGCCTCGCTCGGCGCCGCCAGCGATCCGATCACCGGCACGAGCTTCGTCGCCACGGTGGACCTGACCTCGACCGGCCACGCGCTGGCGGTCCTGTTCGGCTTCGACACCGCGTTCCAGGTCACGCTCGGCGGCGGCCAGACGCTCCTGTGCCTCGACCTGGGCGGCAGCGGCGAGCTGCTCGGCCAGAGCGCTCAGCCCGGCCCGACGGCGCTCTTCTCGCTCGCGATCCCCGACGTCCCGTCCCTGTGCGGCCTGTCCTTCAGCATGCAGGCGATCCAGTTCGGGAGCGTGACGCCCTTCGCGCTCTCGAACGCGATCGACGTCACGCTCGGGAACGATTAGACGAGCGGCTCGCGCGGCCCGGCCGGATCGTCCCGTCCGGGCCGCGCGCGGCTCACAGGCCGAGCGCCTTCAGCCGCTCGAGCACCCACTCCTGGCGCAGGCCGCGCAGGCTGGCGGGCGTGATGCGGCTCTCGATCTCGAGGCTGACGACCTCGTAGGGGCACTCGCTGTTGACCCACAGGAAGAGGCCGCCCGCCAGGCGCGGGCCGCAGCTCGCCTCGGCCGCCGGCTGGCCGTCGAAGGACGTGCGCACGCGCTCGGCGCCGTCGTGCACGAGCTCGATCGCGTGCTCGGTGTCCATGAACACCTGGCCCTGCGCGTCGACCTGCTGCAGGTAGGTCGTGCTGCGGTCGGCGATCGTGAGGCCGCCCTGCAGGTCGGCGGCGACGTAGCTCTGGCTGCGGTCGTCGCAGATGCCGAGCAGCGAGCGGATGCGGTTGTCGAACGCCTCGCGCGGCGTGCGGAAGAGGTAGCGCAGGCGCACGATCTGCGGCCCCTCGAACTCGAGCAGGTGGCGCGAGCAGGCCGCGCCGCGCGCCGCGAGCACGCCGTCCGCCACGTGGAAGGGCGTCGAGTCCTCCGCCGCGGGCGAGTCCTTCCAGCGCTGCGCGTCCAGGTACGCGACCGGCTCGAAATCCTGGCCCTGCGCGGGGTCGTCGAAGTCGTAGCTCAGGCGCACGCGGCCGTCGCCGAGGTCCTCGAGCTTGCCGTGCAGCACCTCGGGCAGCCCGTCCTTCTCGAACAGGAGCGACAGCGCGCGGTGCGCGAGCTCGAGCAGGGCCGGGTGGCGCACGCGGACGACGTCGAGCGAGCCGTGCTCGGCGAGCAGGCGCTGCACGCGCTCGACGCACGTGCGCGCCGCGTCCTCGCGCTCGGGCAGCCCGGCCTCGCTGAGCGCGACCAGGATGTCCACCGTGTCGGCCATGGCCAGCCAGCCCTCGTAGTCCCGGCGCTCGACGTCCTGCGCCAGCGCGTGCGCCCCCGCGCCGGACTCGGCGGCCAGCAGCCGGTCGCGGTCGTCGCTCGCGGCGAGCACGGCCGGGTAAACCTGGATCCAGCCGCGCGGGAAGCCGTAGCGGCTGGTGCGCATCAGCTTCGCGAGCTGCAGCGGGTCCACGTCGTCGAGCTCGATCGCCTCCAGCCCGGCCTTGTTCTCGCCCAGCAAGGCGCGCGCGTCCTCGACCGCGAGCACCGTCGCGAGCAGGCGGCCTTCGGGCAGCATCAGGTTGAGCTTCTGCCCCGACTGCTGGAGCAGCCGCAGGAAGGCCAGGCGCTCCTCGCGGAAGGCGTTCAGGCGCTCGAGCTCGCGCCGCGCGCGCGGCGCGAGCGGGTCGTCGGGTCGCTCGGCCACGAGCACCTGCACCGCCTGCGCGGCGCGGTCGTAGCGGCCCTGCACCGCGTCGCGCAGCGCCAGCGCGAAGCGCACCGACGGCTCGTCGTGCGCGGGCGCGAGCTGCTCGAGCGTCTGCACGCGCTGCTCGACCTCGCGCCGCAGCGTGGACTCCGTCACGTCCGAGAGCCGGAACGAGGCCTCGACGTCGTAGCGCGCGGCCTCGAGCTCGCCCTTCCAGGCCTCGACGGAGCCGGCCAGCCAGCCGCGGAACGACTCGTTCAGGGCGCCGAGCTCCGTGCCGGGGAACGAGCGGCGGAGCGCGTCGGCGCCGCCGCGGTCGGCGAGCGAGAGCGCCAGGTAGCCGCGGAAGCCCTCGCGCAGCGCGGCCTCCTGCGGCCGGTTCAGGAACCACGTCCAGGCGCCGCCCTGCCCGTAGAGCGCGAGCAGCGCGGTCGGGTAGTCGGGCTCGCCCGCGCCGTTCGCCGACGCCTGGCGCAGCATGCGCTCGTAGGCCTGCGCGTAGTCGTGCAGCACCGCCAGCTCGTCCAGCGGCAGCAGGTAGGCGGCGCGGTGCGCGGCGTCGGCCGCCACCGCGACCAGCGCCTGGCGCACGAGCCCGTCGTCGGGCCGCTCGGGGTCCTGCGCGCGCAGCACGGCGCGGCTCGAGAGCCAGCTCGCGATGCCCTCGTCGAGCCAGGGCTCGGGGCGTCGCTCCTCGGCCTGCGCGTGGCCGTCGAGGAGCGCCAGCGCCGCCTCGTGCACGACCGGCCGGCGCAGCGTCGGGTCGGTGCCCGGCCGCGCGTCGGCCTCGACGTAGCACACGACCGCGCGCAGCGCCGCGTCGTAGCTCGCCTGCGCGAAGAAGAGCGCCGGCCCGCCCAGGGTCCGCACGTAGCGCGCGTACTCCTGGGCGCTGTTCAGCACGATCACGGGGTAGGCGGCGAACTCCTTGCGCTCCGCCAGCCCGAGCGGCCCGGCGAGCTCGGCCTGGAAGAGCTCGCGCAGCCGCAGCAGGTCGGGGCCGAGGGCGTCGAGGATCTCCTCCTGGTAGCCCTGCCGGGCGGTCGTCGGCGCCTGGAGCAGGAACACGAACGGGTCGTGCGACGGGTAGGTCTCGAGCCGCACGCGCGAGAACGCGGGGTGCTGGAGCAGGTCGCGCTCGAGCCGGTAGAGCACGTAGGCGCGCGGCTCGCGGCGGAAGCGGTCGAGCAGCGCGGCGACGCGCTCGCGCTCCTCGCGCCACGCGCGGCGCACCTCGTCCAGGCGCGCGGTCGAGAGCACGTGCCCGTCGATGCGCTGGAACTCGTCCAGCCGGTAGAGGCTCAGGTGCTCGGAGGCCAGGACCTCCGAGAAGCCGTCGAGGTGGCGCTGGGGGTCGAAGCGGGCGGTCTGCTGGGCGAGCGCCGGAGCGGCCAGCCCGAAGAGGGCGAGGGCCAGCGCCAGGAGCCGCGGCCAGGGGGGCGAGCGTCGGTCGGGTCGGTCCATCGAGAGCCTCCTACCCTCCCCCCGCGGTGGGGATGCGCATCGGGGGGGACGGTCAGTGTAGGTTGCGCCGATTGCATCTCCCGCACGGAGCCCGGGATCGGCGCGCGGGACCTCCCGACCGGCCCGACGCGCCCGCGCGGGCCGCGCTTCCGCCCCCCCGGCGAGGAGGGCTCGGGGCATGGAGATTGCTGACCCGTCCGACCGAAAGCAGGGCCCGGAGAGTTGTCCGGGCCGAACGGGCCGCGTCCGGAACGGGGGCGCTACGATGAGGCCCGGTCTCCCCCGCCCGCTCCCCCCGGATCTCCGCCGATGAGCCGCCTGCCCACCTTCCTGCTCGCACTCTGCTTCCTGGTGCCCCCGGCCCTGGCAGCCCGGGCCATAGAGCCCCGGCCGACGGGCTTCCCCGTCGCGGTGACCGGAACGGTCTCGGACCTCTACCGCGCCGCGTCGGGCGACATCCTTTATTGCACGCTCGAGGGCGACGTCGGGGTGGTCACCACGGCGGGGGACGTCACGGTGCTCGCCACCGCGGAGACGGGCCCGTTCCCCTTCGCGCTGAAGGCGATCGTCGAGACCGCGCCCGGCGACCTGGCGGTGATCGACGACGCGGGCGAGATCTGGGCCCTGCCGGGGGGCGCGACGCCCGCCGTGCACCGCTACGACGACGCGTACATGGTCGCCTCGCCGAGCGACATGGTGGTGGACACCACCGGCAACTTCGTCATCGCGAGCAACACGCCCTCGAACCAGCTCCCCGGCGTGAACTGGGTGAGCTCCGACGGCGAGCGCTGGGGCTACTACATGGTCCAGCACTCGCCGCTCTTCCGGCCGATCCAGCTCGCCGGCGACCCGGCGAGCGGCGACCTGATCGTGGCCGACCAGGAGCTCGGCGGCCGGCTGCAGTGCCTCGACTCCGACGACCCGGCGCACGCGCTGTGCGCGCTCGACGCGTCCACGCTCTACGGCTACACCGCGGGACACCTCGACGGCGACCTGGCGGTCGAGTCCACCGGCGACGTGCTCGTCATCGCGGGCGGCACGCTCCGCCGCTGGGACCGCCTGGCCGGGACGGCCTCGGTCGTCGCCGGCGGGTTCGGACAGCTGCGCGGCCTGACGATCGCGGCCTCGAGCGGCATGAGCGCGACGGGCTGGAGCGCCTACGTCGCCGAGGGCGGCGCGCCGACCATGCTGCACGAGATCCCGGACGCCGAGGCGCCGGCCAGCCAGGTCGTCCAGAGCCTGGGCTCGGTGCCCGGCCGGGGCATCCTGCGCACCGTGTACGGCTCGCTGAAGGCCTACGAGCTCGAGGTGGACCGGGACGGGCACTTCCTGATCGGCGGCGACCTGTGGGGCGCCAGCAGGAGCGTGCGGCGCGTCACCGTCCCGGGCTTCAACGTCAGCGTGATCGCGGGCGAGAACGACGGCATCACGGGCCGCATCGAGGGCATCGTGCAGCGGCCCGACGGCGTGATCTTCGCGCTCGACTCGAACGGCGTGGTCTACGAGATC
>CADEGS010000167.1 GCA_902826945.1 uncultured bacterium | reverse complement strand
CCGCCGACCGCAAGGTGCGCGAGTACTCGAAGGGCATGCAGCAGCGCATCGGCCTCGTGCAGGCGCTGCTGCACGAGCCCGAGCTGGTCTTCCTCGACGAGCCGACCGACGGCGTGGACCCGATGGGGCGCGCCGTCGTGCGCCAGATCGTGGGCGAGCTGCGCGCCGCGGGCACGACCGTGTTCCTGAACTCGCACCTCCTGCTGGAGGTCGAGCAGATGTGCGACCGCGTCGTGATCATGGACAAGGGACGCATCCTGCGCACCGGCACGATCGCGGAGCTCACGCCGCGCACGGGGCGCGTCGGCTTCGAGCTCGCCCCCGCCGCGGCCGATCTCGAGCGCCTGCTGGCGGGGCTCGGCCAGGACCTGCAGCGCACGCGCGAGGGCTTCGAGCTGACGCTCTCCGCGGCCGAGCAGGACGCCGTCGTGGACCGCCTGCGCGGCGCGGGGCTCTCGATCCGCGGCATCGCGCCGCGCAAGCTGACGCTCGAGGAGGCCTTCCTCGACCTGCTCGCGGAGAAGCGCGCGTGAAGCTGCTGCAGGCCCGCGCGCTGGCGCAGGACGCGCTGCACCAGGTGCTCGACAACCGGGTCTTTCGCGTCATGGTCGCGCTGGCGGCGCTGCCCCCGCTCTTCGCGGCGCTGGTCGCCTTCCGCTCCGAGGAGATCGTCGTCCTGTTCGGCTGGAAGCACGTCTCGTACTCGGTCCTGGGCGTACCGCGCGGCGTCGAGGACCCGCGCTCGCTCGCGATCGAGCAGTTCCTGCGGCTGGTGTTCGACCGCAGCGCCGGCCCGCTGGGCGTGCTCGTGTGCCTGATCGCGACGGCCTCCTTCGTGCCGCACATCGTCGAGAAGGGCACCGCCGACGTCCTGTTCCACAAGCCGCTGTCGCGCGCCTCGCTCTACCTCTCGCGCTACGGGACCGGGCTCCTGTTCGTCGGGTTGCTGGCGCTGTTCATGGCGACCGGGACCTGGGCCGGCCTGGCGCTGGGCTCGGGGCACAACGACCCGGGCATCCTGCTCGGCGCGTTCACCCTGACCTACGGCTACGGCCTGACCTTCGCCGTGACGATGCTCTTCGGCGCGCTCACGCGGAACGCGATCGCCGCGGTGCTGGGGTCGCTGGTCTTCCTGTTCCTGAACGGCTGCATCGTGCACCCGGCCTGGACCTGGAAGGAGCACTGGCGCGAGACGCACGCCGCGGCGGACCCGGACGCGGCCGTGCGGATCGACCCCCAGGCCGAGCTCGACACGGGCCTGTACGCGGCCGCCGTCCTCGGCGACGTGCTGCACCACGCGCTGCCGAAGACGGGCGACGCGCCGCTGATCGCGCGCGAGCTGCGCCGCGATCCCTCCGCCTTCCGCGATGCCGACAGCGGCCTCACCATCTCGGCGCTGCCCGAGGGAGCGAGGCAGGAGGCCACGCCCGCCGAGACGCTGCCGCCCGCCGCGGCCGCGGCGCTCGGACCGCCGCGCCTGGGCATCGCGCTCCCGGCCGAGGACGCGCGCGTCACGCTGCGCCGGCGCGAGCGGCCGCAGCCGAACGAGAAGGGCGGCGTCAGCACGCTCGACGTCGCGCGCGAGCTCGCCGACCTGCTCGCCGAGCGCGACCCGCGCCGCAGGTCCGGGCACCTCGGCGCCGAGGCGCCCCTCGCCACGAGCGAGGTGCGCTGGAGCGAGGGCGGACGCGACCGCACGGTGATCCTCTTCCGGCTGCACGAGTGGGTCTACGCGCTCGAGGCCGACCTGCCCGGCGGCCTCGCCGACGAGCCGCGCGCCGCGCTGCTCGCGCGGCTGACGGCGGACCTCGACGCCGACGCCCGCTCCTCGGGCGGCGGCCTCCCCGGGAGCGCCTGGTACGAGCGGCGCGCGAGCTTCTCGGCGCCCTGGAAGTTCAACCTGGCGTACTCGATCGCGAGCTCGCTCGCCTTCGTCGCCCTGGTCCTGGCCCTGGGCTGCGCGCGCCTGGCGCGCATGGACTTCTGATGGCGCGCCCGCTGGCGAGCGCGCTGCGCGAGGTCGTCGGCGAGGCCGGCGTGATCGACACGCCGACGCGTCTCCTGCCCTACGAGTCCGACGGCCTGGCGCTGCTGCGCGAGCGGCCGGAGCTGGTCGTGCTGCCCGCCGACACCGCGCAGGCCGCCCGCTGCTTCGCGCTCCTGCACGAGCGCCGCGTGCCGGTCGTCGCGCGCGGCGCGGGCACGGGCCTGGCGGGCGGCGCGACGCCCGTGGCGGGCGGCGTCGTCGTCTCGACCGCGCGCATGCGGCGCGTGCTCGAGGTCGACGTCGAGAACCGCTTCGCGCGCGTCCAGGCCGGCGTCGTGAACGCGACCCTGAGCCAGGCCTGCGCGGGCGCGGGCCTCTCCTACGCGCCCGACCCCTCGAGCCAGATGGCCTGCACGATCGGCGGCAACGTCGCCAACAACTCGGGCGGCCCGCACTGCTTCAAGCACGGCGCGACGACGCGCCACGTGCTGGGCCTCGTGCTCGTGACGCACGACGGGCGCGTCGTGGACCTCTCCGGTCCGGCCCTCGACCCCGTCGGCTACGACCTGGTCGGCCTCTTCGTCGGCAGCGAGGGCACCTTCGGGCTGGCGACCGAGGTCACCGTGCGCCTCGTGCCGCGCCCGCCCGTGATCGAGACGGTGCTGGCGATCTTCCGCAGCCTGGACGGCGCCTGCGACAGCGTCTCCGACATCATCGCGCGCCGGCTGGAGCCCTCGGCGCTCGAGATCCTCGACCGCCTGACGATCGAGGCCGTCGAGGACAGCGTCTTCGCCGCCGGCTACCCGCGCGATGCGGAGGCCGTGCTCCTGGTCGAGGTCGAAGGCGTCGCGGTCGAGGTCGAGGAGACCGCGGCCGACGTGCGCGCGATCGCGCTCGAGCGCGGCGCGATCGAGCTGCGCTCCGCGCGCGACGAGGACGAGCGCCGCAAGCTGTGGGCCGGTCGCAAGGGCGCCTTCGGCGCGATGGGTCGCGTGGCGCCCGACCTGTACGTGGCCGACGCCGTCGTGCCGCGCACGCGGCTGCGCGAGATGGTCGCGCGCACGGTCGAGATCTGCCGCGCGCGCGGCCTGCGCCTGGCGACCGTGTTCCACGCCGGCGACGGCAACCTGCACCCGAACATCTGCTACGACCGCCGCGACGCGGGCGAGGTCGAGCGCGTGCTCGAGGCCGGCCACGAGATCCTGGCCGCCTGCGTGGCGGCCGGCGGCTCGCTGACCGGCGAGCACGGCGTGGGCCTCGAGAAGCTGCGCGAGATCGAGCTCGTCTTCTCGCCCGCCGACCTCGACGCGATGTGCCGCGCGCGCTCCGCCTGGGACCCCGAGCGGCGCATGAACCCGGGCAAGCTCGTGCCGCTGCACGCCTGCCTCGAGCTGCGCACGAGCCCGCCGCGATGACCGACGAGATCCGCGGTCGCGTCGAGGCGCTGCTCGGCGCCGGCGGCGCGGGCACCTGGCGCGCGCCGGACGGCAGCGCGCTGCCGCGCGCCGCGCCGGCGAGCGACGAGGAGTGGAGCGCCTGCCTGCGCCTGGCGAGCGCCGAGCGCTGGCGGGTGCTGCCCGTCGGCGGCGGCACGAAGCTCGGCTGGCGCGGCCTGCCCGCGGCCGTGGACCTCGTGCTCGACAGCGCGCGCTGGGGCGGCATCGTCGCGCACGAGCCCGAGGACGGCACGCTGACCGCGCGCGCCGGCGCGCGCATGGAAGAGCTCGCGCGCGCCGCGCTGGCCGGCGGCCACCACCTCGCTCCCGACGTCCCCGCGCCCGCGCAGGCCACGCTCGGCGGCGTGCTCGCCAGCGGCCAGAGCGGCCTCGACCGCCTGCGCTATGGCGGCGTGCGCGACGCGCTGCTCGGCGCGCGCGTCGCGCTCGCCGACGGGACGCTGTCGAAGAGCGGCGGCCGCCTGGTCAAGAACGTCACCGGTTACGACCTGCACCGGCTGTGGTGCGGCTCCGAGGGCAGCTTGTGCGTCGTGCTCGAGGCGTCGCTGCGCCTGCACCCCTTGCCGCGCGAGCGCCGCGCGCTCGCCTTCGCCTGCGACTCGCTGGCGCGCGCCTGCGCGGCCGCGCGCGCGCTCGCGGCCTCGCCCGCGCGCCCGATCGCCGTCCTCGTGCTGCGCGAGCGCGGCGCGCGCGGCGCGACGCTGCACGTCGAGCTCGGCGGCCGCCCGCGCACCGTGGCCTGGGAGGCCGAGGACGCGCGCGAGCGCGTCGCGCTGCCCTGCGCCGAGGCGCCGGGCGGCGGCGCGGCCTGGGCCGCGGCGCGCGCGCGCGAGGCGCCGCGCGCGGCGCACCTGTGCGTCGCCTGCCTGCCGGCCGCGCTCGAGCGCACGCTCGCGCTCGCGCTCGAGGCCTGCGGCGATGCGGCGCTCCTCGCCCACCCGCACCTCGGCCTGGCCACGCTCGAGCTCGACGGGGGCGCGCCGCCCGACCTGGCCGGGCTGCGCGCGCGGGCCGGCCCGCGCGCGCGCTTCGAGCTGCGCGGCGCCGCGGGCGCGCGCCACCTCTTCGACGATCCCTGGGAGCACCTGCGGACGCTCCCGCCCGCGGCGCGCGCGCTGATGGGCGAGCTGGCGCGCGCGTTCGACCCCGAGCGCACGTTCGCGCGGAGGCTCGAGGCGTGAGCGCTCCCCTCTCCGACGCGCGCGCGCTGGTGGACTACGCGAAGAGCCTCGACTGCATCCACTGCGGCCTGTGCCTGCAGTCCTGCCCGACCTACCGCGTCACCGGCGTCGAGACCTCCAGCCCGCGCGGCCGCATCCACCTCATGCGCGCCGTCGGCGAGGGTCGCCTCGCGCCCGACGCCGACTACGCCGAGGAGCTCGACTTCTGCCTCCTGTGCCGTCACTGCGAGAGCGTGTGCCCCGCCGGCGTGCGCTTCGGGCAGATGATGGAGACCGCGCGCGCGGGGCTCGGGCCGCGCGGCGGCTGGCGCGCGCGCCTGGGGCTGGGCCTCGTCCTGCGCCACCGCCTGGCGCTGCGCGCCGCCGGCTCGCTCCTGCGGCTGGCGCAGAAGACCGGCCTCGACGGCCTGGGCGCGCGCCTGTTCGGCGCCGACCCCGAGACGGTGCGCGCGCTGCCGCGCATCCCCGCGCTGCGCGAGCGCGCGCTCCTGCCGCCGCGCGCCGACGCGGCGGCCGGCGTCCCGCCGCGCGGCGAGGTCGCGCTGCTCGAGGGCTGCGTGCAGCCCGAGCTGTTCGCGCGCGTGAACCGTGCCACGCTGCGCTCGCTCGCCGCGCTGGGGCTGGCGAGCCGCGTGCCGCGGCTCCCCTGCTGCGGCTCGCTCCACGCGCACGCGGGCGAGCGCGAGGGCGCACGCGCGCTGGCGCGCGGCCTGATCGAGGCGCTCGAGCGCGAGCGCGACGCGCAGGGCGAGCCGCTGCTCCTGGTCGTGAACAGCGCCGGCTGCGGCTCGCACCTGAAGGAGCTGGAGCAGCTCTTCGCGCCCGACGACCCCTGGCACGCGCGCGCGCGCGCCGCGGCGGCGCGCGTGCGCGACTACGCGGAGCTCGTCCTGCCGCTCGTCCTCGAGCGCGCACCGGCGCTGCCCGAGGGGCTCTTCCCGGCGCCCTTCGCCTGGGACGACCCGTGCCATCTGTGCCACGGGCAGGGCATCCGCCGCGAGCCGCGCGCGATCCTCGAGCGGCTGCTCGGCGCGCGCCTGGTCGCGATGGACGACGCCGAGGCCTGCTGCGGCTCGGCCGGCACGTACTCGCTCGCGCGGCCCGAGGACGCGGCGCGCGTCTTCGCGCGCAAGCGCGAGTCCTTCGAGCGCTGCGGCGCGCGCACGCTGGTCACCGCCAACCCCGGCTGCCAGCTCCAGTGGGAGAGCGGCCTGCGGCGCGCGGGCCGCGAGGCGCGCGTCGTGCACCTGGCCGAGCTCGTCGCGGCGGCGCTGGACGCCTGAGCGACGAGGCTCGAGGAGTCCTCGCTCACGAGACCCCTCGAGACGCGCTTCCGGCGGAGATTCCGGGAGCTGCAAGCTCCGGCAGCAGCTGGCTGCGTGCCCGGGCGCGCGCGGAGCACGGGAGCCACACAGGGCGGGCGTCGCTCACTCCGCGCGCAGCGCCGGCGGGGGCGGCGCGGGCGGCAGCATCGCGATCGATCCGAGCAGGCGCTCTAGCTCGACCTGCGCGTGGCCGCTCGCCTCCGGCCAGCGCGCGAAGAGCACGAGCGGGCGCTCCTCCTGCGCGAGGTTCACGCTGGTCAGCTCCTGCGTGCCGCCGCCCTCGCGGTACGCGCGCTCGACGCGGAACTCGGCCTGCCAGCGGTCCCAGGCCACGCGCCCGCGCTCGATCTCGAGGTGGAAGGCGAAGCTCGGGTCCTTCGTCCAGCGCTGCACGTCGGCGCTCGCCTTGCGCTGCGCGCCGCCTGGACCGCGGCCGCCCCCGCCGTCCCCGCCGCTCCCGTCGCCCTCGTCGCGGAAGAGCTCGGCGGCCGTGCGCAGGCTCGGGAAGCGCACGAGCACGAGCTCCTCGGGCGCGGCCGAGCCCTCCGCTCCCGCGCGCACGAGGCGCAGCACGCGCTCGCCCGAGCGCAGGCGCGACGCCTCGGCCACCGCGTAGCCCTCGGGCAACGCGCCGCCCCGGAAGATGCTCGCGACGAGCGGGTCGGGATCGAGCGGACCGCCGCCGCCCGCGCCCGCCAGGCCCAGCGCCGCCGCCAGGAGCGCGAGGCCGAGCAGCACGCCCAGGACGCGCAGCGGGCTCACTCGCGCCACACGTCGAAGGGCTCGAAGAAGGCCTGCACGTCCTCGTCGGTCGGCGGCTCGCGCATCTTCAGCTCCGCCACGCGCCAGCTCTTCCCGCGCTGGCCGAGGTCCAGACGCACGCCTGGCTCCTTGCCCG
The DNA here is from genome assembly GCA_902826945.1 of uncultured bacterium. The sequence continues at coordinate 3,041 of CADEGS010000167.1, read as the reverse complement.
CGCCGCGGATCGAGGCGAAGCGCAGGATGCGCACGGTCCGCCCCTGGAGCTCGAGCTCGCCGCTCTCCGGGTCGAGCGGCTCGCCCATGCCGAAGAGCGTCTGGGGGTCGGGGTCGAGCAGCCCGTCCGCCGCCGTGGGATCGGGCATGGCCGTGATCACGAGGGCCGCGCCGGTGCGGTCGTCGCGCAGGTGGAACTGGTCGGCCCCGATCGAGAGGCCGAACTCGAGCGAGAGGTGCTCGGGGCGCTCGTCGTAGGCCAGCACCTCGGCCAGCCTGGGCCACTGCCGCTCGGGGTCCGAGCCCGTCCGGATCACGCGGTAGCCCGCGATCGTCACGACCGCGATCGTGATCATCGCGAGCAGGCAGCCCGAGCCGCAGGTGATCCAGGCCCAGCGCGGGATCCCGCGCCGCCGCGGCGCCGCGCGCTCGAGCTCGTCGTCCAGCTCCTCCATGCGTTCTCCTCCGCGCGGCCGCCGCGCTCAGCTCCAGGCGTAGAAGCCCTGGCCCGCCTTCTGGCCCAGCTCGCCGCGCTCGACCTTGCGCCGCAGCAGCGCGGGCGGCGCGAAGCGCTCGCCCAGCTCCGCGGCCAGGTACTCGGCGATCGCCAAGCGCACGTCGAGACCGACCAGGTCGGTCAGCCGCAGCGGCCCCATCGGGAAGCCGTAGCCCAGCGTCATGGCCTTGTCGATGTCCTCGGCCGACGCGACGCCGGCCTCGAGCATGCGGATCGCCTCGAGCCCGATCACGAGCCCCAGGCGCGAGGAGGCGAAGCCCGGGCTGTCCTGCACGCGGATCGGCTCCTTGCCGATCCGCCGCGCCAGCGCGAGCGAGAGCGCGATCGCCTCCTCGCCGCTCTGCTCGGCGCACACGACCTCGACCAGCTTCATGATGTGGACCGGGTTGAAGAAGTGCATGCCGGTCACGCGCTCGGGGAAGCGCGCGGCGGCGGCGATGCGCGTGATCGGCAGGGACGAGGTGTTCGTCGCGAGCAAGACCTCGGGGCCGAGCGCGCGGCCGAGGCGCTCGAACAGCTCGACCTTGAGCGCCAGGCGCTCGGGCACGGCCTCGACCACGACGTCGACGCCGGAGACGGCGCGCTCGAGGTCGGTCTCGCCGCGCACCAGACCCAGCGCGCGCTCGCGCAACGCGGGCTCGAGCTTGCCCTTCTCGACGCCCTTGTCGAGGTTCGCGCGCACGCGGCCGAGCGCCGCGTCGAGCGCCTCGCGCGAGACGTCGGACAGGCGCGTCTCGACGCCGGCCAGCGCCAGCACCTGCGCGATGCCGTGCCCCATCGTGCCCGCGCCCAGCACGGCCGCGGTGCGGATCTCCGACGCCTGCTTCATGCCGCTCCTCTCACGCCGCGCCCGGGACCAGGACGATCTTGCCCGCCACCTCGCGCCGCTCGAGCATCTCGTGCGCACGGCGCGCCTCGGCGAGCGGCAGCACGGCCTCGACCACCGGCCGGTACGCGCCGCTCGCCACGCGCGCGAAGATCTCCGGCAGCGCCGCGCGCGGCCCCATCGTCGAGCCCAGCACGCTCAGGTTCTTGATGAACAGGTGCGGCAGCGAGAGCTCGACCGTCGGGCCCGTCGTGCCGCCGCAGGTCACCAGCCGCCCGCAGCGCGCCAGCGCGCCGAGCGCGGTCTTCCAGGTCGCCGGCCCGACGTGCTCGACGACGACGTCGCAGCCCTGGCCGTCGGTCAGGCGCTTGAGCTCGCGGCCCCAGTCGGCCGCGCCGTGGTCGAGCACGGCCTCGGCGCCGAGCGAGCGCGCCAGCGCGCGCTTCTCCTCGCTGCCGGCGGTGGCGAGGACGCGCGCGCCGCGGTCGCGCGCGACCTGGATCGCCGCCGAGCCGACGCCGCTCGCGCCGGCCAGCACGAGCACGGTCTCGCCCGCGCGCAGCTCGGCGCGCGTGACGAGCATGCCCCAGGCCGTCAGGAAGACGAGCGGCACGGCCGCGGCCTGCACCGGGTCCACGCCGGCCGGCAGCGGCAGCAGGTAGCGCGAGGGGATGCACACGTACTCGGCGCACAGGCCGTCGGCGTGCTCGCCGCGGATCTTGTAGTCGCTCGCGAAGTGGTCGAGGCCGCGCGCATCCCAGACCGAGCCGCCCGAGGTGAAGCCGGGCTCGACGACGACGCGCGCGCCGACGGCCGGCGCGATCACGCCCTCGCCGTGCGCCACGACCTCGCCCACGCCGTCGCAGCCCAGGACGCGCGGGAAGGGGATCGTCACGCCGGGCATGCCGCGCCGCACCCACAGGTCGAGGTGGTTCAGCGAGACGCCGAGCATGCGCACGAGCGCCTCGCCGGGCGCCGGCTCGGGGCGCGGCACCTCGTCGAGGGCGAGCACCTCGGGACCGCCGTGGCGGTGGATGCGGACGGCCTTCATCGTCGCCACGGCGGCCTAGCGGTTCTCGAAGCGCGGAGCGCGCTTCTCGACGAAGGCGCGGATGCCCTCGCGCGCGTCCTCGGAGGCGAACAGCCGCGCCTGCAGCTCGCGCTCGAGCGCCAGGCCGGACTCGAGCGGCAGCTCGAGCCCGCTCTGCACCGCGCGCTTGATCGCGCCGACGCTGCGCGCGGCCTTGCGCGGCGCGCAGAAGCCGCGCGCGCGCTCGAGCACGGCGTCGAGGAAGCGCGCCTCGTCGGGGGCGTCCTGGAGCTCGTTCACGAGCCCGAGCGCGTGCGCACGGTCGTAGTCGAAGAGCTCGCCCGAGGCCATCAGCTCGATCGCCTTCGAGCGCCCGACCGCGCGCGCCAGGCGCTGCGTGCCGCCCGTGCCCGGCAGGACACCGAGCGAGACCTCGGGCAGGCCGCAGCGGCCAGAGCCGCGCCGCGCCCAGCGCAGGTCGGCCGCCAGCGCGACCTCGAGCCCGCCGCCGACCGCGTGCCCGCCGAGCGCGGCGATCACGAGCTTGGGCGTGTGCTCGAGGCGCAGGAGCGTCTCGTTCGCGTGCAGGCAGAAGGCGTACTTGAAGTCCTGCGTGACGCCGTCGAGCATCGCGATGTCGGCGCCGGCGCAGAAGAACTTCTCGCCCGC
>CADEGS010000166.1 GCA_902826945.1 uncultured bacterium | reverse complement strand
ACCTGCGACCTCCGGGTTATGAGCCCGACGAGCTGCCAGACTGCTCCACCCCGCGTCGCTTTGGATCGGGGAGTCTAGGGCCCCGGTCGAGGGGGATCAACCCCTTCAGCGCGGCAGGGTGCCGTTCGCGCGGGCCAGCGCGTCCAGGACGCCGGCGCGCAGCGTGCCGAGGGTGTCCAGCGCGCCGGGCTCCTGCGCGAAGCCGCGCAGCGCGGGGGGGAGGGACAGGTCGTCGGTCGGGGTCGCGCCTCCCGTGTCGGCGGGAGCGCTGCTCGCCGCGCGCACGGGCAGGTCCACGAGCGCGACGAAGCGCTCGAGCCGCTGCGGGTCCTCCGCCTGGAGCACCGCCTTGCAGAGCGCCCCGAGGTCCTTCAGGCGCGCGGCCGGCCCCCCCTGGAGCCAGGTGTCGCGCTCCACCAGGCAGAACAGCACGTCGGCGACGACGCGCGCCCGCTCGACGGCGCCGCCCTCCGCATCGCCCATCAGGCTCGCCAGCCGCTCGAAGTCGCCGACCTCCAGGACGGCGGGGGCGTCGCGGAGCAGCGCGCGGTACTCGGCCAGCGCCTCGCGCTCGCGGCCGAGGTCGAGCAGCAAGCGCGCCCGGTCGCGGCGCGCGCGCTGCGCGGCGGCGGTCGCGCCGGCCTGCTCGAACTGCGCGCGGGCGCTCGCGAAGCCGTCGAGGATCGCCTGCGCCTCGGCGGGCCGCGCCTCGGCCGGGCGCGTCTCGGCGCGCAGCACCGCGAGGAGGTGCGTGCGGCGCGCCTCGGCCAGGGACGCGCCGGCCGCGAGCTCCGCAGGCGCGGGACGCTCGAGCACCTCGCGCAGCACCCCGCCCCCGCCCACCGCGCCGCGCAGCGGGACGCCGAGCTCGTGCAGGCGCCAGGCCCAGCCGAGGACGGCGTCCTCGTCGGTGCGCGGGAGCGCGCGCGCCGCGTCGGGCGCGAGGCGCGCGACGAGCGCGAGCGCGCGCCGCAGGCGCGAGGTCTCGGCCGCCTGCTCGTTCGCCGCCAGGCGGCGCGCGACGGCGAGCACGCGCTCCGCACGGCCGCCGGCCAGCGCCTCGAGCGCGGCGTCGAGCTCGGTCGAGCTCGCGCCCTCGGCCGCCGCGAGGCGGTCGAAGCTCGCCAGCGCGAGCAGCGGGTCGAGCATCGCCTCGCTCCCGAAGCGGCCGACGAGCGCGATCAGGCCGCGGCGCAGGTCGGGCTGCTCCTCGCTCTCCAGCCGCCGCAGGAGGTAGGCCGGGTCGAGCCCGCCCACGAGCGGCGCGAGCCGCTCGTCCGCCAGGAGCGCGAGCGCGCTGCGGCGCAGGTCGGGATCCGACGAGCCGAGCCGGATCGCCGCGTGCTCGAGCGCGGTCAGCGCTGCGGCTCGCGCCGGGGCGGCCTGCGCTCCCCCCGCGACCTGCGCCAGCAGATCGCGCAGCGTGCCGAGGAGGACGTGCACGAGCCCCGCCGGCAGGTCGTCGCGCGTCGCCTCCTCGTCGAGCAGCGCGACGTCGTCGGCGCGCAGGAACGGGCCCAGCGCGGCCCCCGCCGCCTGGCGCGTCGCCGCGGCGCGGCCGGGGTCGCGCAGCACGGCGAGCAGCGTGCGCCGCGCGCCGGTCCCGTCCAGTGCCTCGCTCGCCAGCGCGTCGCGCGCCCGCGCGGCCAGCGAGGCCAGCGCGCCGATGGCCGCCGCGGCCGCGTCGGGGTCCTCGAAGCCGCGCCGCCGGTCGGCCTCGAGGGCCTCGTCCAGCAGGCGCTCGCAGAGCGAGAAGGCACCGGTGAGCCAGGCCTGCTCGCCGCGCGCGCTGCCGGCGTAGACCAGGCGCGAGAGCGCCTGCGCCACCGAGAGCGAGCGCTCGTCCCAGCCGGCCGCGGCGCGCGCCTCGAAGAGCGCGAACAGCCGCTCGAGCTCGGCATCCGAGGCCAGCCCGCCCTGCGGCAGGAGGATCGCCTCGAGCAGCGCGTGGAAGGGGCGCGGGTCGGCCTCCGCCTCGAGCGCCTCGAGCAGGCGCGCGAGCGCCGCGCGCGGCTCGAGCGCGTCCTTCGCCTCGCCGCGCGCCAGCGCGCGCCCCAGGCGCTCGGCGGCGCGCACGCGCACCAGCGGGTCGTCGGCGGCGAGGAGCTCGACCGCGCGCGCCGGCTCGAGCTCGACCAGCGCGAACAGGCGCTCGTTCGAGCGCGCTTCCAGGTCGAGCAGGCGGCGCGCGTAGAGCGGCGTCCCCGCCGCCGTCGCGCTCGCCAGGAACGGCGCGGCCGCCTCGGGCGAGTCGAGCCAGGTCCCGAACAGGAGGTGCAGCGCGCTGCGCGCGGCGAGCCGCCGCTCGGGCGGCGTGCCGGCCGCGAGCGCGGGCGCGAGCGGCGCGGCCAGCTCGCGCAGCTCGAGCCGGCCGACCGCGCGCGCCGCCGGCAGCCAGCCCGCGCCGTCGTCCGCGTCGAGCAGGCCCGCGATCCAGCGCCGCCAGCGCCCGCCGCGCTCGCCCTCGAGCAGGCCGCGGAGCTGCCCCACCGCCTGGTCCGTCTCGCCGCGCCGCCGCGCGACCTGCGCCGCGGAGAGCCCCGGCAGCGTGGCGCGTCCCGCGCGCCACAGGAGCGCGGGGGCGTCGGGCGCCGGCAGCAGGCCCTCGCGCGCGCGGCCCGGCGCGCTCGCGGCGGGCGGCGGCTCGGGCTCGGGGTCGGCCGCCGGGTCGAAGGCCGCGGCCACCGCCGGCTCGGAGCCGGTGCGCAGGAGCACCTCGTCGGCGGGCGCCGCGCCGCACGCGGCGGCGCAGAGGCAGAGGGTTGCGCCCGCGAGGCGGCGCAGCGCCGCGCGCGTCCTCCAGCGCTCTCCCACGCCCCGTTGCATGCCTCGCGCCACTGTACGCCGCGCGCCGCGCGCGGGCGACGCGCGAGCGGCTTTCCCCGCGCCGCGCGCCGCTACTCCTTCGGAAGCAGCTCCGCGATCTTGCGCGCGAGCGCGGCCGGGTCGCCCTCGCTCGCCACGGTGCGGTCGGCGACCGCGGCGTAGAGCGGCGCGCGGCGCGCGGCCAGCGCCTCGAGCTCCCCCAGCGCGTCGCCCCCGCCGAGCGCCGGCCGCGTCGGGCCGTCGGCGGCGACGCGCTCGCGCAGCAGCGCCACCGGCGCCTGGATCCAGACGACGAAGGCCGAGCGGGCGAGCCAGACGCGGTTGTCCTCGCGCTCGACCGTCCCGCCGCCCGACGCGAGCACGCAGCGCACCTGCGGCTCGAGCAGGCTGCGCAGCGCCCAGGCCTCGAGCTCGCGGAAGCGCGGGATGCCCGCGCGCGCGAGCAGATCGCCGGGCGAGGTCGCCGGCTCGCCGCAGAGCCGCGCCAGGCCGAGCGTGCGCTCGTCGAGGTCCTGGAACGCTCGCCCGACGAGCCCGGCCAGGGCGCGCCCGACCGTCGTCTTGCCGGCCGCGCGCATCCCGACCAGCACGATCGTCGGGCGCGCGCCCTGCGCGGGGCGGGTTTCGGCGCCGTCGCTCACGGCTCGGCGAGCGCGTGCTCGAAGGCCGCGCGCAGGAGCGCCTCGTCGGGCGCCTGGCCGGTGAACAGGCGGAACTGGAGCGCGGCCTGGCGCACGAACCACTCGGCGCCGGGCACGGGCGTCGCGCCGCGCGCGTGCGCGGCGGCGAGCAGCGCCGTGCGGATCGGGCGGTAGACCGCGTCGAGCACGAGCGTGCCCGGCCGCAGCCACTCGGGCGGGACGAGGCTCGCAGGCGAGCCGGCGGGCGCGGCCGGCGAGCCGACCGGCGTCGCGTGCACGAGCAGGTCGTGCTCGACCTCGCCCGCGCGCGCGAGCGGCGCCGCCTCGCAGCCGAAGTGCGCGGCCAGCGCGCGCGCCGCGGCCTCGTCGCGGCCGGCCACCGTCACGCGGCCCTCGACCGCCAGCACGGCCCAGGCCGCCGCGCGCGCGGCGCCGCCGGTGCCGAGCACGAGCGCGCGGCGGCCGGCGAGCGAGCGCGCGCTGCCGTCGCCGCGGCCGGCGACGGCCAGGCCGCGCGCGAGCGCCTCGCGCACGGCGGGCACGTCGGTGTTCGCCGCGCGCCAGCCGCCGCGCTCGCGCACGAGCGTGTTCGCCGCGCCCGTGCGCTCGCTGGCCTCGTCGCGCGCGCCCGCCAGGCGGCAGGCCTCCTCCTTGAAGGGCGCGGTGACCGAGAAGCCGCGGAAGTTCTCGCCGTCGGCGAGCGCCAGGAGCTCCGCGAGCGAGCGCGGCTCGAGCGCGACGTAGACCGCGTCGAGGCGCGCCGCCTTGAGCGCCATCCCCTGCACGCGCGGCGAGAGCGAGTGCCCGACCGGCCGGCCGACGACGGCGAAGATCGCCGTCTCCTGGCTCAGCCCGCCCGGCGGCGCCAGCGCGCGAAACTCGTTCACCGGGATCTGCCCCTCCGCCGTCGGCGCGCCCTGCGCGTCGCCCGGCCGGCGCGCCGGCGCGCAGTACGTGAAGGGCGAGCCGAAGACCGGCGCCAGGACGCGCGTGAAGCGGCCGGCCTCGCCCGAGCAGAAGCCGACGTAGCCGCGCGTCCCGCCCAGCCAGCGCAGGAAGGCGAGGCCGTCCTCGGTGGACGCCGCGCGCGGCACGAGCTTGGTCACGTCGCCCTCGTGCTGGACGGCGCGCACCTCCTCGGCGAAGGCGTCGAGGTCGTCCGGCAGGGCGTCCTCGTGGCGCGAGACGATGCGGTGGCAGGGCGCGCGCACCTCGCCCAGGTCGAGCGAGAGGCGCCAGTCCACGTCGACGAAGCGCGCGCCGGAGAGGGCGGCGTCGCGCAGGAGCGCGAGCTCCTCCTCGAGCGTGCCGCGGAAGGCGCCGCCGGTCGCGACGCCGTGGCAGGTGACGATCACCGGCTTCTTCACGGCCGCGACCAGGCGCGCCAGCCGCTCGCGGCCGGGGTGCCCGACCCGGTCCAGGCGCAGCTCGACCAGGTCCGCGAGCGGCGCCTGGCGCAGCGCCAGGCGCTCGAGCGCGTCGAGCGTGTCGGCCAGGCAGGAGACGACGATCGCCATCGCCGGGCCAGTGTAGCCGCGCGCGGGGCGCGGCCCGCTCAGGCGTGCCGGCGGACCGCCGCGCCGAGCAGCGCGCGCAGGCGGCGCTCGTCGGCCGCGCCGATCGAGCCGCGCGCGCGCGCCAGGCCGAGCGCGCGCGCGCCGAGCAGCGCGTAGGCGCGCGCGGCGAGCGGGTCGTGCGCCCCCAGCGCGGCCAGGTGCGCGCGCACCAGCGGCGCGGCGCCGCGCGCGAGCGGCCCGCTCAGCGCGCCCCCTGGCCCGCGCGCGGCGGCGTTCGCGAGCACGCTGCGCGCCAGCGCCGCGAGCGCGCGCGAGGCCTCCTCCGGGGGCTCGACCGCGCGCTCGGCGGCCGCGCGCGCGAGGTCGAGCAGCGCGGCCAGCCCGCCGGCGAGCAGCGCCGCCGCGGCGTGGTAGAGCGCCGCGTGCCCGAGGTCGAGCTCGAAGGGGCGCCCGCCGAGCGCGCGCGCGAGCTCGTCGCCGGCCCGGAAGGCGGCCGGGTCGCCGCCGATCGCGAAGCCCGCGCCGCGCAGCACGCGCGGCGGCGCCGGCGCGCCGGGCGGCAGCGAGACGAGCGGGTGCAGCCGGCCGCAGGCCCAGCCGCGCGCGGCGAGCGGCGCCAGCGGCTCGCTCCCGAGGAGCCCGTTCGTGTGCAGCGCGATCCGCTCGCGCCCCGCGCGGCCCGCCGCCGTCCGGCGCGCGCGGCCGGCCTCGGCGCGCGCGAGGCGTCGGGCGAGCGGCGCCAGGCCGGCCTCGGCCGGGCACAGGAGCAGGAGGTCGGCGCGCGCGAGCACGCGGCCCAGATCGGCCTCGGCGCGCGCCCCGGCGCCCGCGCGCCGCGCCAGCGCGCGGGCGCGCTCGGGATCGCGCGACCAGACGGTGCAGCGCGCCCCCGCCCGCACCAGGGCCGGGGCCAGGGCGCCGCCGACGGCGCCCGCGCCCAGGACGGCCAGGCGGCGCCCGGCGAGCGGGCTCTGCTCTGCGCGCGGCATCGGGAGGGCGCCGATTCTACGGGCCCGGCCGGCCGCCGGCGGGGCCGCGCGGGCGCGCGGGATCAGCCCGCGGCGCCTTCCTCGTAGGCCCCGTAGTCCAGGTCGTCGAAGGAGGCGGCCACGTAGCCCTCCTGCTTCGAGCGCTCGACCTCCTCGTGGAAGGCCTGCAGCACCGTGTGCTCGACGAAGTCGCGCGCGCGCTGGTGGATCGGGTGCGCGATGTCGGCGTAGAGCCGCAGCCGGCCGCGCTCGTCCTGCGAGCCGCGGTCGGTGCGCTGGCGCTTGCCGCAGTCGTTGCAGAAGCGCGCGCGCAGGTGGTTCTTGCCGCCGCAGTGCGAGCAGCGGTCGCACAGCTTGCGGCTCGGCATCGCGATGAAGAGCCCGTTCGCGCCCTCGATGATCTTCAGGTCCCGGACGACGAGGTGGTTCTCGATCGTGATGCTCGCGAAGCCGCGCAGCTTGTCCGGCTGGTTGTCCAGGAGCTTGATTCGGACCTCGGTGATCTTCATGCCGCGCAGGGTTGCGGATCCGGGGGGGGCCAGGCGCGTGCCCGCGAGCGCGAGAAAACGGATCGATCGCCCCAAAAGCAAGCCGTCAGCCGAGCTAGAAAAAGCTAGTTCGAAGATTCGAGCGTCGCGCCAACGTTCGCCGCGCGAGAGACGAACGCGCTTCGGAGCGCGATGTGCGCGCCCTCGGCCAGCCCGGTGAGCGCACGCCGCGCGCGCTCCGCCGCGGCGCGGTCCTCGAACAGCCCGTAGAACGACGCGCCGCTGCCGGTCAGGCGGAAGTGCTCCGCGCCCGACGCGTCGAGCAGCGCGCGCAGGCTCGCGAGCGCGGGGTGCGTGGCCAGCGCGGGCGCCTCGAGGTCGTTCGCGAGCGCCGCGCGGGCGCGCGCGAGCGGCGCGGCGAAGACGGTCTCGGCCGCGAGCTCCGCCGGGGCCGCGGCGCCGCTCGCGCCGCTCCAGGCCCGGTAGACCGCCGCCGTGCTGCAGTGCACGTCGGGCGTCAGCACGCAGAAGGCGCGCGCGCTCGCCGGCGGCGGGAGCGGCTCGACCCGCTCGCCGCGCCCGCGGCAGCGCGCCAGGCCGCTCGCGCGCGCGGCGTGGAAGAACGGGCAGTCCGAGCCCAGCGCGGCCAGGCGCTCGGCGATCGCGGCGTCGTGCGCGGGGCCCAGGCCGAGCGCCGTCGCGGCCGCGAGGGCCGCCGCGGCCGCGTCCGCGCTGCCCCCGCCCAGGCCCGCCCCGCTCGGGACGCGCTTCCAGACCGCGAGCGACCAGGCCTCGGGGTCGGCGCCCGCGAGCGCGCAGACCGCCTCGAGCGCGCGCCAGGCCAGGTTCGTGCGGTCGGCCGGCACGTCGGCGCTCGCCGCGGGGCCGGTCACGGCGAGCGCGGGCGCGCCCGGCGCGCGCGGCAGGAGCGCGACCCGGTCGGCGTGCTCGAGCGCGACCAGCAGGCTCGAGAGCTCGTGGTAGCCGTCGGGCCGCCGGGCGAGCACGCGCAGCTCGAGGTTGAGCTTGGCGGGGGCGCGCGCGACGACGCGCTCGCGGCTCACCCCGCGGCCTCCGCGGGCTCGGGGTCGTCGCCGTCGAGCGCCAGCGTGTCGATCAGGCGCACGCCCTCGACCGCCGCGGCGACGAGCGCGCGCGCGCGCGCCAGCGGGCCGCGCGGCTCCTCGGCGCTCCAGCGCTCGGGGTCGCGCAGCGCGGCGTACTCGAAGGCGATCCCGCGCCGCTCGAGCTCGCCCGCGAGCGCGGCGCGCAGGCGAAGGGCGTCGCGCTCGCCCGCGCGCCAGCGCGCCCGCGCGGCGAACAGCGCCTGCGAGAGCCCGCGCGCGCGCCGGCGGCCGGCGGGCGAGAGGCGCTCGTTGCGCGAGGAGCGCGCCAGCCCGCCGGGCTCGCGCGCGGTCGGGCACACGACCAGCGGCGGCCCGCCGCGCGCGCGCGCCAGGGCGCGCACGACGAGCGTCTGCTGGAAGTCCTTCTCGCCGAAGTAGGCCGCGGCCGGCTCGACGATCTCGAACAGGCGCGCGACGATCGTCGCCACGCCGGCGAAGTGGCCCGGGCGGTGCTCGCCCTCGAGGCCGAGCGCGGCCGGCCCGGGGTCGCGCAGGGGCACGCTCGCGCCCGGCGCGACCTCGGGGAAGAAGCCCGCCAGCGTGCCGGTGAAGACCATCGCGCAGCCGGCGCCGGCGAGCAGCGCGCAGTCGCGCTCGAGGTCGCGCGGGTAGCGCGCCAGGTCGCCCGGATCGTCGAACTGGAGCGGGTTCACGAACACGCTGACGCAGGCCGCGTCGGTCTCCGCCGCCGCGCGGCGCACCAGGCCCAGGTGCCCCTCGTGCAGGGCGCCCATCGTGGGCACGAAGCCCAGGCGCAGGCCGCGCGCGCGCGCCGCCGCGCACCAGGCGCGGGCGCCGGCGGGGTCGTCCAGGCGCTCGAGGCTCAACGCACCCTCTCGAGCCGCCGCGCCTCGGGCGGGAGCTGCGCCAGGCGCTCGCGCGCGCTCAGGCCGGAGGCGAGGCGGCGCTCGGGCGCGACGTCGGCCAGCGGCACGAGCACGAAGGCGCGCTCCTCGAGGCGCGGGTGCGGCAGGACCAGGTCGGGCCCCGAGAGCACGCGCTCGCCGTGGAAGAGCAGGTCGAGGTCGAGCGTGCGCGGCCCGTGGCGCGGCTCGCGCGCGCGGCGGCGGCCGAAGGCGCGCTCGAGCGCGTGCAGGCGCACGAGCAGCCCCTCGGGCGCGAGCCGCGTGCGCCCCGCCACGACGCCGTTCAGGAAGTCCGGCTGGCCCGGCGGCCCGCCCTGCGCGGGCGAGCGGTACCAGCCCGAGACCGCGTCCACCTGCACGTCGGGGTCGGCGCGCAGGGCGCGCACGGCGCCCTCGAGCGCGCGCAGCGGGTCGCCGCGGTTGGCCCCCAGCGCGATCAGCACGCCGGCCGGCGGGGCCTTCACGGGGTGGCCGGAGGCCCCCCCGGCCGCGGCCGCGCGCGCCGCGCGAGCGGCACGAAGAGCCCCAGCAGGCAGAAGCCGTTGAAGACCAGGAAGAGCAGCGGCACGGGCGCCAGGAAGAACACGAACAGCGTGAACACGACCGCGACCAGCGTGAAGAACGGCGCGCGCCGGCGCAGCAGGAGCGAGACCGCGTGCGGGTAGCGCATGCGCCCCACCATCAGCAGGCCGAGCACCGGCAGCATCGCGACCAGCACGGTCGGCACCCAGTCGAGGATCGGCTTCCACTCGACGCGCTCCATCCAGGAGAGCAGGCGGTGCATCGGCGTGGGCGTGCCCTCGACCTGCTCGAGCTCCGGGCGCCGCAGGATCAGGTAGAGCCAGATCGTCGAGGCCACCGCCCCCGCCGCGGCCGGCGAGGGCAGCCCGCGGAAGCTCTGGTGGTCGTCGTCCGCGGTGGTCTCGAGGTTGAAGCGCACCAGGCGCAGGATCGCCATCAGCGAGAACGACGCCGCGGCCAGGAAGTGCAGCCGCGCGTCGCCGGCCTGGCCGTTCAGGAGGTCCTCGTGCTCGACCAGGATCTTGACCAGGAGCGCCGGCACGACGCCGAAGGTCAGCGCGTCCGAGAAGGAGTCGAGCTGGGCCCCGAAGGCCGAGTGCGCGCGCGCCAGGCGGGCCACGAGCCCGTCCAGGCTGTCGAAGACCATGCCCAGGAAGACCAGGAAGCAGGCGCTCTCCATCTTCCGGTAGAAGACCACCGGGTCGGCCTCGGAGAGCGACAGGGCGTCGATCCCCTTGGCCAGCGCGAGCAGCCCGCAGAAGGCGTTCGCCAGGGTGATCAGGTTGGGCAGGACGTGGACGCGCTTCATGCGGCTGATCGGCCCGCGCGGCCCCCGCTCGCGGAGGCCGGCGCCGGCTCCCGACCGCGCGCGGCGTCCGGGCGGGCGGCGCGCGCACGCCCGACCCGCGCGGCCCGAGCGGTCCGGGCAGCGGGGCGACCAAGCTACCCGCCGCGGCCGGGAGAAGCGAAGCCGGGACGCTCCGCCCGCGCGCGGCGCGCTCCCCGCGCGGGATCTCCCCCCCCGTGCCCCGGTTCGCTACAGTCCCGCCATCATGAGCGAGATCATCGACATCCGGGGCCGCGAGATCCTCGACTCGCGCGGCAACCCGACGGTCGAGGTGGACGTCACCCTGG
>CADEGS010000165.1 GCA_902826945.1 uncultured bacterium | reverse complement strand
CCAGCCTGGTGCCGGAGCGCACGCGAGCGTGAGCGACCGGGGGGCCTCCTCGCGCGGCGCGAGGAGGCCCCCCGGTCGCTCACGCCCGCGGCCGCATGGCCGCGGCCGGCGCGGCAGCGCCGCAGCGCCGCAGGCCTCGTCGCGCCGCAGGCGCGACCCCATCGTCGCGCAGCGACGGAAGCACGCACCACGGACTCGCTCGCGAGACGAAGCCCGCCCCCGTGGACGCGAACGGCACGACCGCCCTGCCCGCGATGGTGCGAGCCGTGAGCCCCACGCACCTTCCGCCGCCGCGCTCGCGGCCCTCGCTCGCGCTGCCGCCGGAGCACCGGCCGCATGCGGTTGGAGCCGGCGCTCCCCCTCGCGTACCCTGTCCCGCGCATGGACCCCGACGACTCCCGCCGCGCGCGCGACGTGCCGCTGCCGGGCGGCGACTTCCGCCTGCTCGTGCAGAAGCTCGCCTACCAGGCGCTGATCAGCCTGGGGGTGCTCGAGAACCCGTTGACGCACGCGCGCCAGGCGAACCTCGATCAGGCGCGCTCGGTCGTGGACGACCTGCGCATGCTGCGCGACAAGACGCGCGGCAACCTGGAGCCCGACGAGGACGCGCACCTGGCCGACGTGCTCCTGAACCTCGATCGGCACCTGGCGGCGCTGGCGGCGAGCGGCGGGACGCCTCCCGCCGGCGAGACGGCCTGAGCTCAGGCCTCGGGCTCGAGGTGCAGGAGCAGCGCCTCCAGCCCGACCCCGCAGTGCACGTGCAGGCGCACGATCTGCGCCACGCGGTCGAGACGGCTGGCGGCCACGAGCACCGCGCTGCCGACGCGCTGGCCGACCAGGCCCAGCGCGTGCGCCTCGAGCAAGAGCGCGGCCTCGACCCGGTAGCAGGCCGCGACCGCCTCGACGCTCACGTAGAGCTCGCCCTCGATGACGCGCGTGTCGCTCACGGCTTGCCTCCGCCTGCGGCCTCGCCGACCGGGCTCTCGGTCGTCGCCGCCAGCTCGCGCAGGAGCTCGCGCTGGCGCTCGCTCAGCGGCTCCGGCAGCACGTAGCGCACGAGCGCGTGGAAGTCGCCGCGGCCGCCGCGGCCGTCCGCGAGGCCCTGGCCGGCCAGCCGCAGGCGCGCGCCGGCGCGCGTGCCGGGCGGCACGCGCAGCGTGACGGCGGCGCGCGCCGTGCGCACGTCGACGCGCGTGCCGGAGACCGCGTCCCACGGGTAGACCGACACCTCGCCCTCGACGTCGCTCCCGTGCAGGCGGTAGCGCGCGTCGCCCTCGAGGCGCAGCACGAGGTGCAGGTCGCCGCTCTCGCCGCCGGCGTCGCCGGGCTCGCCCAGCCCGCGCAGGCGCAGGACCATGCCGTCGCGCGCGTCCTCGGGCAGCGTGAGCTCGACCTGGCGCGTGGTCGGGACGCGCCCGACGCCGACGCACCGCGGGCAGACGTGCTCGTCGACGAAGCCGACGCCGCCGCAGCGCGGGCACGCGGCCTGCCCGGTGAGCGCGAAGGAGCGCTTCTCGCGCGCGAAGAGCTCGCCGAGCGGCAGGTGCAGCTCGGCCTGCACGTCGGCGCCGCGGTGGCGGTAGCGCGCGTGGCGGCGCGGCCCGCGGCCGACCTCGCGCTCGAAGATGTCGCCGAACATCTCCGCGAAGAAGTCGGAGAAGCCGCCCGCGCTCCCGCCACCGCCGCCACCGCCGCCGCCGAAGGCGCGCTCGAACTCCTCGCGGCTCATGCGCCGCGCGCCGGCCGGCGGCGTGAACTCCTGGCCGTGCTGCCAGCTCTCGCCGAAGCGGTCGTAGCGCGCGCGCTTCTCGGGGTCGGAGAGGACCTCGTAGGCCTCGCTCACGCGCTTGAACGTCTCCTCGGCGCGCTGGCGCTCCTCGCCCTCGGGGTGGCGGTCGGGGTGCCAGCGCAGGGCGAGCTTGCGGTAGGCCTTCTTGACGTCCTCGGCGCTCGCGTCGCGCGCGACGCCGAGCACCTGGTAGTAGTCCTGGAAGGAGCTCACGCGTCGTCGTGCGGCGGATGCAGCGGGACGACCAGCACCGGCGCGTGCGCGCGCGAGAGCACGGTCCAGGCCTCGCTGCCCAGGATGCGGCCGAGGAACGCGCCGCGGCCGTGCGTGCCCATCACGATCAGGTCGTCGGGCCGCGCGCGCTCGAGCAGGCTCTCGGCCGGGCGTCCCTCGACCCAGACGTGCGAGGCGCGCACGCCCTGCCAGGGGAACCCGCCGGCCAGGTCCTCGAAGTGCGTGCGGTCCTCCGCGCGCAGCTCGTCGACGACGTAGTGCGGCATGGCCTCCTCGGGCAGGTCCACGTCGTAGGCGAAGAAGGGCGGGTCGTAGGCGTGCAGCACCTCGACCGGCGCGGAGAGCGCGGCCGCGAGCGCCCGCGCGACGGCGAGCACGCGCTCGGCTCCCGCGGCCAGGTCGATCGCCACCAGGACGCGCGCGACGCGTCGCCAGGGGACGGCCTGCACCCACACCGGGACGTCGCTCGCCGCGAGCAGCGAGCGCGCCGTGTTCCCGAAGTCCACGCCCGGGTGCTTCGCGTGCGCGCCGAGCACGAGCAGGTCGCTGGCGCGGCGCTGCACCTCGCCGCTGAGCACGCCGGCCGGCCGGCCGGGGAGGACGTCCAGCAGCTCCTCGGCCCCGCGACCCTCGAGGCCCTCGGGCGCCTCGGCGGCGAAGGCCTCGCGCACGCGCGCCAGCACGTGCTCGCGCGCCGCGTCCTGGATGCGCGCGGTCGTCTCGACCCAGCTCGCGATCGCCCCGACGCCGCGCAGCGGCTGGGGCAGGGGCAACGCGTGGACGAGCTCCAGCCCGGCGTGCAGGGCCTGCGCCAGGTGGATCCCGGCGCGCACGGCGTGCTGCGCCTGCGGGCGCTCGTCCACGCCGACCAGCAGGCGGCGGACACGGAAGGATCTGGGCTCGCTCATCGGGCGTCTCCGGCTCGGGGGTCCCGGCCATCGTAGAGGGCGCGAGGACCGCGGTGGAATGCGCAGCCCGGCGGAGGAGAGCGCGGCGGCGATCCAGCTGCCTGGCGACTCGGAGCGAGTCCTGCCGCGGCGACCGTCCTGCCGGCCGGCGCCGGCGCCAGGCCCTGGGCTGGACCGGCCTCGATCGGCACCGCATTTTTTCTTGCGATTGAGACTCGGTCTCATGTAAGACGGCGCGCCACACCTCTTCCCGCGGCGCGCGGAGGAGGCCTGCGCCCGGGCCCGCCGGCGCAGGCCCCCCTAGAAACGCAGCGGGCGGGGTCGCGCGAACGACCCCGCCCCGGAGCGACAAGGACCAGACCGTCCCCGTGCGTCCGCTCTCACTCTCCGCCGGCGGGCCAGGCGGTCAAGGAACAAAGTCGATGGACCGAGCTCGATCCCGCACGCTGGCGCTCTTCGCCCTGGCGTGCGCCACGCCCGCCCTGCGCGCCGACGGCAGCACCTACAGCGCGCAGCTCTCCCTGCAGACCCGCTCCGTGACGCCCGCCGGCACGACCACCTTCGAGGTGCGCAGCCCGCTGGCCGGCTCCTTCGTCGCGCTGCTCGCCGACTCCGGGCTCGACCTGTGGGACCTGGGCGCGGGGCTGCCGCTCTTGAACCTGTCCCAGAGCGCGATGCTGATGGCCTCCGCCGCGATGCCGGCGGGAACGCTCACGCTCGGCTTCGCGACCCCGGCCCTCGGGACCACGTTCAGCGTCCAGGCGCTGCTCCTGCCCCCCGGGGGAGGCGGGCACGCCTCCTCGCCGCTGACGGTGACCGTGGGGCAGAGCGACGGTCCCCTCTACGGCCTGGCCGGCTTGCCCTCCGAGACGGCCGACCAGTCCGCGACGGACGTGGACCTGGCGGACCTCGACTTCGACGGCTGCCCGGACGCGGTGGTCACCAACGACGGCGAGGACGCCTTTCCCCTGGTCTTGATCGGCGCCTGCAGCGGCGGCTTCTCGTACGAGGGCACCAACCTGCCCGCCGCCGCCCAGCGGCCGACGGCTTGCGTCGCGATCGGTGACGTGAACGGCGACCAGCTCCCGGACCTGTTCCTCGGCGGCGGGTTCGGCGCGAGCGCGCCGGCGCCGAATCTCCTGCTCCTGAACGACGGCACGGGCTCGTTCTATTTCGGGTTGCCCGCGCTGGCGCAGCACCCCGGCGGCCCCTTCCTGGACCTCGTCCCCGGCTGCCTCGTGGGCACGTGCCCGGTCGCGTCGGTCCCGGCCGGCCGCGGGACGCCGCTCGACGCTGTCTTCGGCGACGCGGACGGCGACGGCGACCTGGACCTCTTCGTGCTCAGCCGCCAGGACTTCGACCACCCGGCCGAGACGCCCGATCCGCTGACGCTCTACCTGAACCAGGGTGGCCTGCAAGGCGGCCGGCAGGGCGTGTTCCTGGAGGGATTCTCCTTCCCCACGACGCCTCCGACCGTGCCTCACACCTCCAGCGGGAGCCTGGCGGTCGGCGATCTCGACGGCGACGGCGACCTCGACGTCTTCCTGTGCGGGGCGGGCATCCAGAACCGCGTGTTCGTCAACGACGGCAGCGCGGGCTTCAGCGAGGCCCTCGCGGCGCTGCCCGCCGAGGTGGACGACAGCTTCGACGTGGCCATGGGCGACTTCGACGCCGACGGCGACCTCGACCTGTTCGTCGCGAACAACCTCTTCACCGACACGACCGGGCACAACCTGCTGGAGAACCGGACGACGGTGGCCGGCCTCCCGGCCTTCGTCGATGCGTCTTCCGACCTGCCCGGGTCGTTCGGTCCCGTGACGAGCGTGCGCATTGCCGCGGACGCCGGCGACTTCGACGGCGACGGCGACCTGGACATCCTGTGCGGCATCCACGAGCTGCCGGGCATGATGGGCCCGACCGACGGCGAGAGCGTGCTGCTCGTGAACCAGGGCGGCGCCCAGGGCGGAACGACCGGGCTGTTCGCGGTCGACACGACCTTCCTGCCCGGCAAGTTCATCGTCGCCGACGTCGCGCTCGAGGACATCGACCGCGACGGCGACCTGGATCTCTACCTGGCCAACTCCGGGAACCTGTTCCAGTTCGACTTCCACGACGAGCTCTGGCTCAACCAGCAGTGAACGACGGCGCGGCAGGGACGCGCCGAGCGTCCCTGCCGCGCCGTCCCCACCCACGACGATCCGCGCCATGAAGCGAGACCCCCGATCCCTGTATGCTCTGGCCCTGGTCGCGCTGCCGCTGCACGCGCCCCAGGACGGCGAGATGACGAGCGAGCGCCCGGAGGAGCCGATCGCCTGCGAGCTCCCGACCGCGGCCACGTCGTTCCTCGGCCTCTTGCCGCGCGCCGAGACGAGCTTCGGCGCCGCCGCGCTGGACGGCTCGATCTACGTGCTCGGGGGCTACCACGGCACGCCGCACGAGTACGACCGCACGGGCCAGTCCGACCTCTTCCTGCGCCTGAGCACGGCCGACGGCTCGTGGCAGATCCTGGCGAGCGCCGGAGCGATGCAGGGGGCGCCGCTCGTCGCCCACGAGCACGCGCTCTTGCGCGCCGGCGGGATGGTCGTGGACAACGCGCCGGGCGAGCCGCAGGCGCTGCGCTCGATCGACGAGGTCGCGCGCTACGACCCGCTCGCGGACGCCTGGGAGGCGCTGCCGCCGCTGCCCGAGCGGCGCTCCTCGCACGCGGCCGCGGTGTGCGGCGACCGGCTGGTCGTGTGCGGCGGCTGGACGCTCTCGCCGGCCGTCGCCGCCGACGCGGAGGCGCCCGACCCGCTCTGGCTCGAGGATGCCTTGACGCTCGACCTCGGCGCGCCGGAGGCGGGCTGGACGCGCGTCCCCGCCCCGTTCCGGCGGCGCGCGCTGGGCGCCTGCGCGAGCGCCACGCACGTGTTCGCGATCGGCGGCTTCGACGCCGACGAGGGCGTCTCGAGCCGCGTCGACGCGCTGGAGGTCGCGAGCGGCGCCTGGACGCGCGGCCCGGACTTCCCCGAGCCCGGCTTCGGGCTGTCCGCGGTCTGCGCCGGACCCGACGTGTACGCCAGCGCCGGCGGCGGCGTCGTCTACCGCTGGCGCCCGGGCGAGGCGCAGTGGCACGCCGTGACCTCGCTCGCCTTCCCGCGCTTCTTCCACCAGCTCGTCGCGCCGGACGAGCACGAGCTGGTCGCGCTCGGCGGCATCGCGCGCGGCGGCCGCGTGCGCCACGTCGAGAGCGTGCGGCTGGACGCCGCGCCCGCCGCGCCCGGCGTGCACGTCTGGACGCTCCCCGCTCCGGGCGCGGCGAAGAACCGCCAGGGGCTCCTCCTGCGCGCCAACGCGCTGTGCCTGTTCGGCGGCAACCGCACGCTCGAGCAGCACGACTTCCGGCCCGAGAGCTTCGTCGCCGAGAGCTTCGCGCTCGACCTGGCGGGCCTGACCTGGTCGCGCTCGCAGCCGCTGCCGGCCGCGCGCCAGAGCCTGCAGACCGTGCTCGCCGCCGACGGCCAGTCGGCCTGGGCGATCGGCGGATTCGGGCACGACGGCGAGGCGGCGCGCACGCAGGACGCGATCCTGCGCTACGACTTCCGCTACGACGAGTGGAGCGTGCTCTCCGGCACGCTCGACGTCCCGCGCAGCCAGGCCGGCCTGCTGCTCCACGGCGAGGAGATCTGGGCGCTGGGCGGCCTGGACTTCGACCCCGCGCGCGGGGAGGACGCGAGCTTCCACCACGTGCTCGAGGTCGCCGCGTGGCGCCCCGCCGCCGAGGGCACGGGCTTCGCGCCGAACGGCCTCGTGCTGCCCGGCCCGCGCCGCGCCTTCGGCATGGCGGAGCTCGACGGCCGGGTCTACCTCGTCGGCGGCATGCGCGAGGACTTCGAGCGCGTCGAGCGCTGCGACGTGCTCGACCTGGCGTCGCTCTCGTGGGCGACGATCCCCTCGCCGCGCGCGCCGCGCATCTCGCCCGAGCTCGTCGCGCTCGGCGGGCGGCTGTACCTCGCCGGCGGCTCGTCGGACCGCGGCGAGGGGCTGCGCCCCGATCCCTCGATCGAGGTCTTCGACCCCGAGAGCGGCGCGTGGTCCGTCCTCGTCGAGGAGCTCCCGATCGAGGCGCGCCACCTGCGCATGGCCGCCTTCGGCGACCGCCTGCTGCTCGTCTCCACGCACCACGAGCGCCCGCTCGTGCAGGTGGCCCTGGTGCACCCCGCGCAGCGCGTGGCGAGCGTGCGCGACGTCGCGCGGCACGTGCTGCGATGAGCCCGGCGACCCTGGCGCCGCCGCCGGCGCGCGCCGCGCGCCGGCGCGCGCCGGCGCTGCGGCCGATGCTCCTCCTGCGCCGCGCGCACCTCTTCTCGGGGCTGTTCCTCGCGCCGTGGGTGCTGCTCTACGGCGCGACGGCCTTCGTGTTCAACCACCACGCGGCGTTCGCCGACGCGCGCGAGCGCGAGCTGTCGGCCGCGGAGCGCGCGCGGCTCTTGCCCGCCGGCGCGCCGGACGCGGCGGCGCTCGCGGACGCGCTGCTCGCCGCTCTGCGCGAGCGCGCGCCGGAGCTCGAGCGCTGCGACCCGTCGCCGCGCCTGCTCGGGCGCTTCGTGTTCCAGGGGAACGGCGCCAGCGAGCGCCACACGCTCACGCTCGAGCCCGACGGCTCGCGCGGCGCGTGGCGCGCCGGGCCCGCCGCGCCGGAGCCCGAGCCGCCGGCCTTCCTGGCCGGCCTGGACGCGGCCGCGCTCGAGGGCTGGGTGCCGCGCGCCGAGGCGCAGGCGCTCCTGTCCGAGCTCGCGGCGGCCGACGTGCGCCCGCGCCTGCGCGACGCGCCGCGGCTCGCCTTCGGCGTGCGCGAGGGCGAGCGGCGCTGGGTCGTCGAGCACGACCCCGCCGACGGCGCGCTGCGCGCGCGCCCGGCCGAGGAGGCGGGCGCGAGCGACCCGCTCGACCTCTTCCTGCACCTGCACACGACCCACGGGCGCACCGGCAAGAGCGGCGCCCCGCGCGCCTGGTCGTGGGTCGTGGACGCGATGGCGCTGGCCATGGTCGGCTGGGCGCTGAGCGGGCTCGCGATGTGGTGGCAGGCGCCGCGCCTGCGCCGCGCCGGCGCGCTCGTGCTCGTCGTGTGCGCCGCCCTGGCGACCTGGCTCGGGGTCGGGATGGCCGGCGCGCTGGCCTGAGAGCGTCAGCCGGCCTTGGAGCGGCCGGCGTTCAGGTCGTCGGCCAGCGCCTGCGCCTGCGCGCGGGTCGGGAAGACCTCGAGCGTGCGCGCGTTGCGCGGGTTGCTCGAGGACTCGGTCTTCTTCGTCTTGCCCGGGCGCTCGTAGGCCACGCGCTCGCCGGTGTCCTGGACGGCCCAGCCGAAGCCGAAGTTGCTGACGACGTAGCGCAGGCCCGCTCGCGGATCGACCATGGCGGCTAGCGGTAGGCGGGGATGCCCGTCAGGGACTCCCCGATGGCCAGGGTGTGGATGTCGTGCGTCCCCTCGTAGGTGTACACCGACTCGAGGTTGGTCATGTGGCGGCCGATCGCGTACTCGAGCGTGATGCCGTTCGCGCCCAGCATGTCGCGCAGCACGCGCGCGGCGTTCAGCGCCATGGCCACGTTGTTGCGCTTGGCCATCGACACGTGCTGGTGCTGCATGGCGCCGGCGTCCTTCATGCGCCCCAGGCGCAGGGCCATGAGCTGCGCGAGCGTGATGTCGGTCGCGACGTCGGCCAGCTTCTTCTGCGGGATCTGGAAGCCCGCCAGCGGCTTGTCGAAGACGATGCGCTCCTTGGCGTAGCGCAGCGCTTCGTCGAAGCAGGCCATGGCCGCGCCCACGCCGCCCCAGGCGATGCCGTAGCGCGCCTGCGTCAGGCACGAGAGCGGCGCGCGCAGGCCCTCGGCGCCCGGCAGGCGGGCGGAGTCCGGCACGCGCACGCCGTCGAGCACGAGCTCCGAGGTGATCGAGGCGCGCAGGCTCCACTTGTGCTTCTGCTCCGGCGCGCTGAATCCGGGCGTCCCGCGCTCGACCAGGAAGCCGCGGATGCCCTCCTTGGCGCGCGCCCACACGATCGCCACGTCGGAGATCGTGCCGTTCGTGATCCACATCTTGCGCCCGTCGAGGATCCAGTCGCCGCCGTCCCGCTTGGCCGTCGTCAGCATGCCGCCCGGGTTCGAGCCGAAGTCGGGCTCGGTCAGGCCGAAGCAGCCGATCGCCTGCCCGCTCGCGAGCAGCGGCAGCCAGCGGTCCTTCTGCTCGTCGCTGCCGTAGGCGTGGATCGGGAACATCACGAGCGACCCCTGCACCGAGACGTACGAGCGCAGGCCCGAGTCGCCGCGCTCGAGCTCCTGGCAGATCAGCCCGTAGCAGACGCTGTTCATGCCCGCGCAGCCGTACTTCTCCGGGAGCGTCGGCCCGAACACGCCGAGCTCGGCCAGCTCCGGCGTCAGCTCCATCGGGAAGGTGCCGGCCTCGTAGTGCTCCATGACGAGCGGCAGGAAGCGCTCGCTCACCCAGCCGCGCACGGTGTCGCGCACCATGCGCTCCTCCTCGGAGAACTGGTCGTCGAGGTCGAGGAAGTCCAGGGCGCGGAAGGAGTCCATGAGGTCGGTCCGGATCGCTGGGGTGGCGTGGGCCGCGGGGGCCGGGCGGAGCGCGATGCGCCGCCGCGCGCCCCTCTGGTGTAGGGTCTCGCGCGGCGTGGAGAAGATCGCAGAGTGTAGCAATCGGGCCGCACGCCCGCCCCGACCGTGAGTCCCGGCCCCCACCTCCCGCGCGCGCCGCGGCCGGGCGCGTCTTCCGCCGTCCCGGCCGAGGGCGAGCCGGTGCCGTGCCCCCTGTGCGGGTTCCACGCGCCGGAAGCGACCTGCCCGCACTGCGGCGGCGCCCCGCTCGAGCCGTCCCTGCGCGCGCCCCTGCGCGGCGCGGCCAGCGGGCTCGGCCCGGCGCTGGCGGCGCTGCCGCGCGGCGTGTGGTTCCTCGTCACGACGCGCGGCGTCGTGCGCTGGCTGGTGCCGCCCTTCGTGCTGACGAGCGCGCTCCTGCTCGTCGCGGGCGCCTGGCTCTTCGAGCGGGTCGACCGCTGGCTGGACGCCGGCCTGAGCCAGGCCGTGCGGCTCGAGCGGCTGCGGGAGAGCGCGTCCGGCTGGCCGGGCTGGCTCGAGCGCGTCGGGCTGGCCGCGGCGCGCTCGCTCGAGTGGGTCGCGGGGGCGCTGCTGGCG
>CADEGS010000164.1 GCA_902826945.1 uncultured bacterium | reverse complement strand
TCGGTTGTCACCCGGCTCGCGGACTCGGGTGGATTGCCGGCTCCGGCCGCGCGCGCGGGCGGTCGCTGCTACGCTGCTCCGCGAGCGAGCCCGGGGACGCGCCTGGAGTGCGGCCGGAGCGGGCTCGCCCTCGTCCCGTGAGGCCGCAGGGGTATCGCATGCACGCCGACCGTTCGTCTCGCTCCGTCCGTCCGTCCCCTGCGCTCGTCGCGCTGCTCGCGCCCGCGCTCTTCGTCGCCGGCTGCCAGGCCCGCACGCCCGCGAACGGAGCTCCTGCGCTGGACGCGCAGCCCGCGATCGGCGCCTTCGGGCTCGACCTCGACGGGATGGAGCCTGCGGTCGCGCCGGGCGACGACTTCTTCGCGTACGCGAACGGCGCGTGGCTCGAGCGCACCGAGATCCCGCCTGACCGCTCGGTGTGGTCGAGCTTCTCGATCGTGGACGACCTGGCCAAGCGGCGCACGCGCGCGATCGTCGAGGAGGCGGCCGGCGATCCGCGCGCGCAGGGAGCGCGCAAGCAGATCGGCGACTTCTTCGCGGCCTGGATGGACGCGGACGCGATCGAGGCGCGCGGGCTGGAGCCGCTGCGGGGCGAGCTCGACGCGATCGCCGGCCTGCGCGACGCGCGCGCGCTGGCGCGCTACCTCGGCACGACGCTGCGCGCCGACGTCGACCTCCTGAACGCCACCGACTGGACGACCGACCGCCTGTTCGGGCTGTGGGTGACGCAGGACCTCGAGCGGCCCGAGGCGACCGCGCCTTACCTCGTGCAGGGCGGGCTCGGGATGCCCGAGCGCAGCTTCTACCTCGACGACGACATGGCCGAGACGCGCCAGCGCTACCGCGAGCACGCGGTGCGCGTGCTCGCGCTCGCCGGCAACCAGGACGCGCAGGCGGCCGCCGACCGCATCCTGGCGCTCGAGGTCGCGATCGCGCGCGTGCACGCGAGCGCCGAGGACACGGCCGACGTCAAGAAGGGCGCCAACGTCTGGAGGCGCGCGGACTTCGCCGCGCAGGCTCCGGGGCTCGACTGGGAAGCGTTCCTTGCCGGCGCAGGGCTCGCCGGCCAGGACCGCTTCTTCGTCTGGCAGCCGGGCGCGGCGAGCGGCATCGCGGCGCTCGTCGCGAGCCAGCCGCTCGCGGTCTGGAAGGAGTACCTCGCGTTCCGCGCGCTCGAGCGCGCGTCGCCGCTCCTGCCGCGCGCCTTCGCCGACGAGAGCTTCGCGTTCTACGGCGCCGTGCTGGACGGCAGGCCCGAAGAGGCGCCGCGCTGGCGGCGCGCGCTCGTCGCGGTGGACGGCGCGCTGGGCGAGGCGCTCGGCCGGCTGTACGTCGAGCGCCACTTCCCGCCCGAGACGAAGGCGCGCGCCGAGGCGATGGTCGCCGACCTGCTGGCGGCCTTCGGCGAGCGCATCGACCGGCTCGACTGGATGGCCGCGGAGACGAAGAAGCACGCGCGCGCCAAGCTCGCCACGATGAAGGTCGCGGTCGGCCATCCCGAGCGCTGGCACGACGTCTCGGGGCTGGTCGTGCGCCGCGACGACGCGCTGGGCAACGCCGAGCGCGCCGAGCGCTTCCGCTACGAGCGCGAGCTCGCCAAGCTCGGCCGGCCCGCAGACCACGACGAGTGGTTCCTGCTGCCGCACGAGGTCAACGCGCTCAACATCCCGATCGAGAACCGCCTGCTCTTCCCCGCCGCGATCCTCGAGGCGCCCTTCTTCGACGCGGCGGCCGACGACGCGGTCAACTACGGCGCCATCGGCGCGGTGATCGGCCACGAGATCAGCCACAGCTTCGACTCGAGCGGCGCGCTCTTCGACGAGCACGGGCGCCTCGCGAACTGGTGGACGCCCGAGGACCTGGCGCGCTTCGAGGCCGCCTCGGCGGCGCTCGTCGCGCAGTACGACGCCTACCGGCCGCTCTCCGACCTGGCCGTGAACGGCACGCTGACCCTGGGCGAGAACATCGCCGACGTGGCCGGCCTCGCCACCGCCTTCGACGGCTGGCGCCGCTCGCAGCGCGGCAAGCCCGCGCGCGTCCTGGGCGGCTTCACGCCCGAGCAGCGCTTCTTCCTCTCCTACGGGCAGGTCTGGCGCTCGAAGCTGCGCGAGCAAGCGCTGCGCGTGCGGCTGCTCACCGACGGCCACGCGCCGGCCTCGTGCCGCGTACGCACCGTGCGCAACCTCGACGCCTGGTACGACGCCTTCGACGTCCGGCCGGGGGCGACGCTCTGGCTCGCGCCCGACGAGCGCGTGCAGGTGTGGTGAGACCCTCCGGCGCTCAGCCGCCGCCACCACCGGCGGGCTGCGCGGCGCTCGCCAGCGCGGCCTGGATGTCGGCCAGGAGCCGCGCGCGGCCGCCGCGCGAGGGTTCCTCGGGCGGCGTGCGCGCGACGGCCTCGCTCTGCTGCTCGAGCGCCTCCTGCAGGCGGCCCTGGCGGAAGAGGACGTAGGCCAGGTTGTTGCGGCTGCTCAGGGTGGCCTGCGCGTCGGGGCCCTGCGTCGCGAGGCGCGCGGCGAGCACCTCGCGGTGGAGCGTTTCCGCCTCGGCCAGCTCGCCCTGCCTCGCCAGGCACGCGCCGAGGTTGCCGAGCGCCGTCAGCGTGCCCGCGTCGCGCCGGCCGACGCTCGCCGAGCGCGCCTCGGCGACCTCGCGGTAGAGCGCCGCGGCCGAGGCGAGGTCGCCCTTCGCCTCCCACACGCGCGCGAGGTTGTTCTGCACGGTGAAGAGGCTCGGGTGGTCCGGCGGCAGGCGCCGGCCGAGGTCGTCGAGGAGCTCGAGGAAGAGCGCCTCGGCCTCGTCGAAGCGCCCGGCCTCGGTCATGACCAGCCCCAGGCCGTTCACCGCGGCGAGCGCCATCGGGTTGGCGGTCGCGAGGTAGAAGCGGCCGACCGCGAGCGCCTCGCGCAGGTGCGCCTCGGCGACGTCGAGCCGGCCGGCGGCGAGCTCGAGCTGCCCCTGGTCGGTCAGCACGCTCATGAGCTCGATCGAGCCGTCGCCGAAGAGCGCCGCGGCGCGCAGCGCGACCTCCTCCAGGAGCTCGCGCGCCTCGTCGAAGCGCGACTGGTGCACGCGCAGGTTGGCCAGCGAGTCGAGCACGATCCAGGCCACGTCGGCCTGGAACGACGGGTCGGCGCGCAGCTCCGCCGCGAGGCCCGCGAGCAGCGCCTCGCCCTCGACCAGCTCGCCGAGCGCCATGTGCACGTTCGCCAGGCGCATGCGCGCGGAGCGCGCCTCGGGGTGCTCGGGCTCGCCGCGCTCACGCCAGTACGCCCACGCCTGCCCGCACTCCGCGCGCGCCTCGCGGTAGAGGCCGAGCTTCTCGTGCACGGCGCCGATCGTCGCCAGGAGGCGCGCGCGCACCTCGGGGTCGAGCTCGCGGTCCGTCTCCAGGCGCGCGACGCCGCTCGCGAGCAGGTCGCGCGCGCTCGGGTTCTCGACGCCGACCAGCTCGGGGTTCGAGGCCGAGAAGAGGTCGGTCAGGAAGCGCGCGACCACCTCGCGCATCTGGCCCTCGCGGCGCGCCTGGTCCGCGGCGGCGCTGGCCTCGCGGGCGCTCCGCAGCGCGGCGTCGCGCGCCTCCTCGAGCGCGGCGTTCGCGCGCGAGAGCCGCTCGTTCGCGCCCGCCTCGCGCTCCTGCGCCGCGAGCGCCTGGTCGCGCGCCCGCGCCGCGCGCACGAAGAGCGCCGCGACCAGCGCGAAGGCCGCGATCCCGAGCGCGAGCGCCGTGCTGCGCGTCGGGTGCCGCAGCACCCACTTCTGCGCGCGCCGCGCGAGCGAGGGCGGGCGCGCCAGGATCGGCTCGTTCGCGAGGTGGCGGCGCAGGTCCTCGCGGAAGGCGGCCATGCTCGCGTAGCGCGCCTCGGGCCGCTTCTCGAGCGCCTTCAGGCAGATCACGGCCAGGTCGTCCGGCACGCGCGAGAAGATTCGCCGCGGGTCGGGCGGGTCGAGCGAGACGATCGCGCCGACGACGCGCCGGATCGAGTCGCCCTCGAACGGGCGCCGCAAGGTCAGGCACTCGTAGAGCGTCACCCCCAGCGCGAAGACGTCGCTGCGCTCGTCCACGGGACGCATGCCGGGCTGCACCTGCTCGGGGCTCGCGTAGTAGTACGTCCCGACGAAGTCGCCGCTCCGCGAGAGCGACGCGTCGCCCTCGAGCCGCGCCAGGCCGAAGTCGGCGACCTTGGGCGTGCCGTCGGGTGCGAGCAGGATGTTCTGCGGCTTCAGGTCGCGGTGCACCACGCCCGCGGCGTGCGCCGCGGCGAGCGCGTCGGTCAGCGCGAGGAAGAGCTCGGCTACGCGCCGGTGGTGGTCGAGGCCGAGCTCGCCCGTGCGCCGGCGCTCCTCGAGCAGGTCGCGCAGCGTGCGCCCGCCGGGGACGAGCTCCTGCGCGATGAAGCGCCGCCCCTCGCACTCGCCGACGCTGAGCACGGCGACGACGCCGCGGTGCGTCAGCCGTCCGGCGGCCTCGGCCTCGCGCCGGAAGCGCGAGCGCTCGAGCGACGAGCCGCCGCTCGACGAGCCCAGCGCCGAGCGCAGGAGCTTGAGCGCGACGCGCCGCCCGAGCGAGCGGTCGATCGCCTCCCACACCTCGCCCATCCCGCCGCGCCCGAGCAGGCGCACGAGCTCGAACTGCGCGAGGTGCTGGCCGGGGCGGCCGACCTCGGGCGCGCGGGCGGCGTCTTGCTGCGCGGCCGCGCCGGAGCGCTCGGCGGCGAGCGGCGTGCGCGAGCGCGCGCGCTCCTCGAGCAGCGTCCCCAGCCGGCGGCGCTGGCCCGCGAGGCGGCGCAGCTCGTCCGCGAGCGCGGGGTGCGCGGCGCACAGCGCCTCGACTTCGGCCTCGCCGGCGTCGGGCCGCTCGAGCACGAGGTCCGCGAACAGGATCTCGGCGCGCGACTCGAGCGAAGGGTCGGAGGACACGGCGCCTGCCTTGGCCGCTCTGGTCGGCGGGAGGCCGATTCTAACCCCGCTCCGCCGGGGCTAGCCTGGGGGAGCGGGAGCGCACGAGCGCTCTCCCGCGCGACTTCGCTTGGACGCGAGCCAGGATCCGCTCCTCTCCTCCTGCCCCGGCCCACGGCCCGCCGGGGAGCTCGAGGCATCGCTGGCGCTCCTCGCGCGCGCGCGCGACGGCGATCGCGGCGCGCTCGGCGAGCTCGTGCGCCGGCACCACGACGAGCTGCAGCGCATCGTGCGCATCCGCCTCGGCGCCGGCATGCGGCGCTTCCTCGAGTCGGGCGACATCGTGCAGGAGACCTACCAGGCGCTGGTCGAGGACGTGGGGCGCGTGCAGCTCGCCTCGGCGGGCGACCTCGTGCCCTGGCTCGCGCGCGTCGCGACGAACCGCATCCGCGACCAGCACGACCGCGCCCACGCGCAGAAGCGCGACGCCGGCCGCGAGGAGGCGCAGGCATCGAGCGCGTCCGCCGCGGGCGGCCTGGCCGAGCGCGTCGCCGCCAGCGAGACCGCGCCGCCCGAGCGCGCCATGCGCCAGGAGCTGCGCGAGATCCTCGACGAGGCCGTCGCCGCGCTCCCGCCCGAGTACCGCGAGGCGATCGTGCTGCGCGACTTCTGCGGCGCGCCGTGGGAAGAAGTGGCGCGCGCGCTCGGCCGCGACTCGCTGCACGCGGCCCAGCAGCTCCACCAGCGCGCCTGGATGAAGGTGCGCAAGCTCGCCGAGCCGCGCCTGCGGGACGCCGGCGGCGAGGGCTGAGCGAGCGCTCGCCCTCGCCGCGGCTCTCGCGCTCATGCGCCGAACAGGTCCGACACCGCGCCGCCGATCGCGCGGCCCGCGTCCTCGGCGGCGCGCAGCGCGTCGTTCGTCATGTTCGAGTCGTCGACCTGGCCGATCACGGTGTTCAGCGGGCCCAGCGGGCCGTTGTTCTCGCCGACCCAGCGCAGCGGGTCCTCGGTCTTGACGTCGAAGGAGACCGGGCCGACGTCGCCGCCGACGCCGAACTCGCGGTTGCCGTCCTTGTCGGCGTCGCCCCAGTGCAGGCGGCCGGCGAGGCCCACGCCCTCGCCCACGCCGACGCGCACCGTCCCGTCGCGGTGGCCGGTGCCCTGCGAGCCGAGCGTGACCGAGCCCTCGCCCGCGTTGGCGCCCAGGCCGAGCGCGGCGCCCTCGTCGCTGACCCAGGCGTCGGCGCCCGCCGTGCCCGCCGCCCCTTCGGCCTTCAGGACCGCGCCGTCGGGGCCGTAGCGCGAGAAGTCGTACTCCTCCTTCGCGCCCGCCGCGCCGGCCTTCCCGCCGGCCCACCACCGGTCGCCGTCCTCGATGTACCCCCCGCGCACCTCGCCGGCGCCGAGCGTGGAGGTCGTGCCGTCGCCCTCGACGCGCGCGATGTGACCGGAGGCGCTGAAGCCGCGGTCGTCACCCTCGATCGAGCCGGAGAGCACGCTGACCTCGCCGTCGGGACCCTGCGAGCGGTAGAGCGTGCCTTCGTACGCGCGCGCGTCGCCCTCGACGGCGTAGCCGAGCGGCTGCGCGACGCCCGGGCGCTCGAGCTCGCGCGGTGGGCGGCCGTAGGGCTGCTGGGGATAGCCCGGTTGCCGCGGGTACGCGCCGCCGCCCTTGGGAGGCGTGGCGGGCGCCTGGCCGCACAGCGCGCGGTAGGTGTTGCGCCCGGGCTCGACCAGCCCGTCGGCCATGCCGAGGTGCTTCGCCTGGAACGCGCGGATGGCCGCGATCGTCGCCGGACCGCACTTGCCGTCCACCAGGACGCGCAGGCCGTGGTCGACCAGGAGCTGCTGCACGTGCGCGACGTCCGCCTGGCGGTTCGCGCCGCCCTGGCCCACCGAGCCGCCCAGCGCCGCGCAGGCGGGCGCGGGCGGCGGCGCGGGGCGCGCTCCGCCGCCGTTGCCGCTCTTCAGCATCCCCGCGATCTTGCGCGCGCGCTCGCCGCAGCTCTTGCCGAGCGTCTCCAGCGAGCGATCGCCGCACCCGCGCGAGCGCTTCTCGAGCTCGGCGCAGTCGCGGCAGTAGGCGATCAGCGCGGCGCGCTCCTCGGCCGAGGCCTGGCCCAGGCGCGGCAGGAGCCCCGAGACGAGCCCGCCGCGCCCGGCGATCGAGTCGCGCAGCGCCGCCAGCCCGGCGTCGAGGCGCCCGCCCTCGTCGTCGAGCGAGGGGTCGCGCTCGATCGCGACCCCCGTCGGGTAGCGCGTGACGCCGTCCTCGTCCCCGTCCTCCTCCTCCTCGCCGTCCACGCGCACCCGCGTGCGCGCGAAGGTCGTGATGCGCTCCTTCTTCAGCGCCAGCTTGACGAGCTTCTGCATGCCGCCGAGCCGCGGCCCCTCCACGTCGAGCACCAGCTCGTCGCCCTCGCCGCTCGCGACGCCGTGCGTGGCCTGCGCGGCGCCGTGCTCCTCCTTCAGCTCGCGCGCGAGGGCGCGCGCGCTCTTCGTCTTGTGCATCAGGAGCACGGGCTCGCGGCCCTTCGTGGTCCCGATCGCGAAGTGCATGGGGCCCTTGGACAGGCGCTTCACGGCGGCCCGCAGGTCGCCCTTGCCCACGATCTCGGATTCCTCGTCCCTGGCTCGGCTGGTCATGGCGTTCTTGGTCTCCTCCGGGCCCGATGCCCGGCGCAGGAGCCAGCGGAAAGGGAGCCCCGGCTTCACGCGCGGATCCACGGAACGGCCGCGGAGGCCCCGCAGGCTGGCCCGATCGGGCGCGGGCCCCGCCCGCCACCCGTCCCCGGGCCCGCCGGAAGGGTCCCTCAGTTCGCGCGGCGAGCGGACGAAAGAGCCTGCATGCCCCGCCGCGACCTGACCCGGCCCCCGGCGTCCCACCGCGCCATCCCGCCCGCTCCGGCGAGCGTCCGCCCGCTCCTCTTCCTGGCTCTGCTCGGCGCCTGCGGCGGCGGCGGGGGCGGCGGCGGGTCGGGCGGGGCGCCCTTCGGCCTCGACGCGCGCGAGCCGCTCGCGGCGCTCGCGCTCGGCAGCGGCGTCGCCGCGCCGGCGCTGCTCGTCTCCGAGCCGGCCTTCCCCGCGCTCGCGCTGCGCACCGTGCAGGTCGCGAGCGCCGGCGACGGCAGCGGCACGCTCTACGCGCTCGAGCAGCCCGGCCGCGTGGTCGCCTTCGACGACGACCCGGGGACGAGCGCGGCCGCGGTCTTCCTCGACGTCACCGACCGCGTCTCGCAGGCGGGCGGCGAGGAGGGGCTGCTCGGGATCGCCTTCCACCCGTCCTTCGCGGCGAACCGGACCTTCTATCTCTGCTACACGACGAGCGGGCCGCTGCGCTCGCGCGTGTCGCGCTTCGTCGCGCCGCCGCCGGGCATGGGCCCGGTCGATCCGCTGACCGAGACGGTGCTGCTCGAGTTCGACCGGCCGGCGGGCTTCCACTGCGGCGGCTCGCTCGCCTTCGGTCCCGACGGCCGGCTGTACGTCTCGAGCGGAGACGGCACGAGCGCGGCCAGCGCGCAGGACCCGGGCAGCCTGCTGGGCAAGATCCTGCGCCTGGCGGACGACGGCAGCGTGCCGCTCGACAACCCGTTCGTCGGCGTGGGCGGCGCGGCGCCCGAGGTGTTCGCGCTCGGCTTCCGCAACCCCTGGCGCATCGCCTTCGACGAGACGACGGGCGAGCTGTGGGTCGCCGACGCGGGCGCGGACGAGGTCGAGGAGGTCGACGTCGTCGTGGCCGGCGGCAACTACGGCTGGCCGGTGTTCGAGGGCGACCGCTCGAACGACAATCCCGGCGGCTTGCCGCCCTCGGCCTTCGAGGCGCCCGTGCACGTCTACTCGTCGCACGGCGGCGGCTCGATCGTCGGCGGGCGCGTCTACCGCGGCAGCGCGCACCCCGAGCTCGTCGGCCGCTACGTCTACGCCGACTGGGGCGGCAGCGTGCGCGCGCTCGACTGGAACGGCACGAGCGTCGTCTCCGACGCGCTGGTGGCGAGCGGCGTGCCCTTCCCGGTCAGCTTCGCTGCGGACGAGGACGGCGAGCTCCTGATCGCCTGCCTCGGCGACGAGCGCGTGCACCGGCTCGCCGCGCCCGCGGCCCCGCCGAGCGCGTCCATGCCGCCCGCGCTGCTCTCGCAGACCGGCCTCTTCGCCGACCTGGCGACGCTCGCGCCGGCCGCGGGCCTGATCGAGTACGACGTGAACGCGCCCTTGTGGTCCGACGGCGCGGCCAAGCGGCGCTGGATCGGCGTGCCGGACGCGGAGACGATCGGCTTCGACGCGACCGGCGCGTGGACGTTCCCGCTCGGCACGGTGCTCGTGAAGCACTTCGAGGTCACGCTCGCGTCGCAGGCGCTGCGCCGGCTCGAGACGCGCGTGCTCGTCCACGACGCGAGCGGCTGGCAGGGCGTCACCTACCGCTGGAACCCGGGCCAGACCGACGCGGATCTGCTCGAGGGATCGGCCTTCGAGTCGCTGCTCGTCGACGACGGCCAGGGCGGCGCGGAGCTGCGCTCCTTCTACTACCCGAGCCGCACCGACTGCCTCGCCTGCCACAACGCCGCGGCCGGGCGCGTGCTCGGCGTGCGCACGGCGCAGCTCAACCGCTCGTTCGACTACGGCCCGGTCGAGGACAACCAGCTGCGCGCCTGGAACCACGTCGGCCTGTTCGGCGCCTCGATCGGCGCGGCGGGCCAGCACGACGCGCTGGCCGACCCCGCCGACCCGGGCGCCGGGCTCGCGCCGCGCGCGCGGGCCTACCTGGAGGCGAACTGCGCGCACTGCCACCGCCCGGGCGGCGCGACCGGCACCGACCTCGACCTGCGCGCGAGCGTGGACCGCCTGGCGATGCGCGCGATCGGCGTCCCGCCGACGGCGAGCACGCTCGGGCTCCCCGCGCGCGTCGAGCCCTTCGCGCGCGGCCAGAGCGTCCTGTGGGTGCGCATGGGCGAGACGAACGGGCTGCGCATGCCCGCGCTCGCCTCCAACGCGCCCGACGCGCTCGGGCTCGCGCTGGTCGGCGACTGGATCGACGCGGGCGCGCCGTAGCGCTCAGCGCGAGCCCGGCGCGGCGTCCGCGGCCAGCGCCGGCGCGGCGGCGCCGCGCGAGGCCAGGCCGAACTCGACCAGCCGCGCGCGCAGCATCGGGTCGGCCAGGCGGCGGCGGGAGCGGCGCACGGCGCTCGCGACGCGGCCCAGCCAGACGCCGAGCGCGCCGCCGACGCCGCGCGCCGCCAGGACGAGGAGCC
>CADEGS010000163.1 GCA_902826945.1 uncultured bacterium | reverse complement strand
CCGAGGCGCGCGTGCTCGAGGCGCTGGCGGTCGACTTCATCGACGAGAGCGAGGTCCTGACCCCCGCCGACCACGAGCACCACGTCGACAAGCGCGGCTTCCGCGTGCCCTTCGTGTGCGGCGCGCGCGACCTGGGCGAGGCGCTGCGGCGCATCGCCGAGGGCGCCTCGCTGATCCGCACCAAGGGCGAGGCCGGCACCGGCGACGTGTCCGAGGCCGTGCGCCACCTGCGGCGCATGAACGCGGAGCTCGCGCGCGCGCTCGCCTGCGACGAGGGCGAGCTCTTCGGCCTGGCGCGCGAGCTCGGCGTCTCGAGCGAGCTCCTGGCGCGCGTGCGCGCGCTCGGGCGCCTGCCCGTGCCCAACTTCGCCGCCGGCGGCATCGCCACGCCGGCCGACGCCGCGCTCGTCATGGAGCTCGGCGCCGAAGCGGTCTTCGTCGGCTCCGGCGTGTTCGGCTCGAGCGACCCCGAGCGCACCGCCGCCGCGATCGTGCGCGCCACGGCGCGCTTCCGCGAGCCCGAGGTCGTGCTCGAGGCCTGCGCCGAGAGCGGCGCGCCGATGCGCGGCATCGCGCGCGACGCCCTGTCCGAGCGCGAGCTCCTGGCGGGGCGCGGCCGGTGAGCGGCGCGCGCGAGGCTGGAGCCGGGCGCGGGGTCGGCGTGCTGGCGCTGCAAGGCGGCTTCGAGCCGCACCTGGCCGCGCTGCGCGCGCTCGGCTGCGCGCCGCGCGCGGTGCGCGCGCCGGCCGACCTCGAGGGGCTGACGCACCTCGTGCTGCCCGGCGGCGAGTCCACCACGCTGGCGCGGCTGCTCGCGCTCTTCGGCCTCGACGCCGCGCTCGTCGAGCGCTCCCGCGCCGGCCGCCTGGCGCTCTTCGGCACCTGCGCGGGCGCGATCCTGCTCGGCCGCGACGAGGGCCAGCGCCCGCCGCGGCTGGGGTTGCTCGACGTCGCCGTGGCGCGCAACGCCCACGGCCCGCAGCGCGACTCGCGCGTCGAGCCGCTCGTGCTCGAGGCCTTCGCGCGCCGCTTCCCGTGCGTCTTCATCCGCGCGCCGCGCTTCGAGCGCCCCGGCCCGGCGCTGCGCGTGCTCGCGCGGCGCGGCGCGGAGCCGATCCTGGTCGAGAGCCCGGGCCTGCTCGCCGCGAGCTTCCACCCCGAGCTCTCGGGCGACCCGTTCCTGCACCGCTACTTCCTCGACGCGCACGCGCCGGGGCGCCTGGCACCCGCCGCGGCCCGCGCGGGCGGCGCCTGAGCGCATCGGCCGGGCGCGCGCGCTTCCGGCGCCCGCACGAGGGCGCTAGCCTGTCCGCCCCGGAGCGCGGCCCGTTGGACCTCGAGCGACTGAAGATCGACCGCGCGGCCGGCACGCCGGCCGCGCCCGCGCGCGCGCGCCGCCGGCGCGTCCCGTGGGGCTGGATCGCGCTGGTGCTCCTCCTCGCGCTCGGCGCGTTTCTCTTCCGCCGGCCGCTCGGCCTCGCGCTCGATCGCGTGCGGCTGCCCGAGGTCGAGGTCGTGCGCGTGCAGCGCTCGAGCGCGATCGCCGCCGGCGCCGTCGCGGGCACCGCCGCCAACGGCTACGTCGTCGCGCGCCACCGCGCGGCGCTCTCGGCCGACACGCCCGGGCGCATCGTCGAGATGAACGTCGAGGAGGGCACGGTCGTGCACGCCGGCGACGTCGTCGCGCGCCTCTACGCCGACGAGTACGAGGCGGCCGTGCGGCGCGCCGAGGCGGACCTGCTCTCGGCGCAGAGCGGCCTGGAGCGCGCGCGCGCGCAGGCCGAGGCCGCGCGCGCCCGGCTCGACGGGCTGCGCTCCGACGCCGAGACCGCGCGCGCGCGCCGCACCGAGGCCGAGGCCACGCTGCGCCTGGCGCGCGCGAACGCCGAGCGCATGGCCTCGCTCCTGCGCGACGCCTTCGCCTCGCGCGAGGAGCTCGACCGCGCCGAGGCCGAGCGCGACGAGGCCGCCGCGCGCCTGAGCGCCGCCGGGGCCGGCGTGTCGGGCGCCGAGGCCGCGCTCGCGACCGGCGCGGCCGACGTGGCCGTGGCCGAGGCCTCGGTGCGCGAGGCCGAGACGCGCATCGCCGTCGTGACGGCCGAGCGCGACCAGGCGCGCGCGACGCTCGCCAAGACGATCGTGCGCGCGCCCTTCGACGGCGTCGTGGTGCTCAAGGACGCCGAGGTCGGCGAGGTCGTCTCGCCCAACTCGCAGGGCGCGCAGAGCCGCGGCTCGGTGGCGACGATCGTGGACTTCGACTCGCTCGAGGTGCAGGTCGAGGTGCCCGAGACCTCGATCGCCGCGGTCGCGATCGACGCGCCGGCGGCGATCTACCTCGACGCCTGGCCGGCCGACCGCTACGACGGCCGGGTGACGCGCATCTGGCCGACCGCGAACCGCCAGAAGGCGACCGTCGAGGTGCGCGTGGCCTTCGCGCGCACCGACGAGCGCCTGCGCCCGGAGATGGGCGCGCGCGTCGTGTTCTCGCCCGGCGCGGGCGCGCCCTCGGCCGAGGCCACGCCGCCGGGCTCGGTGCTCCTGCCGGCCGACGCGCTCGTCCCGGCGGACGGCGCGCGCGCGGTGTTCGTGCTCGAGCGCGACGTCGTGCGCCTGCGCCGCGTGCAGGCCGGCGCCGAGAAGGGCGGCCGCGTCCTGATCGAGAGCGGGCTCGAGGACGGCGAGCTGGTCGTCCTGCACCCGCCCGCCTCGCTGGCCGACGGCGAGCGCGTGCGCGTGCCCTGACCGCCGTCCGAAGGATCGCGGGCCCGGGGGGCGCCCGCGCTCGCTCCCCCGCTACCATGCTCCCCGCGCGCCCCGCCCGGCGGCGCGCGCCCGATCCGGCTCCCCTGCCGCGCCGCGAGACCGCCATGAGCGAACCGATCATCCAGGTCCGGAAGGTGACGAAGAGCTACCGCCGCGGCGGGGAGGAGCTGGTCGTGCTCGACGACCTCGACCTCGCGATGGACGCGGGCGCCTTCTACGCGCTGATGGGCCCGTCGGGCTCGGGCAAGACGACGCTGCTCAACCTGGTCGGCGGGCTGGACGTGCCCGACGCGGGCCACGTGGTCGTCGCCGGCGAGGACCTGGGCAGCCTGTCGGGCTCCGAGCTCTCGCGCTGGCGCGCGCTCAGCGTCGGCTTCGTGTTCCAGGGCTTCAACCTGGTGCCGGTGCTGACCGCGCTCGAGAACGTCGAGCTGCCGCTGTCCCTGACGCCGCTCTCGCGCAAGAAGCGCCGCGAGCACGCGCTCTACGCGCTCGAGCTGGTCGGCCTGGCCGACCGCGCGCGCCACCGGCCGCGCCAGCTCTCCGGCGGCCAGGAGCAGCGCGTGGCGATCGCGCGCGCGATCGCGACCGACCCCAAGCTCCTGCTGGCCGACGAGCCGACCGGCGACCTCGACCGCGAGTCGGCCGAGCAGATCATGCAGCTCGTCTCGCGCCTGAACCGCGAGCTGGGCAAGACCGTCCTGATGGTGACGCACGACCCACGCGCCGCCGAGCACGCGCAGACGGTCGTGCACCTCGACAAGGGGCGCCTGGGCCGCATCGAGCACAGGCAGGCCGCCGCCGCCGCGCGCTGAGGAGCGAAGCGACCCATGGACTTCCTGCGCCTGGTGCTGCGCAACCTCCTGCGCCACAAGATCCGCACGCTCCTGACGGTGGCGTCGCTCGCGATCGCGCTCTTGCTCCTGTGCACGCTGCGCTCGCTGATCACGACGATCGGCGCCGGCGCGCAGGTCGCGAGCGCGCGGCGCATCATCGTGCAGTCGGCGGTCAGCCTCTTCGTGGACCTGCCGCTCGCCTACGAGAGCCGCATCGCGAGCGTGCCCGGCGTCGCGCTGGTCTCGAAGTGGCAGTGGTTCGGGGGCTACTACCAGGAGCCGCGCAACCAGTTCCCGCAGTTCGCGATCTCGCCCGAGACCTTCTTCGAGATGTACCCCGAGGTGCGGATCGTCGATGGCAGCGCGCAGGGCTTCCTCGACGAGCGCCGCGGCTGCTTGATCGGCGCCGCGCTGGCGCGCCGCTACGGCTGGAAGATCGGCGACACGGTGCCCTTGATCCCCACGATCTTCCCCCACCCCGACGGCCCGGACGTGCCCTGGGAGTTCCGGGTGAGCGCGATCTACGAGTCGACGCAGGCGAGCTTCGACGAGACGACCCTCCTCTTCCACTGGGACTACTTCGAGAAGACGGTCGAGCAGGGCGTCACCGGCACGCCCGGCGTCGGCATCTACATCCTGCTGCTCGCGCCCGACGCCGAGGCGCAAGCGGTGATGAGCGACATCGACGCGCTCTACGCCAACGGCCCGCAGCGCGTGCAGTCCACCACCGAGGCCGAGTTCCAGAAGCAGTTCGTGTCGATGCTCGGCAGCGTGCCGTTCTTCCTGAGCGCGATCGGCGGCGCGGTGCTGGCGGCCATCCTGCTGGCGACGGTCAACACGATGCTGATGAGCGCGCGCGAGCAGGTGCGCGAGATCGGCATCCTGAAGGCGCTCGGCTTCACCGACGCCTGGACCGCGGTGCTGCTCGTCGCGCAGGGGCTCTTCCTGTGCGCGGTCGGCGGCGGGATCGGCGTGTTCCTGGCGAAGGCGCTCGAGCCGAGCCTGACCAAGGCACTGGGCACGACCTTCCCGGGCTACGCCGTGCTGCCGCAGACCGTCGCGCTGGGCGTGGCCGTCACGCTCGGCGTGGGGCTCGTCGCCGGCCTGCTGCCGGCCTGGACCACGGCGCGGCTGCGCTGCATCGACGCGCTCGGCGCGACGGAGTGACCCATGCTGCTGCCCGCCACCTACGCCCTGCGCAACCTGTTCGTCCGCAAGAGCGCGACGCTCCTGACCGTGCTCGGCATCGGCGCCACGGTGGCGGCGGTGTCGGGCGTGCTCGCCCTGCAGCAGGGCTTCGCCTCGCTCTTCCGTCAGGGCGGTCGCGACGACGTCGCGATCTTCCTGCGCCCGGGCGCGACCAGCGAGGGCGTGAGCGCCTTCCAGCGCGACGCGGCGCTGCGCCTGGTCAAGGGCACGCCCGAGATCGCGGTCGGCGAGGACGGCCAGCCGCTGGCCGGCATGGAGTGCTACATGGCGGTGCGCCTCGAGAAGCGCACCGGCGGCGAGACGAACGTGCCGCTGCGCGGCGTGCAGCCCGCGACGTTCGCCATCCGCGGCGACGACGTGCGCCTGGTCGAGGGCCGGCGCTTCACGCCCGGCAGCGACGAGATGATCGTCGGCCGCAGCCTGGTCGAGCGCATCCGGGGCTGCACGGTGGGCGACGTCGTCCAGATCAACGTCACGCCCTTCCGCGTCGTGGGGATCTTCGAGACCGACGGCCCGCAGGCCTCCGAGATCTGGGCCGACTTCGACCGCATGCTCGAGGCCATGGACCGCTTCGGGCCGAACAGCGTGCTGGCGCGGCTGCGGCCGGGGACGGACGTCGAGGCGCTCGACCAGCGCCTGCGCGACGACGAGCAGACGCCGACGTCGGTCAAGACCGAGCGCGCCTACCTCGTCTCGCAGACCGAGTTCCTGTCCGGCTTCCTGGTCGTCCTGAGCGGGATCCTGGGCGTGATCATGGGCGTGGCGGCCGTCTTCACGGCGACGAACACGATGCTGGCCGCGATCGCCGCGCGCACGCACGAGATCGGCATCCTGACCGCCACCGGCTTCCGGCCGCTGGCGATCTTCGTCTCGTTCCTGTTCGAGGCGCTGCTGCTCGGCCTGCTCGGCGGGCTGGCGGGCTGGCTCTTCGTGCTGCCGCTGAACGGCATCCGCACCGGCACGACGAACTTCCAGACCTTCACCGAGGTCGCGTTCGCCTTCCGCGTCACGCCGCCGGTCTTGCTCGCCGCCGTGGCCTTCTCGCTCGCCCTGGGCTTCCTCGGCGGCACGATCCCGGCCTGGCGCGCCGCGCGCCTGCGCCCGACGCAGGCCTTGCGGCGAGGGTGACGGCGAGCGCTCGCACGGCCGCCGGCGCGCGACGCGGCCCTGGCGCGCGCCCCGCGCGATGAGCGCCCCCGGCGCACCGTCGGCCCGCGCGCTCGCGCTCCTGCTCGCGCTGTGCGCGCTGGCCACGCTGGCGCTCGGCACGGCGAAGCTCGTCGTGCAGCGCTCGCGGCCGCCGGCGCACGCCGACCCGGCGCGCAACGCGGAC
Source organism: uncultured bacterium (assembly GCA_902826945.1). Next base: position 4,044 of record CADEGS010000163.1, on the reverse strand, counting down.
CCGCTGCACAACCGCTACGACGGCTTCGTCTCGATCGACCAGTACTGCGTGCGCGCCGAGCGCTTCCGCGACCGGTTCCGCGGCACGCCGGGCGCGCGCGAGGCGTTGCAGCTCGACCTGACGACGCAGGGGCACCCGACCGCGGTGCTCGTGCCGGTCGTGCTGGCGCTCGCGAGCGAGCTCACGCGCTCGATCCCGCTCGCCTTCGCGGCGCTGACCGCGGCCGCCTTCCTGGCGCAGGTCGCGCTCGTGCGGCGGCTGGCGCAGCGCCTCGCCGCGGCCGCCGGCGGCCTCGACGCGCGCGTCGCCGGGCTGTGCGGCGCGATCCTGGTCGCCGCGCACGTCGACGCGGCGCGCAGCGCCGTGCAGCTCCTGATCGACCCGTTCGCGGCGCTCTCCGCCACCGCCTGCGTCTGGCTCTCGCTCGCGCTCGGCGAGCGCGCCCCCGGCGGCGGGCGCGCGCCCTCCGCGCGGCGCGCCGCGCGCTGGCTCTTCGCCGTGCAGGTCGCGGGCCCGCTGGTCAAACTCTCCTACCTGCCGTTCCTCGCCGCGCCGGCGCTGATCGCCTTCGCGACGCGCGGCGGCGAGCGCTGGCGCGCGGCCGCCGGCGCGGCGCTCGGCTTCGGCCTCCTGCCGCTCGTGCCCGCGCTCGCCTGGGTGCTCGCCGTCCCGGGCTGGACGGCCTTCACGAGCGAGATGGGGATCGCCGCGACGTACTCGACGCTCAGCGCGCGCGAGCTGCGGCTCTTCGCGCTGGAGATGGCGCTGTGGTTCCAGCCCCTGCCGCTGGCGCTCTTCCTCGCGCCCCGGCCGGCGCTGCGCCCGGCGACGCTCGCGACGCTGGCCGTGACGCTCGTCTTCCTGGCCTCGGTCTGGGCGCTGCGCCTGCCCGACGACTACCGCCTCTACCTGCCCGCGCTCGGCCTCTTGTGCGCGGCCTGTGCGCCGAGCGTCGTGCTCCTCGCCGGCCGCCGCCTGGTCCCCGCGCTCGCCCTCTACGCCGCGGCCAACGCCGGCGTCGCGCTCGCGGGACTCGTGACCGCCGCCTGAGCGCGCGCCGCTAGACGCATCCCTCACCACCTCGTGAGCTGAATCGTCGTAGACCTGGTGCAGATCGGTGCTTCGCGACCGAAGCGCGTGGAGGCGACCATGAACTGGTCGTCGAACCCGGTGAGGGAGGGAAGTGCCGAGCTGTGCCAGGGATGCGGCGATTCCGCCGCGGGGTGGTGAGGGATGCGTCTAGGAAGGCAGCTCGCTCAGGAAGCGCTCCAGCGGCAGGATCTCGATCCCCTCCACGCTCTGCGGGCGGTCCCCGAGGAAGACCAGGATGCGGCGCTCCAGGCCGTCGACGTGGTCGACGATGCGGCGCAGGCCCGAGAGCATGGCCGGCGCGACGTTGCGCGCGGCCTTGACCTCGACCGCCCAGAGCCGACGAGCGGCCTGGACGAGGAAGTCGACCTCCAGGTCGCCGCGCGTACGGTAGTAGAAGACCTCGAGCTCCGGCCACAGCGTTCCGCGCCGCCGGTGCAGCTCGCCCGCGACGAAGTGCTCGAGCAAGAGGCCGCGCTCGTCGGGCAGCGGACGGTCCAGCGGTCGCCGCAGGAGCGCGTTGCGCACGCCGAGGTCGAAGAGGTAGAGCTTCGGATGCTTGACGAGCGCCGCCCGGGACGAGCCGCTCCAGGCGGGGAGGCGGAACGCGAGCAGCGTGTCCTCCAGGATCTCCACGTGACGGCGCGCGGTCTCGTAGGCGATGCCCGCGTCGCTGCAGAGCTTGCGCACGTTGAGGACGGTGCCCGAGGCGGCGGCGAGCAGGTCGAGCATGCGGGCGTAGCCCCCGATGTCGCGCACCAGCGCCTCGGCCTGGATCTCCTCGCGCAGGTAGGTGTCGGCATACGCGCGCAGGTCCGCCGCGCGCGCGCGGGCATCGGTCTCGGCGACGATGCCGGGGAGGCTTCCGCTCGCGAGCACGGTCTCGAGGTCGAACGCCGAGCCCATCTCCGCCGCCAGCAGCGGATGGAGGTAGTGCAGGTGGATGCGGCCCGGCAGCAGGTTGGCCTGCCCCCTGCGCAGCTTCCGGGCGCTGGAGCCCGAGAGCAGGAAGCGGATCGCCCTCGGCCGCGCGTCGATCAGGACTTGCGCCAGGTCGAGCAACGCCGGAACGCGCTGGACCTCGTCCAGCAAGACGGTGGGACGCGCCGTGCGCAGCGCGGCGATCTCGCCCTCGAGCTTCTCCGGTCGGGAGACGTAGTCGCGGTAGGTGCCCGGGTGCGCGAGGTTGAGCACCAGATCGGGGTCGAGAGCTTGCAGCAGCGTGGACTTGCCGACCTGACGTGGCCCGAGGACGAGCAGGCTCTTCGTCGAGGAGCGGAGGATCGGGGCCAGGGCTCTATCGAACACGTGGGTAAAAATAAGCCCATTTTCACCACAAGCAAGTCCCCAGAGCGCCGGACAGTCCTCCGCCCAGCCTTCCCACGCCAGGTCGCTGGCATGGGCCGAAGGACGGCACTAGGCACCGAGCGCGACGTCGCTGCAGCCGTACAGGCGCTCGGCCGGGATGCCCTGGGCGCGGCAGCGCGCGACGAGCGCATCCGACTCGACGATCGGGCGCGAGGCGGCCGTGTACTCGATGCTCGTGATGAAGCGGCACCAGGGCTCCTGCCCCATCGCGTAGACGAAGACGCGGCGCGGGGCGAGGCGCTCGACGATCGCCGCGCCGCGCGCGGCGTCGGAGCCGCACAGGCGGCGCGCCTGGTCGTGGCTGCGCTTGAGGGGCTCCGTGTGCAGCGCGCCGTACAGCCAGCTCATCGGCGCGCCGTCGCACTCCATGCCGAGGAAGAGCGCGTCGAGCGGGCCGACGAGATCGCGCAGGCGCTCGTACAGGCGCGGCTCGAGGTTGGCGGAGTCGGCCGCGAGCACGAGCGAGCGCCCGCCCAGGCGCACCAGGTGCGCGAGCTTCGTCGCCACGGCCAGGTCACCGTGCTCGCCCAGGAAGGGCAGCCCGATCACCTCGCCGCCCTCGACCTCCAGCCGCTCGAGCTCGCCCAGCTCGATCACGCGCGCGAAGCCGCAGGCCTCGAGCGCGAGCTTCAGCGAGGGGTCCTCGAGCGCGCCGCCGCCCGCGCGCGGGACGACCACGGCGCCGACGCGCTCGCGCAGCGCGAGCAGCGTCTCGAGCACGACGTGGTCCTGGTGCGCGTGCGTGATCAGCACCCAGTCGATGCGCGCGGGCAGGTCGGCGAGCGTCAGGCGCGGCGGCTCGGCGCTCGAGGGATAGCCGAGCAGCGGGTCGACCAGGATGCAGGTCGCGCGCGTCTCGACCAGCACGCAGGCGTGGCCGAGGTAGCGCACGCGCGGGACGTCCGCGCTCCACTCCGCCGCCGCCGCGCGCGCCCCGGGCGCGCGCAGGAACGGTCGCAGCCGCGCGGCGCCCTCGGGCCCGAGCGCGAGCGCCTCGGCCAGCTCCTCGGCCGGCCGCGGCCGCTGGCGCGAGGCGAACAGCGCCGCCAGGCCCGGGTGGTCGAACGGCAGCGCCAGCTCGAGCCCGTCCTCCTCCTCGAGCCGCGGCGTGCTGAGCACGAACGGCCGCGCGTCGCCCTCGAGCGCGCGCAAGACCAGGCTCTGCGCCTCCTTCTGGTAGAGCGGGCTCGCGTAGAGCAGGCGCTCGATCAGGCGGAACCCCGCGCGCCCGCGCGCGTCGTAGACGAGCTCGACCGCGCCGCGCAGCGGCTCGGGCACGCGCTCGTAGAAGGGCTCGAGCGAGCCGCCGTCCGCGCCCGCGAGCAGGCGCTCGAGCTCCTCGACCGCGCGCGCGAAGGAGAAGGCCGGCGCGCGCTCGGCGCGCAGCCGCTCGGCCAGGCGCGCGACCTCGCCCTTGCGCGCGGGCGGCAGGTCGAGGAACGGCCCGCCGCGCAGGCGCGGGTCGCGCACGGCCGCCGCGTGCACGGCGGGGTTGGCGACGAACGAGTCGAGGATCGGGAGCTGCGCGCGCGCGAGCTGCAGCGCGCCCGTCGCCGGCGCCACGAGCTGCGCCCAGGCGTACCAGCG
>CADEGS010000162.1 GCA_902826945.1 uncultured bacterium | reverse complement strand
CTGGGGGAGGGCACCTTCTTCACGGAGATCGACGTCGTGCCGGCGGACTGAGCGCGGCCGCGGGGGCCGGGAACGGCGGGTGGCGCGCGCGGGGGCGCGCGCTATCCTCCTCTTCGCCGCGGCTCCGGCCACGGCCTTTCGCTCGCGCTCGACGATGCGCTCCGTGCATCACGCCCCCCGCCGCCGCGCGTCCGCGCTGCTCGGCCTCCTGGGCCTCGCGCTCGGCTCGTGCCTGGAGCTGCCGCCGCCCTACGCCGGCGATTACTCGGAGTTCCGCGCGGCGCGCGCGGCGGAGCAGGACGCGCGCGCCGCGCGCCAGCGCGAGCGCGAGGCGGCGCGCGCGGCCGCTCCGGACGCGGGGAGCGAGGCGCCGTCGCCCGCGCCCTCCACGACCGGAGCCGTGCAGCCGACTCCCGCGCGCGCGGCTTCCGACGCCGACCTCGCGGCCGCCGTGCACGCGGCGCTCGCGCGCGAGCTGGCCGAGAGCCGCCTCGTGACGGCCAGCGTCGAGGCCGCCGTCGTGACGCTCGAGGGCGTCGTGCGCGACGCGGGCGAGGCCGCCGCGGCGGTCGTCGCCGCCTCGCGCGTGGACGGCGTGCGCGCCGTGTACGACCTGCTCGAGCTCGCGCCGCGCGAGGAGCTCGGCGCGACGCGCTCGATCGCCGCCGAGGACTGGTTCTCGCCGCGGCTCGACGAGACGCTGCGCAAGCTGGCCTGGAGCGACCACGACGTGGCGCGCGCCGTCGAGGCCGCGCTGGCGCGCGCGCCGGAGCTCGACGCGAGCCGCATCGACGTGCGCGTGGAGGGACGCCTGGCGGTGCTGGAGGGCGAGGTGTCCTCCGCGCGCGAGCGCCGCGCGGCCGCCGACCTGGCGCGGCGCGCGGGCGGCCGCGGCGTGCGCAACGAGATCCGCATCGTGCCGGCCGGCGCGCCGGCGCGCGACCCCGGGAGCCCCTTCTGAGCGCCCCGGCGCTCCCCCCGGCCGGCGCGCGCGCCGGCTCCGCCACGCCATGACGACCGCCGTGTCCCACGAGGAGTTCGCGACCGTCGATCCGGTCACGGGCTGTCGCTACTACCGCTACCCCAACGTCAAGCTCGGCAAGAACGCGCGCGTCTACATGAACGTGCTGCTGGGCTTCCCGCCGCGCGGGAAGGAGATCGGCGAGCTCGAGCTCGTGATCGGCGACGACGCCGTCATCCGGCCGTTCACGTCGATCTACGCCGGGAACGTGATCGGCGACCGGTTCGAGACCGGCCACTGCGTGATGATGCGCGAGGGCAACCGCATCGGGAGCGGCGTGGTGCTGGGAACGAACGCCGTGCTCGAGTGCAACAACCGCTTCGGCGACAACGTGATCTTCCACACGCTGTCGTGCGCCGGGAACGCCACGCTCGAGGACAACGTGTTCGTCGGGCCGCACCTGATCATGCTCGACGACCCGCACCCGAAGTGCCCGAGGTACGTCGAGTGCAAGGGCGGAGCGGTGGTCAAGGCCTGGGCGCGCATCGGCGGCAACGTCACGCTCCTGCCCGGCGTCACGATCGGCCGCAACTGCCTGGTCGGCGGCGGCAGCACGGTCACGCGCGACGTTCCCGACCACTCGGTGGCGGCCGGCAACCCCGCGAGGGTGCTGGGCAGCGTGCACGAGCAGAAGTGCTACCCCGGCTTCTACGAGAAGCCCTACGAGTGGCTGCACGGCGCCAACCTCTGAGCCCGCGCGGGTAGCGAAGCACGTGTTCCAGGGCCTGCGCGTCCTCCTGCTCTCCTGCGCGTACGACGAGGAGGCGAAGATCGGCACGATGCTCGAGCGGCTCCCGCGCGACGTGGGCGACGGCGTGCTCCTGATCGACGACGGCTCGACCGACCGCACGGCCGAGATCGCCGAGGCGCACGGAGCGGAGGTGATCCGCCTGGGCGCCTGCCTGGGCGTGGGCTTCGCGCTGCGCCGCGGGCTGGAGGTAGCCCGCGAGCGCGGCTACGACGTCGTCGTCACGATCGCGGGCAACAACAAGGACGACCCGGCCGAGATCCCGCGCCTGCTCGAGCCGATCGGGCGCGGCGCCGACTTCGTGATCGGCTCGCGCTACCTCGCCGGCGGCGGCTACGGCGGCGACATGCCCGCGTACCGCAAGCTCGCCACGCGCCTGCACCCGTTCCTGGTGGGGCTCTTCTGCGGGCGGCGGATCACGGAGAGCACGAACGGCTTCCGCGCCATGCGGCTGTCGGTGCTCGACGACTCGCGCATCGACCTGCACCAGGCCTGGCTCGATCACTACGAGCTCGAGGTCTATCTCCTGATGAAGATCCTCCTGCTCGGCTACCGCGCCGAGGAGGTGCCGTGCACCAAGATCTACCCGGCCAAGCGCCTGGGACGCACGAAGATGCGACCGGTGCTCGACTGGTGGCGCATGCTGCGGCCGATCTTCCTCCTGGGGCTGCGGCTGCGCCGCTGAGGTGCCGCGCACCTCAGCGCCCGCGGCCGCCTGGCCGCGGCCGGCGCGCCAGCGCCGTAGCGCCGCAGGCCTCCTTCGCGCGCAGCGCGAAGCGATCGTCGCGCAGCGACGGAAGCACGCTGCTCCTGGCCACCGAGAGCCGGCCACCTCACGACCACGAGCCGAGAGGCAGCATCCTCCTGCGCCAGCGGTTCGAGGGTGCACCCCGAACGATCACCCCGCCAGGCAGCCCGCGATCTCGATCCCCATCCAGGCCAGCGCGGCGATCCAAGGCGCGAGCAGGAGGACGTTCGCGAGCGCGGCCAGGCGCGGCGCGCGCCGCGCCAGCGCTTCGAAGCCCAGACCGACGAGGAGCGCGACCGCGAGCGCCGCCGGGAACACGAGCCGCGACTGGAAGAACGACCAGGCGTCGTGGCGCAGGCCCCACGAGAGCACGGTCGCCGCGTTCAGGAGCAGCGCCAGGACGAGCGCCGCCTGCAGGGCGCGCCGGCGGAAGACGCTCTCCTCCGCGCGCAGCCAGCGCCGTACGCCGAGGCAGCCCGCGGCCCACGCGACGAGCCCGACCGCCATCAGGAGCGTCGTCGGAACGCCCGCGACGTACAGCGCGCGCGGCACGAGCGTGAACGGGTGGCGGCGCGTGCGCTGCAGGTTCGACTCGGCGATGTGGGAGTACCAGAAGGTGCCGTAGAAGAGCAGCGGCAGCGAGTGGCGCGTCTCCTCGGACGCGTAGGGGTGGCGCACGAGGCGCGGCAGGTCCACGTCCACGAAGGACGACGCTCCCCGCACGGTGCCGCGCTGGCGCTCGACCCACGCCTGGCGCAGGACGTCGTTGCCCGGCACGGGCGTGCCGAAGCGCACCTGGTTCTCGACGAACTTGTAGCCGCCGACGAGGGCGGTCAGGCACAGGACGAGCGCCAGGCGGCCGGCGATCGCCCGCGCGCCCGCGCGCTCGCGCAGCCCGACGGCGAGGACCAGCGCGCAGGCCGGCGGCACGAAGGCGGTGAACGTGCCCTTGGTCAACAGGCCCAGGCCCAGCCCCGCGCCGACGCCCGCCAGGCGCCCGGCGCTCGGACGCTCGGCGTAGAGCGCCCACTGCGCGAAGAGCAGCGTCCCGAGCGGGAAGGCCAGCGCGTCGTTCGAGACGAATAGGCCGAAGATCGCGAGCTGCGGCAGCAGCGCCAGCAGGAGGAAAGCGTGCACGCGCGCGCGCGGGTCCTGGAGGAGCGGCGACGAGCGCACCAGGCGGTGCAGCAGCAGGAGGTTCAGGACGGAGAGCAGGAGCGAGAGGAGCTGCGTGCGCTTCGCCGAGCCGCCCAGCGCCCAGGGCGCGGCCATCAGGTAGTAGAGCGGCGGCTGGAAGCCGAGCACGGCCTGGTCGGCCGCGGGTGTCCAGCCGTGCTCGACGACGTGCTCGACCACCGCGCGGTGCGGGTCGTTGTTGTCGGGGCCCAGGCAGGGGAAGAGCGCGACGCGCAGCGCGATGCCGAGCACGAGCGCGACGCGCAGGGGCCGCGCGTCGCCCTCGAACAGGCGGAGCAGCCGCGCGCGGCCCAGCCACAAGCCCAGCGCCAGGAGGAGGAGCGCGCCCTGGCCGGCGCGCACGAGGAGCCTCGTCCCGGGCTCGAGCAGGCCATCGGGCGCGAGGCCGGCCAGCGTGCGCTCGTTGGCCGCGATCGCCGCCAGGAGCGCGATCCCCGCCGCGCCGGCGAAGGCGCGCTCTCCCGCGTCCGACCGCTCCATCGACGCCTGACACTAGCCGGTCGGGAGCGCCGTGGCACGCGCGCCCCCGGGGCCTGCACGAATGCGAACGGCCCCGGATCCGCTTGGGATCCGGGGCCGTCCTGGGGCCGTGTGGCGCGACGCTCAGCGGCACTCGTCGATCATCAGGATCTCGATCTGGCCGGGCTCGTTGGTGGACGGGTAGGCGCCGCCCTCCATCAGCACGCAGCGCGAGCGCAGGCCCGAGGAGATCGCGATGCGGTCGCAGTGTCCCTCGAGCTCGCCGACCATCACGATGCTCGCGCCGAACTGCTCCGGCGTGGCCGGGTGGTAGTCGAGCACGAAGGTGAAGCCGCCGGTGGGCGTGAAGGCGAACTCGCTGGCCGTCATCGCGCCGTTCGGCGAGCTGACCGACATCGGCAGGCCCATGGTCGAGAGGATCAGGATCGCGATCTCGTTCTCCGCCGCGGCGGGGACGCCCGGCGCCACGACGTGGATCGTCAGCAGGAGCGGCAGGGCGAGCAGCGGCCCGTCGAACGTGAAGCGCGCCTGCATGCCGCAGATCGTGGGGCAGCACTCGTCGGGGATGCCGTCGCCGTCGGAGTCCATCGACGCGCCGGAGTCGATGTCGCACACGTCCGGGATGTTGTTCCCGTTGCAGTCGGTGATCTCCTCGCAGTCGTCGTCGATGCCGTTGTCGTCGCAGTCGTCGATGATCGTGCCATCGACCACGAGCGAGAGGAGGTCCGACTTGCCCGTCAAGGACAGGGCGCCGCCTCCCGGGCGCGACAGGGTCACCGCCTGCATGTGCACCAAGCCCACGACCTGGCAGGGCAGCGTGCAGGTGAACTGCGCCATGCCCGACGCCGGCAGGACGCCGAGAACGACGTAGTCGATGTCCGTCAGGCCGACCGCCAGCTCGCCGACGATCGGCAGCATGCTCGGGCCCAGGGTCAGGCTGGTGAACAGGATGCCCACATGGTTGGGCTCTCCTACGACAGTCACGGTGCCGCTGTCCCCGACGCCGAAGACCGGGGGGTTGACGAAGATGTCGACGTTCTGCGCGGCCACGGGGGCGGCAAACAGGGCCAGGGTGAGTCCGATGCTCGGTAGGTGCTTCATTGGGTGGCAAGAAGTAGGGGACGGGCTCTCGCAGCGCTCTCCGCGAGGAGTGAGCATCTGACCACGAAGCGCATGCCGGGGTAAAGGGGCGGGCGGAGAAGTGGAATCCAGGTCCAGCCCTGCGAGGGCCGCCGGGGGCTCCGGCCGGGCTCAGGGCGCCGGGAATGAGCCGGACCGGGCCCATGGAGAGTCGTGAGGGGCGGATCGAGGGGCGCCCGCTCCCCCCGGCTCGACCGCCAGGAGTCGCGCGGAAGCCTCGGCGAGCCCCGGGGAGCGAGCCCTGCCCGCCCGGACGGCGGCAGGTCGCGCGCGATCTCCCGCTTGGTCGTCGCAGAACAGGGAAATTCCGTGCTACCGTGCTGCGGGTTCGACGCCGTGGGCCGCCCTCCGCCGGATGGGCCGCCCCGGGTGGTTCCCTTGTCCCAAACCCACTCCAACCTGTCGGAGGAACACCACGTGAGCAGCTTGAGGAACATCCTATTCCGATGCGTCTGTACGCTCGGAATCGCCGCCTTTGCGACGGCTCCGGGCGCCCAGAGCGTGACGGCTCTGGAAAACAACAACGTGCTGCGCCCGATCGAGATCCAGATCCTCGATCCCCAGCTCGTTCCGATCAGCGACCTGAACCTCGTCGTCAACGACGTGCCGGTCAACCCGCAAGGGGTCGGCCGCTTCACGACCATCGTCGAGGGCAGCAAGGCCATCATCCAGCTCAACCCGGAAGCGAAGGGCATCCAGCCCGCGTCGCTCGAGGTCGTGCTGCTCGAGGGCAAGGTCAACTACGTCGAGCTCTGCTACGACCCCGCCTCGGGCGCCATCAAGGACGTCTACCACAAGGTCGTCACGACCCGCGCCAAGGCCGGCAAGAAGTCGACGCAAGTCGGCGCTCCGTCCCTGACCGGCGGTCAGTCCGGCCCCGGCGGTCCCGCCAACGACAACTGCGCGAACGCCACCCCGATCGGGAACGGCGTCACCGCGTTCAGCACGGTCGGCGCGACGACGGACGGCCCGGACCACCCGACCGTCTGCCAGTTCGGCAACGGCGAGACCGTCCTCGACATCTGGTACGTGTACACCGCCTCCTGCACGGGCACGCTGAGCGTCAGCACCTGCGGCGACGCGGACTTCGACACGGACCTCGTGATCTACGACGGCGACACCTGCGGCTCGCTCGTCCGCCTGGCCTGCAACGACGACTTCACCGGCTGCGCTGGCTTCACCAGCATGGTCGAGGCCCCGGTCGTCATGGGCAACGACTACCTGATCCGCGTCGGCGGCTTCGGCGCCCTGGGCGACCTGTCGTCGGGCACCGGCAACCTGACCGTCTCCTGCACGGCCTCGGTCGGCCCGCCGGCCAACGACGAGTGCGCGAACGCCGAGATGCTGCCCTGCAACTCGACGGTCACGTTCGACAACAGCATGGCCACCACCGCGGGTAGCGACCCGGCCTTCAGCTGCCACTTCGGCGGCGCGGCGCAGGGCGTCGGCACGGTGTGGTACACGTTCGTCCCGACGGGTTCCTCGGTGACCCTCGACACGGACCTGAGCACGGACGGCGACGACAGCCTGATCGGCGTCTACAGCGGCACGTGCGGCAGCCTGGTCGAGATCGCCTGCAGCGAGGACGAAGGCATCGGCCTCCTGTCCAACGTGACCGTGGGTGGCCTGACCCCGGGCACGACGTACTACGTCCAGGTCGCGGCGTTCGGCGCCGCCGACACGGGCGAGTACGTGCTGCGTCTGACCTGCGACCTGCCGTCGGCTCCGGCCAACGACGCCTGCGCGGATGCCATCGCGGCGGCCGTGCCGTCGGTCCACATGGTCAACAACGTGGCGGCGACGACCGACGTGATCACCGGCATGCCGTGCGGCGTGGCCTCCGGGCCGTTCCGCAACGTGTGGTACGTGCTCACGGGCACGGGCGGCACGATCCGCGCCTCGACGTGCAACGGCGGCACCACGAACCCGGACACGAAGATCAGCGTGTTCTGCGGCAGCTGTGGTGACGCGACGTGCGTCGGCGGCAACGACGACAGCTGCGTCGGCTTCAACGCCTTCAACTCGACGGTCGACTTCTGCACGCAGCTGGGTGCCACGTACTACGTCACGGTCGGCGACTTCTCGTCGACGACGGGCGGCGGCAACATCCAGCTGAACTTCAGCAGCGTCAGCCCGTCCTGCACGCCGACGGTCCTCTGCCTGCCGCAGGGGGCCTGCTGCCTGCCCGACGGTAGCTGCGACGTCCTGACGGCCGACGCCTGCGCGGCGGCCGGCGGCGACTACCAGGGCGACAACACCGCCTGCGTCGTCGAGTCGGTGAACGACGGCGGCTTCGAGCTGGGTGCCTTCGGCGGCGCCTGGACCGAGTCCTCCACCAACTTCGGCACGCCGCTGTGCGACCTCCTCGGCTGCGGTACCGGCGGCGGCACCCCGCCGTTCGAAGGCGACTGGTGGGCGTGGTTCGGCGGCATCAATGCCCTCGAAGTCGGCTCGGTCCAGCAGTCGGTCACCATCGCGCCCAGCGCGACGGACCTGACCTTCTACCTGGACATCCCGGTCTCCAGCGGCAACGGCACCGACTTCCTGCGCGTCCGCATCGACGGCAACATCGTCTTCTCCGTCCTGGAGAACGACGGCGTGCACGCCGGTGTCGGCTGGCACCAGGTGACCGTCCCGCTCGCCCCCTTCAACGACGGCGGATCGCACACGCTGCGCTTCGAGTCGACCGTCTTCGGGGGTGGCCTGAACGTGTCGAACTTCTTCGTCGACAACATCAGCATCGGCTCCGACGCGGGCCTGTGCGAGACGTGCGTCGTGATCGACTTCGAGACCGACGACGACGGCGTCACGCCGCTCGTCAACGGTCAAGCGCTGTCGACCCCGCCGGAGTTCGGCACCTACTTCGCCCTGAGCAGCAACGGCCTGGCCCAGGGACCGGCGGTCTACGACTCGACGCCGGGCGTGAACTCTGACGACGACGACCTGTGGATCAGCAAGGGCAACGTGCTGATCAACCAGGCGAACGCGGGCATGAGCGTTCCGGACGTCTTCAACGCTCCGAACGACTGCTCGTGCGGCGGCACGTTCTACTTCGACTTCGTCAACCCGGTCGAGCTGCAGAGCCTCGTGCTGGCGGACGTCGACAACGTCATCCCGCCGCAAGACGCCTACATCACCCTGATCGACAGCGCGTTCAACACGCGCACGTACCACGCTCCGAGCGGCTACACCGAGAAGATCTCGGTGCAAGGCGGCACGGGCTGGCGCTCTGTCGATCTGACGACGCTGGCTGCCCAGCCCGGCTTCGCGGCGAACTGCACCGCCGTCGAGGACGCTGGCTTCCAGGCCGACGACGTCGTGCGGATGGAGATCCACGTTTCGAGCTCCGCCGCCATCGACGACATCGAGTTCTGCTTCTAGCCTCCTGACCACGCTCGACCTCCCCCGCACGGGGGAGGCCGGGGCGTGGTGATCTTCCGACGGGGCCGGGATCCTTCGGGGTCCCGGCCCTGTTGCTTTGGCGGGGGGAGGGTGGGTGTCGGACGGATGTCGAGCACCGAGCCGGGGGAGAGGTTTGGTGGCGCCTGAGGGCTCTCGGCGCGAGACACCGGGGCCCGGGTCACGTGCTTCCGTCGCTGCGCGACGATGGGGTCGCGCCTGCGGCGCGACGAGGCCTGCGGCGCTACGGCGCTGCCGCGCCGGGCGCGGCCATGCGACCGCGCGCGGTGAGCGAAGGGGGCAGGAGACCTCGCGGAGCGCGGGGATCCCCTGAGCCCTTCGCTCACCGCTCGAGCGCGTGCGCGCGGTCGAGCAGCTCCGCCAGCGCGACCACGCCCTCCGCGCGCCAGCGCGGCACCGGCCGGCCGTCCACGACGAGGAACGGCACGCTGCGCAGCCCGAGCGCGAGCCCCTGGCGCGCGTCCTCCGCGACCGCCGCGCGCGCCGCGGCTCCCTGCGCGGCGCGCCACACCGCGGCGTCGTCCAGGCCCAGTCCGCGCAGCGCGGCGCGCAGCGCGGCCTCGTCGCGCGCGTCGTGCGCGAGCGCCCAGCGGTGCACGCTCCAGAACGCCTCCGGCCCGGCCACCAGGGCGGCGGCCTCGGCCAGGAGCGCGGCGAGCCCGGCGCCGGGGTGCTGGGTGCGCGGCGCGTGCGGGTTCGCGTCGCGGTCGAGCGGGAAGTGGCGAAACGAGTAGCGCGCCCAGGGGCGCGCGGCGAAGAGCGGCGCGAGCTCCCGCTCCAGCGCGCGCGTGCTCGGCTCGTCCTGGTCGCCCCAGACGACCACGTCGACCAGCGCCTCGTCCGCACCGGCGCCCGTCCAGTGCCCGCCCTCGGGGAGCGCCACGCGCGGCGAGGCCAGCCAGTCCCCGACCAGCTTCTCCGCCGCCGGCGGCGGCCGGTCCGCGCGCGCGTCCGCGGCGGCGAGGTCGGTCGCGAGCAGGCGCTCGACCGCCTGGCCGAGCGCGCCGGGCAGCGTCCAGGCGCGCAGCTCGACGCCGTTCAGGAACACGAACGGCGTCGTGCGCAGGCCGAGCGCGGTCCCCTCGGCGATGTCCGCCTGCACCGGGACGAGCGACTCGGGCGCCGCGAGGCCGCGCACGAGCGCGTCGGGATCGAGCCCGAGCGCGCCGGCGAGAGCGCGCGCGTCCGCCTCGGCGAAGACGCCCGAGCGCTCGAACAGCCAGGCGTGCGCGCGCCAGAACGCCTCGTCGCCGCCCAGCGCGCCGGCGGCTTCGGCCAGCCGCGCGGCGCGGCAGGCGTCGGGGTGCGGGCTGAAGGACAGGCGGCGCGCGACCTCGTTGCAGTCGCTGCAGAAGGGGTAGTGCTTGGCGGAGAGCGAGACCTCGCCCGGGTGCCGGGCCAGCACGGCCTGCAGCTCGCCCTCGACCCGCTTGCAGTCGGGGCACTGGTAGTCGGAGAACACCACGATGCGCACGCGCGCCCGCTCGCGGCCCCGCCGCCCGCGGCCAGGGCGTCCCGGGCCAGCCCGCGCCACAGACCGCTCGGCCCCGGGGCAGTCGTGCGAGGCCCGCCTCCGCTCCCGCCGCACACGCGCAGCGGGGCGGCCCGGCCGGCCCGCGGGCGCGCCTCGCACGACTCCCCCGCACGCGCCGAGACCCGGTCGACCCCCGGCGC
>CADEGS010000161.1 GCA_902826945.1 uncultured bacterium | reverse complement strand
CGCCGCTCGCCGCGCTGGCGGCGCGTCGGCTGCCGCGCGCGGGCGTGTGGCTCGCCTGCGCGGCGTGGATCGCCGCCGCGGGAACGACCGGCTGGCGCGCGCCCGCGCCCCGCTCGTCCGCGCCCCTCGCCGGAGGGCCGCTCCCCGCGCGCGACGCGCCCGACGTCTACCTCTTCGTGGTGGACACGCTGCGCGCGGACGAGACGCCCGGGCTCGAGGACCAGGACGGCCTGTGCGCGCGGCTCACGCGCGAGGGCGTGCGCTTCGAGCAGGCGGTCGCGAGCGCGCCCTGGACGCTGCCGTCGGTGGCCTCGCTCCTGACCGGCCTGCACCCTTCGCAGCACGGCGCGACCGACCTCACGCGCCGGCTGCGCGCCGACGCGACGACGCTCGCCGAGCGCTTCGCCGCGGCCGGCTGGGAGACCGCGGCCTTCACCGGCGGCGGCTTCGTCGCGCCGGCCTTCGGCCTCGAGCGCGGCTTCGCGACCTTCGACGCCGACGCCGAGTACCGCTTCCGCCTCGCGCGCCTGCACGCGCCGCTCGTCTGGCACCTCGTGCGCAACCGCTGGCTGCCGCAGCGCTGGGTGCTGGCGCGCGTGGACGCCTTCGGCGGCGTGGACGAGCTGGCGCGGCGCGTCGAGCGCTGGCTCGCGGCGCGCGAGCCCGCGCGGCCGCGCTTCGTGCTCGTGCACACCTACGAGGTGCACGACTACTACCTCTACGACGCCGCGGTGGACGGGCCGCTGCGCGACGCCGGCGGTGCGCCCTTCGGCGCGCGCCTGAGCGTGCACCCCGAGGCGCTCGCGACGCTCGACCAGGCGGGGCTGGACTGGTACCGCGCGCTCTACCGCGCGCGCATCGAGCACGTGGACCGCGCGCTGGCGCGCCTGCTCGAGCGGCTGGAGCGGGCCTCGGCGCGCCCCGCGCTGGTCGCGCTGGTCGCCGACCACGGCGAGGGCTTCGACGCCGCGCTCGGGCGCGTGCACCACGGCGGCCGGCTGCACGACGACCTCTTGCGCGTGCCGCTCCTCCTGCGCGCGCCGGGGCT
Source organism: uncultured bacterium (assembly GCA_902826945.1). Next base: position 9,456 of record CADEGS010000161.1, on the reverse strand, counting down.
GGCGCCGGGCACGCGCGTGCGCGAGCAGGTGCGCACGCTCGACCTCGGCCCGACGCTGCTCGAGCTGGCGGGGCTCGCGCCGCTGGAAGAGGTCGAGGGGCGCTCGCTCGTGCCCGCGCTCGCCGGCCGCGAGCCCTGGCCGGCGCCCGCGTGGAGCGAGGAGCGCGGCGGCCAGCGCGCGCTGCGCACCCTGCGCTGGAAGGTGCTCGGCGCGGGCGGCGCGCGCAGCGCCTTCGACCTGGCGGCGGACCCGCTCGAGACGCGCCCGTGCGCGAGCGGCGAGGCGGGCGCGCCGGCCGAGCTCTTCGAGGACTGGGACGCGTTCCCCGAGCGCTTCCCGCCGCACGCGGGCGAGGAGCGCGCGCTGGATGCGGAGACGCGCGCGCGGCTGGGCGCGATCGGCTACGGCGGGTGACGCCCTGACGCCGGCTACGGCGCGGACGCGCGCGCCGCGGCGGGCGCGGCGCCGAGCGCGCGCACGACACAGGTCGCGAGCACCAGCGCGCCGCCGGCGAGCGCCGCGCCCGGCAGCACCTCGCCGTGCACGACCCAGGCCAGGGCGGAGGCGAGCACGGGCTCGACGAGCAGGAGCAGCGAGGCCTGGAACACCGGCGTCGCGCGCAGGCCGGTGCCGACCAGCAGGTAGGCGAGCCCGATCTGGAACACGCCGAGCCAGCCGAGCGCGACGGCGTCGCGCGCGCCGAGCGCCGCGGGCCACGCGTCCCCCGCGCCGAGCACCGCCGCGCACGCCGCCGCCGCGAGCAGGTTGCCCGCGCACACCGCGCCCATCGAGCTCCCCTGCGTGTGCGCCAGCCGGCGCAGGCCGGTCAAGGTCAGGCTCCAGGTCACGCCCGCGCAGGCGGCCAGCGCGTTGCCGAGCGCCGGGCGCGGCGCGCTCGCCTGGCTCTCGCCCGGCCGCGCGAGGAAGAGCGCGAGCGCGAGCGCGAGCAGGACCAGCGCGACCAGGTCGGCGCGCGCCGGCCGCTCGCCCAGGACCAGGATCCCGAGCGCGAGCGCGTAGAGCGGCGCCGTCGACTGCAGGAACACGGCCGCGGCGGCGGTCGTCTCGCGGTTCGCCAGCACGAACAGGATCGTCGTCGCGGCGTAGGCGAGGCCGACCAGCCAGGCCGCTCGGCTGCGCAGGGCGCGCGCCTCGGAGCTGGCCACGAGCAGGAACAGCCCGGCGACGGCGGCGCGCGCGCCCGCGACGGCCCAGCCCGACAGCGCGCACAGCTTGATCGCCGTGCCGCCGGTCGAGAACAGCGCGGCCGCGCCGACGAGCGCGAGCCGCGCGGCGCGCGGGCTGGGCGGCGGCTTCAAGGCACGCGCAGGACGAGGCTCCTCTCGGAGCGCAGGAGGTCGCGCTCGTCCTTCAGCACCCACGGCAGCTCCTCCTCGGGGAGGCGCGTCGTGTCGCGCACGCGCAAGACGAGCCGCCAGCGTCCCGGCGCGAGCGCGCGCGGGTCGAGGCGCAGCTCGCTCCTCCCGCCGCGCGCGCGCTGCCAGCCCTGCACGGGCTCGAGGTCGAGCGCGGCCAGCGGCCCGCGCTCGCTGCGCGGCCGCGTCTCCTGCGCCGGCGCCGGCGCCCGGTCTTCGGGCAGCACCCACCAGGCCGCCTCGAGGTCGTGCGAGGCGGGCGCGAAGACGCTCGCCTGGAGCACGACCGGGCGCTCGAGCGCGAGCTCGCCCGCGTCGTCGAGCGCGGCCTCGCGCGGCGCCAGGGCGAGGATCGGGTCGAAGCGGTCGTAGATCGCGAGCACGATCGCCTCGCGGCAGGGCGCGCAGAAGAACAGCCCGCCCTCGTTCATCACGCAGTTGCTCGCCTGCGGGCGCCACACGCCCTGCACGCGCCCGGCGGCGCCCTCGTAGGTGCCGATGCCGCTCGCGCCGGCGGCGATCCAGTGCGCCCAGGGGACGCGCGCGGGATCGTCGGTCAGCGCGACGTTGACGCGCGGCGCGGGGAGATGGCGCTCGAAGCCCCGGTCGACCGCGTACTCGTCGCCCAGGTCGGCGAAGGCGTGCCCCCACTCGTGCAGGAGCGTCTGGAAGTGGCTGCCGCCGATCGTCGCCACGCCGGGCGCGGCCGTGCCCGCCGCGCCGCCGCGCTTGACGACCGCGATCGCGAGCCCCTCGCCGCCGGGGACGCGCGCCGCGAGCGCGCGCGCGCGGTAGGGATCCACCGCGACGTGCGCGGCGTTCGTCTGCTCGATCGTGCGCCCGCCGAGCGCGGTCGAGGCCTCGCGGCCGTAGCCGTCCAGGCCGGCCTCGGCGCTGACCGCGTTGCCGCGCAGGAAGTTGAAGGCCGCGAAGTACTCGCCGAACACCGGCGAGCGCTCGAGCGTGCGCGGCAGGTCGGCCGCCACGTCGTCGAAGGCGTTCTGCTGCTCGAACGTGTAGCCGTCGCCGAGCACGACCACGTCGATGCGCTCCTCCGCCGGCCCGTGGCGCACGAGGTCGGCCCAGCCGAGGAGCCCGTTCGGATCCAGCCGCGCGCGCGCCTGGCGCGCGGCGGGCGAGTCCGGCCAGCGGCGCAGCACGCGCTGGTACGCGTCGCGCGCGCGCTCGTAGCGGCCGGCGGCGACGTGCTCGAGGCCGCGCTCCAGCTCGTGCTGCGCCTCGGCCGCGGGGTCGTCCCCCGCCGCCGCGAGCGCGGCCAGCGCCGCGAGCGCGAGGGCCGGGCCCGCCGCCCGGCGCGGGTCCGGAGCGCGCGAGCGCGCGAGCGCGACCGCGCTCACGACGGCGCCTCGCCGGAGCGCTTCGGGGTGGAAACGGTCATGGGAGCCCGGTCCGCGCTCGATCCTAGCGCCTCCGCTGCCGCCGGAGACGCGCGCGCCGGCGATCCGCATCCGGAAGGGAGCGGTGACCGCCGGCGCCCGAGCGCATACTCTCGTCCTTCCCCGTCCCTTCCCGACACAGGAGGAACCATGCTCGTCGTCCTGGCCGCGCTGTCCCTGGCGCTCCCCCCCCGCGCGGAGATCGATTGCGAGGCCCTGGCCCGCGGCTGGCTGGCCGCGCACGGCGGCGCGGCGGAGGGAGCCACCGTGCCCGACGTCCTGCGCGACCGCTTCGCGCACCTGCGCCTCGGCGCCTTCGCGCTCGCCTTCCCGCCCGAGTCGTTCTCGTTCTGGGGCGAGGCCTACGCCGACGCGCTCGTCGGCCTGCTCGACGTGCAGCTCGCCTGGATCGACCAGGCCGCGCCCGGCGATCCCGCGCGCGCCGAGCAGGAGCAGCGCGTGGCGACCCTGCGCAAGTGGCTCGCGTCGCAGGGCAAGCGCCTGCGCAAGCTCGAGCCGGCGGCGGGCTCGGACCTCGTCGCGGCGCTCGAGCCGGAGGCCGAGGTGCGCGCGGCGCTCGAGGAGCTGGCGGCCTACTTCGACGCGGGCGGGCCGCTGGCGCCCCCGGCGGCGGAGGACGCGGCGGGCGTGGCGAACGCGGGCGCCGCGGCCGCCGCCGGCGCTCCGGCGCGCAAGCCGGCCGAGCTCGTCTTCCTGCCCGGGCGCGAGGACTTCGTGCCGTTCGTGTACGTGCTCGGGCTGCTCGACGAGCCCTGGCGCGGCTCGTACTGGACGCCGGACGCCGCGCGCTGGACGCACTGCGAGTGGGCCCACCGGCGCCTGATCGCGCTCGAGTTCGCCACGCCGGCCTTCGAGCGCGACTGGGAGCAGAGCATCTCGATGACCCAGAAGAACAAGCGCGGGCTGGTCGAGCACGTCGTGCAGCTCGGCGCGCGCCAGATCTTCGAGGACATGGGCGTGCCGGCGCTCTTCGCGGTGGCGCTCGCGAACAACCTGACGATCGACGTCTACGGCGAGGTGGACACGCGCAACGACGGCGACACGGCGGCGCGCGAGATCGGCGAGGTCTCGATCTTCGTCCCCGGGGCGCTCAGCGACGGCGTGCTGCCGGCCGCCAACGCCGACAGCCGCTGGCGCAAGGAGAAGGGCAAGGAGTACTTCCTGCCGCCGCTGCGCCAGGGACAGAAGGACGGCAGCAAGGACGCGCGCTCGAAGTGGCAGAAGAAGACCCACTTCACGATCGACGGCGACAAGGGCGGCAAGCACACCGTCGCCGGGCCCTTCTTCGGGCCGGGCGAGGACGCGCCGCCGGACGACTTCCTGGCCGACTACGCCGAGTTCCTGCGCGCCTACCGCTCGGGCTTCCTGCACTGGCTGCGCGAGCACGGCGCCGGCGAGGACGACGCCGACCTCTCGCGGCGCGCGTACGGGGACTTCCTGCGCCGCGTGGCCGGCGGCGCGCCGCTCGGGGATGCGCTGAAGGCGGTCTACGCCGACCCGCTCTCCGACGGCAAGGCCTCCGAGACGACGCTCGAGGGCCGCTTCCTCGACTGGCTCTCGAAGGGCAAGTAGCCGGCCGGAGCGCCGTCGACAGGCCGCGGCGGGCGCCCTACGCTCGCCGCGCATGGCCTCCTTCGCCACGCACCTCGAGTCGCCGGTGGACGGCTCCCGGCACCCCTGCGACCGGCTCCAGACCACGCACGCGGGCCGGCCGCTGCTCGTGCGCTACGACCTCGAGCGCGTGCGCCGGGCGGTCGCGCGCGAGGCGCTCGCCGCGCGGCCGGCGGACCTGTGGCGCTGGCGCGAGCTCCTGCCCGTCGAGCGCGACGAGAACGCCGTCTCGCTCGGCGAGGGCGAGACGCCGCTCGTGCGCTGCCCGCGCCTGGGCGCGCGGCTCGGGCTCGAGGAGCTGCTGGTCAAGGACGAGTCGCGCCTGCCGACGGGCTCGTTCAAGGCGCGCGGGCTGTGCCTGGCGGTCAGCCGCGCGAAGGAGCTCGGCGCGCGCCGGCTGGCGATCCCGACCGCGGGCAACGCGGGCGGCGCGCTGGCCGCGTACGCCGCGCGCGCGGGGCTCGAGGCCTGGGTCTTCTGCCCGTCGGACACGCCGGCGGTGAACCGCGGCGAGGCGGCGCTCTGCGGCGCGCGCACCTTCCTCGTCGACGGGCTGATCACCGACTGCGCGGCGCTCGTGCGCGCGGGCACCGAGCGCATGGGCTGGTTCGACCTCTCGACGCTCAAGGAGCCCTACCGGCTCGAGGGCAAGAAGACGATGGGGCTCGAGCTCGCGCTGCAGCTCGGCTGGGAGCTGCCCGACTGGATCCTCTACCCGACCGGCGGCGGCACGGGCCTGGTCGGGATGTGGAAGGCGTTCGAGGAGCTGGAGGCGCTCGGCTGGCTCGCGCCCGGCCAGCGGCCGCGCATGGTCGCCTGCCAGGCCGAGGGCTGCGCACCGATCGTGCGCGCCTTCGCGCAGGGCGAGCGCCACGCCGCGCCCTTCGCCGGCGCGCGCACGCGCGCCAGCGGCCTGCGCGTGCCGCAGGCGGTGGGCGACTTCCTGATCCTCGACGCGCTGCGCGCCTCGGGCGGCTCGGCGGAGAGCGCGACGGAGGAGGAGCTCGTCCAGTGGATGCGCCGCGCGGCGGCGGACGAGGGGCTCTCGCTCTGCCCCGAGAGCGGCGCCTGCCTGGCGGTGCTCGCGCGCCTCCGCGCGGAAGGCCGGATCGGCGCGCGCGAGCGCGTGGTCGTCTTCAACACCGGCGCCGCGCAGAAGTACGTCGAGCTGCTGGAGGAGGCGCCGGCGCCGCGGCTCGACCCCGCGACGGTGGACTGGGACGCCCTGGCGCGCGCCTGAGCGCGGCGCCGGGACGCGCCCGGCGCGCCGCGCTCACTTCAGCGCGACCAGGTAGGTGACCCAGGCCTCGCAGTTCTCGCCGCGGCGCGAGGGCCGGTAGATGCCGTTGCCGCTCTCGCCGTCCTCGTCGGTCCCTTCCCAGTAGTTGACGACGTCGCGGAAGCCGGCCTCGCGCAAGAGGTCGGTGATCTCGGTCAGGAACCACAGGCGCCACTTGTAGGAGAAGGCGCGCTCCATGCGCGTCCCGTCCTTGAAGCGGAAGTGGATGTGCGCGCGGTAGTCGCCGGTCGCCGGCCAGTAGCACACCTGGTCCCAGACGTAGGTGAAGCCCTCCTCGATGTCGCGCACCTCCTCCATCTCCTTCATGGCGTCCGGGCCGCCGTAGATGTCGAGGACGAAGATGCCGTCGTGCGCCAGGTCCGCGCAGGCGGAGCGCAGGTAGTCGAGCATCACCTTGCGGTCGATGAAGGTGAAGTAGGAGAAGTTCTGCGCGGCGCGCACGTCCGGCCGGCGCGCGCTCGGCTCGCGCACGTCCTTCAGGTGCAGCGTGGCGCGGCGCGCGTCCTCGCCCAGCTCGGCGAAGTGGTGCGCGAGGCCCCAGGACACGGGCTCGGGGTCGATGTCGAAGCCCTCGGCCGTGTACTCCTTGCCGCGCCGGATCCAGTGCGAGGCGAGCAGCCCCGTGCCGCAGAAGTCCTCGCGGAAGTGCAGCGCCTTCTTGCCGCGCAGGCGCTTGTAGACGCGCGCCAGGAAGCGCACGTCCTCCTCGGGCGACTGCACCGCGAACTGGTACAGCTCGTACTTGTCGGCGCTGCGCGCGCTGAAGCGGCGCTTCTCGGCCTTGCCGGCCTTGCGCGCCTTCTTCTTGCCTTTCTCGCTCTTCTTCGGCTTGCGGCCGGGCGCGTCGTCCTTCGCGCGGCGCTTCTCGCCGCGGGCGCGCTTCTCGTCGCCGCGCTCGAGCACGCCCTGGCGCACCCAGGCCATGGGCTCCGGCTTGCGCCCGCGGGCGTCCTTCTTGTCCTTCTTCTTCTCGAGCGTGCGCGAGGCCATGCGGTGGAGAGGGGTCGGGGGTGCGTTCGGAGGAGAAGCTCGGGGATGCGCGGAGGAAACGATGCGGCCGCCCTCCAGGCTCTCCCGGCGGGCGGCCGTGGGCCGTGGGAACCTCGTCGTCAGACCGGTTCGGCGGGCGTCAGCTGGCGCAGGTCCTGGAAGTAGCGCCGGCGGGCCTTGCTGCGCAAGAGGTCGCTGATCGTTGTGAACAGCGCCTCGTTGGACTTCGGGTCGCGGACGGGCAGGCGCAGCGCGCCTTCCACGTTGCGCGGCACGCTGACGGTGCCCGGCTCCAGCCGGCGGTTCACCTTGCGCGCGAGCTCGGCGGGGTTCTCGACCTGGATCAGAATCCAGCTGCCGATGGAGGGCATGGTCCGGATCCCGGGGATCGTTGCGAGTCTCGAGAAGAAGCGTTCCCGCTCTTCGGTCATCGGACTCCTCCGGTGCAGTCGGGGGGTCCCGCCGGCGGACCGCCCGCCGACCGTCCCACCCCGGATGGTAGGGAGCCCACCGTATATGGTGGTCCAGCCTCCCTCAAGCACCATTTCCTGGGGCGACCGGTCCTACCACGGCCGGGACGGGGCCGGCCTGGCGGCCGTCGGCCCGCCAGGCTAGAACCCCCGGGGGATGCGAGCGGCGGGCGCGCGGGCGGACGGGGCGGCGGAGGAGGGCGTGCGGCTCTCCGTCGCGGTCGCTTGCTCGACCTCGAACCTCGGGCCGGGCTTCGACTGCCTGGGGCTCGCGCTCGGGCTGTGGCTGCGGGCGGAGGCGCGCCCGCACGCGGCGGCGGAGGACCGCATCGTGAGCCGCGCGGGCCACGCCGAGGAGTGGCCCGAGCGCGGGGACCTCCTGCTCGAGGCGCTCTCCCGCGCGCGCGCGGAGGGCGGCGGCGGGCCGCGCGCCGCGCTCGCCGTGGCCTCGGAGATCCCCGTCGGGCGCGGCTTCGGCTCGAGCGGCGCGGCGGTCGCGGCCGGGCTCCTGCTCGGCGCCGCGCTCGCGCGGCGCCCGCCCGCGCTCGAGCGCTTGCACGCGCTCGGCGTCGCGCTCGAGGGCCATCCGGACAACGTGACCGCCTCGCTCTTCGGCGGGCTGACCGTGTGCCATCCCGACGCGCGCGCGGGCGCGCCGCTCTTCGTGCGCGAGACGATCTCGGAGCGGCTCGCCTGCGCGCTCGCCTGGAGCGACCAGACGCTCGCCACGCGCGAGGCGCGCCGCGTGCTGCCCGCGAGCGTGCCGTTCGCCGACGCCGTCGAGAACGCGCGCCGGCTGCCGCTGCTCCTCTCCGGCCTGCGCGACGCGGAGCGCGCGCTGGTCGAGGCCGGCGGCGAGGACCGCCTGCACGTGCCCGTGCGCCTGCCCTTGATCCGGGGCGGCGCCGCGGCGCTGGCCGCGGCGCGCGCGGCGGGCGCGTGGACCGCGACGATCAGCGGCGCCGGCAGCGGGCTGGTCGCGCTCGGCGCGCCGGCCGACGCCGAGGCGATCGCCGAGGCGCTGCGCGCCGCGCTCGCGCGCGAGGCGTCCGGCGCGCGCGCGCGCGTCGTGCCCGCCGTGCGCGCGGCGCCGCGCGTGGAGCGCGCCGGCGGCGCTCACGGCGGCGCGTAGCCGTGCCGGAAGCCGGCCAGGAGGCCGCGCGTGTCCGCCGGCGAGGAGCTCGCCGCCAGCGCGCGCGCCGCCGCGCGCGCCTCGTCGGGGTCGGTCGCGCGCAGCGCGTCGTAGAGCTCGCGCAGCGCCACCGGCGCCACCGCGAAGCTGCGCAGGCCGATGCCGTAGAAGAGCGCGGCGCTCCCGGCGCGCACGGCGGAGACGCCGAAGACCGAGAGCGGCTTGCCCGCCGCGCGCGCCACCTCGCAGGCCTTGGCCAGCGCGCGTAGCACGACCGGATGCGGGCTCTCGAGCAGGGGCGCCAGCTCGGCGTTGTCGCGGTCCGCCGCCAGCAGGTACTGCTGCAGCGCGTCGAGGTTCAGGAGCAGGAAGTCCGACTCGCGCGCCAGGTCGCGCAGGCCGAGCATCGCGGCCGGCGTCTCGACCACCACGCCGACCTCGACCTCCTCGGCCATGGGCTCCCCGGCGCGGCGCAGCTCGAGGCGCTCCTCGAACAGGATCTCCTTCACGCGCCGCAGCTCGCCGCAGTCGTTGACGAAGGGCACGGCCAGGCGCAGCGGGCGCTCGCAGGCGAGCAGCAGCGCCTGCAGCTGGCGGCGCAGCACCCGCCCGCGCGCGAGCAGCGCGCGCACGCCGACGCGCCCGAGCGCGGGGTTCGCCTCGCGCGCCTCGTGCACGTAGCGCACCTGCAGGCTCGAGTCGAGGCTCAGCAGGCGGAAGGTCACCGGACGCTCGCCGGCCGTGGCCAGCACGGCGGCGTAGTGCGCGCGCAACGCGTCGCGCGAGGGCGGCGCGGGATCGACGAGATAGAGCAGCTCGGTGCGGTAGAGCCCGATCGCGGGCAGCCCCAGCGCGACGGCCTGCTCGACCTCGGGCAGGTTGCCCGCCGAGGCGGTGACGAGGATCGCCTCGCCGCCCACGCGCGGGTCGTCCCAGACCCAGCCGGGCGCCTCGCCCACGGCGTCGCGCTCGCGCGCGGCGCTGTCGGCGTACTGGGCGCGCACGATCCCGTCGGGGTTCACGCGCAGCACGCCCTCGGTGGCGTCGAGGATGACGAAGTCGTCCTCGGCCACCTCCTCGAGCAGCTCGTCGATCCCGGTCAAGGTCGGGATGCCCATCGAGCGCGCGAAGATCGCCGCGTGGCTGGTCAGGCCGCCC
>CADEGS010000160.1 GCA_902826945.1 uncultured bacterium | reverse complement strand
AGAAGGCCGTGCCGCACGGCCGCACGCCCGGCCGCGGCAAGCGCGACGCGGGCGCCTGGGGCGCGCCGCCGCCGCGCGTCCTGGCGCTGTGGCGCGAGCACCTCGAGCGCGACTTCGCCGCGCTGTGCGCGCGCGACCCGGAGCTCGCCGACGCGAACCACGTCGTGCACCTGGGCACGCTCGGCACGGGCAACCACTTCGTCGAGCTGTGCCTGGACGAGCGCGAGCGCGCGTGGGTGCTCCTGCACTCGGGCTCGCGCGGGATCGGCAACAAGATCGCGCGCGTGTTCATCGAGCGCGCGCGGGAGGCGCTCGGGCGGCGCCTGGGCGAGCTCCCCGACCGCGACCTGGCCTGGCTCGAGGAAGGGAGCCCCGACTTCGACGCCTACGTGGCCGCGGTCGAGTGGGCGCAGCGCTTCGCCGCGCTGAACCGCCGCGCGATGCTCGAGGCGGTCGTCGCCGCGCTGCGCGGCTCGGGCGCGCTGCCGCCCTTCACGGCGGAGGTGCGCGCGATCGACTGCCACCACAACTACGTCGCCCGCGAGCGCCACTACGGCCGCGAGTGCCTGGTCACGCGCAAGGGCGCCGTGCGCGCCGGCCGGGGCGAGTGGGGCATCGTCCCGGGCTCGATGGGCGCGAAGAGCTACCTCGTGCGCGGCAAGGGGAGCGCCGAGAGCTTCGAGTCCTGCTCCCACGGCGCCGGCCGCGTGCTCTCCCGCACCGAGGCCAAGCGCCGCTTCGACCTCTCCGACCACGCCCGCGCCACCGCCCACGTCGAGTGCCGCAAGGACGCCGCCGTGATCGACGAGACCCCGATGGCCTACAAGGACATCGACGCCGTCATGGCGGCCCAGGCCGACCTGGTGGAGGTCGTGCACACCCTGCGCCAGGTCGTCTGCGTGAAGGGGTGACGCCGAAGGTCGCCCGTTCGAGCGGCGGGCGCCTCGCGGACAGACGCCCGGGTGAGCGCTCGGGCCGTGGGGTGGGCGCGCCGGCGGAGGGATGAACGTGTAGCGCGCGCTCTTCGTCGCGCGCGGCCGGAAGGTCGCCCTTTCCTCCCCGCTCACCCCGTTTCCTCCGCAACCGAGCCCCCCTCCGCTCGTCCTTCCTCTGGAGCGCAAGAGGTCGGCGCGAACGAGCAAGGAGAGGAACGAGAGGAGTGCGACAGCGATCGAGACGGCGCCAGCGAGGTCAGAGGGGCTTCGCGTTCCCGAACGGCCACGGCGGCAACCGCAAGCAGGGCTGGGCGAGGCGGCAGCGGCGGCGCGGGATCCGGGTGCCCGTGCCGCATCGCTCGCGGGGCGACGTGCGGGAGCGCCATCCGCTGCACGTGACGATGCGGGTGCGCGCGGGGCTCGAGAGCCTGCGCGCGTCGCGCAGCTTCGCGGTCGTGCGCGGGGCGCTGCGCGAGAGCGCGCGGCGCGAAGGCTTCCGCCTGAACCACTTCTCGGTGCAGTCGAACCACCTGCACCTGCTCGTCGAGGCCGAGGACCGGTCGGCGCTGGCGCGCGGGATGATCGGGCTCGCGACCCGCATCGCGCGACGGCTCAACCGCCTGTGGCGGCGGCGCGGAGCGGTGTTCGCCGAGCGCTACCACTCCCTCGCCCTGCGCAGCGGCAAGCAGGTGCGGAACGCGCTCCGCTACGTCCTGAACAACGTGCTGCGCCACGGTGGCCGCAAGCCGCGCGGCCGCGACGACCCCTGCTCCTCCGGCGCCTGGTTCGACGGCTGGCGCCGTTCGCCCCCGCGACCGCTCACCGACCCCGCCTGCCCGGTCGTCACGGCGCGCAGCTTCCTCCTCCGCCACGGCTGGCGCCGCCACGGGTTGCTCGGCCCGGACGAGCTCCCGGCGGCGCGCCTCGGCCGAGGGAACCCGCCGTGAAGGCCGCGCGTCGAGCGTGGCGAGACTGCCAAGAGCGCTCGTCCGGGAGCGCTCGCGGCGGCGCGCCCGCGCCGAGGCGCGAGCGGCGGCGGGCGCTGGGCGGGAGATGGCGAGGACGACGGGACTTGAACCCGCAACCCCCGGCGTGACAGGCCGGTACTCTAACCGATTGAGCTACGTCCCCGCTCGAAGGGAGGCGGAGTATAGCGGCGCCCGGAGGAGGGTCAATCGCGCCGGGGGGAAGGGTTTCCGCCGCCCCGGGGGATCCGCCGAGCGCTGCCGGGCGGGGGGGCGCGGCGGCGGCCGGGGCCGAGCACGAGGTCGGCGGGCCGCGCCTCGCCCCGCGCTCCCCGAGCCCCGCGCTCAGCTCCGCACGGCCTCCACCGCGTTCATGCGCTGCATGCGCTGGATCGGGACCAGGCCCGCGGCCAGGGAGAGCGCGACGGCGCCCGCGACGACCGCCAGCGCGAACGACCCGGCATGCGTCTGCGGCAGGTCGAGGCCCGAGAGCACGCGCAGGCTCGAGACCAGGATCGGCGAGAGCAGGAGGCCCGCCAGCGCGCCGAGCGACCCGCCGACCAGGCCCACCAGGGCCGACTCGAGCAGGACCGCGCCCGCGATCTGGCCGTCGCTCGTGCCGAGCGCGCGCAGGACGCCGAGCTCCTTCTTGCGCTCGAGCGCCGCCAGGAGGAGCCCGTTCAGGAGGCCGAGCGCGGCCAGGAGCGCCGTCAGCCCGAGGATCAGGTCGAACAGCACGAAGTCGCGCTCGATGTCCTCGACGTAGCTCTGCACGATGCCCGGCCCCGCGCGGATCGCCAGCTCGCGGTCGGGGAAGCGCGCGCGCAGGAAGCCCGCCACCGCGCCGTAGTCGCGGCGCTCGTCCAGCCGCACGGCGACGCGCGTCGTCGTCTCGACGTCCACGCAGTAGAAGCGCTGCAGCCAGCGCGCGGCGGCGACCGCGTAGGCGCGCTCGTCGGGGTGCGGGAAGTAGCCGTAGTCGTCGGAGATCGCGAGCACCTGGAAGCGCTGCACGCCGTGACCGCTCGTGCCGAGGAAGAGCGCGTCGCCCGGCGCGAGCGAGCGCTGCTGCGCCAGCCGCGACGACACGACGACCGTCTGCTCGCCCGCGAAGCGCGCGCGCAGCGCCGGATCCGCGAGCGGCCCCCACGCGCCGAGCGGCGCGGGATCCAGCCCGAGCAGGAGGAAGTCCGTCTGCACGCGCGCGTCGCCGTTCTCGATCCCGACCACGCCCGGCACCTGCCCCAGCTCCTCCGCCAGCTCGTCCAGCCGCACGCCGGGCAGGCCCTCGACCCAGACCCGCTCCATCAGCGCGCGCTCGCCCCACTCGCGCGACTCGCCCGTCAGGCTGCGCGTCATGCCCTTCAGGGACACGAAGGCCGCCGCGACGAGCGCGACGGCGGCGAGCGAGGCGCCGACGCGCGTGCCGCCGCGCTCGACCGAGCGCGCGGCGAGCGGCGCGCACAGCGGCCAGAGGCGCGCCAGCGGCGCGAGCAGCCGCGCGGCCAGCCGCCCCGTGCGCGCGGGGAAGAAGAGCGGCACGCACACGAGCAACGCCAGCACGCCGAGCCCGAGCACGATCAGCCGCACCAGCACGGGGTCGACCGAGCCGATCACCGGCGCGACGAAGAAGAACACCGCCGGCACGACCGCCGCCAGGAGCAGCGCGACGAGCGCGTGGAAGCCGCGCTGCCCGCGCGCGCGGCCGAGCGTCGCCTCGCCGCGCAGGATGGCCGTCACGTCGGTCGCGCGCGCGCGCAGGATCGGATAGACCGAGCCGACGAGCGCCACGCCCACGCCGGTCACGACCAGCGGCACGACCGTGGGCCAGGGCACGCTGAACGGGCGCACCGGCCGCGAGCCGAAGCCCAGCGTCGAGATGCCCTCGCGCAGGAGCACCCACGCCAGCGCCAGGCCGCCGCACAGCCCGAGCGCGCCCGCGGCCAGCGCCACGAACAGGGCCTCCAGGAAGAACACGCGCCCGATCTGCCCCAGGCCGGCGCCGAGCGAGTGCAGCGTGCCCACTTCGCGCAGGCGCTCGTGCAAGGACATCGAGAGCGTGTGGAAGATCACGAACAGCCCGAGCAGGAGCGCGAACAGGCCGGCCATGCGCACGCCGTTGCGGAAGGCGCGCTCGTCCGCCATCTGCCCGGCGGCGGTGCGCTCGTTGCGCTCGAGCGTGAAGCCGCGGCCGAGCGAGGCCTCGATCGTCTCCAGGTCGCTCGCCTGCTCGCGCCGCAGCCAGAAGCGCGACTCGACGAACAGGTCGGCGTAGAGCGCCTGGCCCGCGTCGTAGTCGATCACGACCACGCGCCCGCCGCCGCGCCGGCCGACGCCCTCGAAGGCCAGCACGCCGGCCACCGTGAACACCTCGGGCGCGCGCGGGCCGCCGGCCTCCTCCTCGCCCACCTCCTGCAGCACGCCGTCCACGCAAGCCTTGCGCGCCGCGCGCGGCGGCGCGGCGAGCAGCACGCGCGCGCCGGGCTCGAGGCCGCGCTCTTCGGCCAGCGTGCGCCCGACCAGGACCTCGCGCGTGCCCGGCGCGAGCGCGCGGCCGCGCTCGACCCAGTAGACGCCGAGCGCCGGCGCCTGCGCCGCCTCGAGCGCGATCAGCCGCACCGGCTCGAAGGCGTCCGCCGCGCCGCCCGCGGCGAGCGGCCGGAAGAGCGCGTCGTTCTGGAAGAAGGCCGCCACGCCGGCCACGCCCTCGAGCGCGAGCAGCTCCGAGCGCGGATCGGCCAGCGCGCCGCTCGGGCGCACCTCGAGGTCCGCGCCGCCCCACGTGGGGTCGAGCTGGAGCGTGCGCGAGAGCACGGTCGAGTGGTCGAGCGTGAACACGCCGACGACGGTCGCGATCCCGACCGCCACGCCCAGGATCGAGAACAGCGTGCGGCCGGGCCGGCCGAAGAGGCTCTTCTTCGCGAGCGCGGCGGCGAATCCCATCGCGCCGCTCAGATCGAGAGCGCCGCCAGCGCCCGGTGCACGTCCTCGACGTCGATCCCCGGCCCGGTCAGCGTGGCCTCGCGCGCGAGCTCGCCGTCCACGAGGAAGCGCACCTCGTCGGCGAAGGCCGCGTCGCGCGGGTTGTGCGTGACGAGCAGCACCGCCTTCCCGTCCTCGTCGCACACGCGCCGCAGCACGCCCATCACCTCCAGGCCGGCCTTCTGCGAGAGGTTGCCGGTCGGCTCGTCGCACAGGAGCAGCGGCTGGCCGCCGGCCAGCGCGCGCGCGATCGAGGTGCGCTGCATCTCGCCGCCGGAGAGCTCGTGCGGCAGCGCGCCGGCGCGCGCGGCGATGCCGAAGCGCTCGAGCAGCGGCAGCACGCGCTGCTCCTGGCGCCCGGCCGGCACGCCCGCGATGGCGAGCGGCAGCGCGACGTTCTCGCGCACGGTCAGGTTCGCGAGCAGGTTGAAGAACTGGAACACGTAGCCGACCGTGTCGCGCCGCAGGCGCGTGCGCGCGCCGAGCGAGAGGCGCGCCAGCTCCTGGCCCGCCAGCTCGACCGTGCCGCGGCTGGGCTCGTCGAGGCCGGAGAGCAGGTGCAGGAGCGTGGACTTGCCCGAGCCGCTGGGGCCCATCACGCACACGAAGCGCCCGCGCGCGACCTCGAGGTCCACGCCGCGCAGGACGCTCGTGCGGCTCGCCCCGCGGCCGTGCTCGCGGCCCAGGCCGCGCGCGCGGACGAGGGCCGCGCCGCCCGCGCCCGCGCCGGTCGCCCGCGCCGAGGGGGCCGCGCCGCTCACGCGCGCTCGCGCTCCTTCGCGCGCGTCCACAGCGCCAGGAGCTCGTCGGGCGAGCGCTCGCGCAGCGCGCCGCCGGCCTCGGCCTCCATGCTGCGGAAGCGCGCCTCGAAGCGGCGCAGCGCGGCGCGCGCGGCGCGCTCGGGGTCGAGCTCGAGGTAGTGCCCGAGGAAGGCGGCCGAGACGAGCACGTCGCCGAGCTCCGCCTCGACCCGCGCCGCGTCGCGCGGCGCGGCGTCGAGCGCGGCGCGCAGCTCGGCCAGCTCCTCCTCGAGCTTGGCCAGCGCTCCGCGCGCGTCGCTCCAGCGGAAGCCCGCGGCGACCGCCTTGGCGCCCAGGCGCGCGGCGCGCTGCAGGGCCGGCAGCGCGAGCGGCACCCCGGCGAGCGCGCTCGCGTCCGCGCGGCGCGCGCGCCGCTCCTCCTGCTTGATGCGCTCCCAGCTCGCGACGACGGCCGCCGCGCCGTCGGCCTGCGCCTCGCCGAAGACGTGCGGGTGGCGCCGAACGAGCTTGTCGCCGACGGCGCGCGCCAGCGCGGCGAGGTCGAAGCGGCGCTCGTCCTGTGCGATGCGCGCGATCAGCACGACGACCATCGCCAGGTCGCCGAGCTCCTCGCACACGGCCTCGTCGTCGGAGGCCTCGATCGCCTCCAGCGCCTCGAACGCCTCCTCGACCAGGCTCGGCGCCATCGAGCCGACGGTCTGCTCGCGGTCCCACGGGCAGCCGTCGGGCGCGCGCAGGCGGTCCACGATCGCGACCAGGCGCGCGAGCGCGTCGAGGCGCGGGTCGCCGCAGGCGGGCGGGGTCTCCAGCGGGCGCGGGGCGGCCTTCTCCGTTCCGGACATGGTCCCAGAGGATGCACGCCGCGCGCGGCGGACGCAGCGCCGGGGCCCGAAAACCGCGTCGGGCCGCGCGGCCCGCACGCGATGCGGCGGCGTGCGCTAGAATCTCTGCCCGTTTCCAGGACCGTCCCAGAACCAGATCGCCTCAGGAGCCAACCCATGCGTCGCTCGCGCCTCGTCGCCTCCGTCCTCGCGCTCGCCACCGGCGGCATCGCCCTCGCCGCCACGCTGCCGCCCCAGGAGGGCATGCCGCAGCCCACCGAGCAGCACAAGAAGGTCCTCGCCGGCGTCGGCGAGTGGGAGGGCAAGCTCACGACCCACTACCCCGGCATGGAGTCGAGCAGCGTGCCCGCGCGCGAGTCGGTCGTCGCCATCGGCGACTTCTGGACCCAGGCGCGCTTCGAGTGCGAGTTCATGGGCATGCCCTACGTCGGCACCGGCTGCGTCGGCTACGACGAGGCCAAGGGCAAGTTCGTCGGCACCTGGGTCGACAGCATGTCGAGCCACCTCTCGGTCATGGAGGGCGACTACGACCAGGCCACCAAGACCATGACCATGCGCTGGAGCGCGCCCGACATGACCGGGCAGATGGCGCCGCACCGCTTCGAGTGCGTCGAGACCGCCGCGGGCCGCACCTCGACCTTCTACGTGGGCGAGGGCAAGGGCACGAAGACGATGGTCATCGAGATGAAGCGCGCCGCTGCTGCCCCGAAGAAGGCCATGAGCGGCTCGCACTGAGCATCCGCTGACGGGAAGCGCGCGGATCCCGCGCGTTCCTCACGGGCCCGAGCGCGCGCCGCCCGCCGCGCTCGGGCCCGCTCGCTTGCCGGGCGCGTCCGCGTAGCGCAGAGGGTCCTCGAGGCCCGCCTCGCGAAAGCCCTTCCGGCGCAGGAGACACGCGTCGCAGCGGCCGCAGGCGAGCGCGCCCGCGCCGCCCGGCGCGGGCAGCGGGTCGTAGCAGGTGTGCGTCAGCCCGAGGTCGACGCCGAGCGCCCGCGCGCGCAGCACGATCCCGCGCTTGTCCAGCGCGACGAGCGGCGCGTGCACGCGGAAGCGCTCGCCGCGCTCCGCCCCGGCGGCGGTCGCGACCGACGCCAGGCGCTCGAAGGCCTCGAGGAACTCCGCCCGGCAGTCGGGGTAGCCCGAGGTGTCGAGCGCGTTCACGCCCAGGTAGAGGTCGCGCGCGCCGAGCGTCTCGGCCCAGCCGAGCGCGACCGCGAGGAAGGTCGCGTTGCGCGCGGGCACGTAGGTCGCGGGCGCGCCGCCGGCGCCGATCGAGGCCTCCGGCCGGTCCTTCGGGACCTCGCCCGCGCCGGTCAAGGCCGAGCCCCCGAGCGCCGCCAGGTCGAGCGCGACGACGCGGTGCTCGCGCGCGCCCAGCGCGCGGGCGACGCGCTCGGCCGCCGCCAGCTCGACCGCGTGTCGCTGGCCGTAGCGGAAGGAGAGCGCCCAGGTCTCGAAGCCCGCCGCGCGCGCCTCGGCCAGCGCCACGGCCGAGTCCATGCCGCCCGAGAGCAGGCACACGGCGCGGCGCTGGGCTCCTTCCATGGCGAAAGCGTAGTGCGCGCGCGGCGCGCGGGCACGGACGCTCGCCCCCTGCCCGCGAGGGGTCGCGCGCCCCCGGCGTTGGTGCGCGGCGCGCGGCGGCCTACAGTGAGGGGCCGCCCCCGGGGCGCGCGAGCGCGCTCCCCCGAACCCCCACCCCAGGCCTTCCGTGAGCCAGCCGACCCGCGAGCAGGTGCTCGACGCCCTGCGCCAGATCCAGGACCCCGACCTGCACAAGGACATCGTCTCGCTCGGCTTCGTGACGAAGGCCGAGGTCACGAAGGGCAAGGTCGAGGTCGTGATCAACCTGACCACGCCCGCCTGCCCGGTGAAGGACCAGATGAAGGCCGAGGCCGAGCGCCGGCTGGCGGCGCTGCCGGGCGTGCGCGAGACGCACGTCACGATGACGGCCGAGGTGCGCGGCGCCGGCGGCGGCGCGCCGCGGCGCATGGCGGCCGACGTCAAGCACGTCGTGGCGGTGTCGAGCGGCAAGGGCGGCGTCGGCAAGAGCACGGTCACGGTCAACCTGGCCGTGGCGCTGGCGCGCACGGGGGCGCGCGTGGGCGTGCTCGACTGCGACGTCTACGGCCCCGACATCCCGATCATGATGGGGCTCTCGGGCGAGCCCGAGACGGTCGATCGCAAGCTCCTGCCCAAGGTGCGCCACGGCGTGAAGACGATGTCGATCGGCTACCTCCTGGCCGACGACAAGCCCGTCGTGTGGCGCGGGCCGATGGTGCACAAGCTGATCGAGCAGTTCCTGGCCGACGTGGAGTGGGGCGCGCTCGACTACCTGCTGGTGGACATGCCGCCCGGCACCGGCGACGCGCAGCTCTCGCTGGCGCAGATCGTGCCGCTCTCGGGCGCGGTGCTGGTCACGACGCCGCAGAGCGTCTCGACCTACGACGTGTCGAAGGCCATCGGCATGTTCCGCCAGGTGAACGTCGAGCTGCTCGGCATC
This sequence comes from uncultured bacterium, assembly GCA_902826945.1. The sequence goes on along the minus strand of CADEGS010000160.1, from coordinate 1,593 downwards.
GTCGAGAACATGGCCGGCTACCGCATCGCCGGGCGCGTCGCCGGCGCGCCGGCGGGCGCGCGCGTGACGCTCGAGACCGGGGGCGACGAGCGCGAGCTGGCGCTCGACCGCGAGGGCCGCTTCGAGACCGTCGTGCACCTCTTCGGCGCCGGCGGGGGCGAGCGCCTGGCCCAGCGCTACGGCTGCCCGGTGCTCGGGCGCGTGCCGCTCGACCCCGGCGTGCGCGTCGGCGGCGATGCGGGCGACCCGATCACGGTCACCCACCAGGACTCCGCGATCGCGCGCGAGTTCGCGCAGATCGCCGGCCGGCTGGCCCAGAAGCTCGCGATCGCGGAGCACCGCTCGCTGCCGGTGCTCCAGTAGGCCCCGCCGGGGTCCCGGCCCGCTCCCGGCGCCCCCTGCCCCGGAAACCGGGGGAAGGCTGTCTCCGCCCGCCCGCCGCCGCAGATAGGCCGGCGGCGGCGGGGATCGGCGCTCGCCACGGACCCCTCCCGATCCGCGAGAGGATCCCATGGGCAAGGTCACGCAGAAGGACGTCGACGACACGGTGCGGATGGTGCGCACCGCGGAGGACCAGAACCGGCGGCTGCAGGTGCGCTACAAGGAGGTCACGAAGGACCTCGCCGGCGCGCTGAAGGACCGGAACGAGTCGATGATCGGCCTCTACCGGCCGCAGCTCGCGAAGCTCGAGGAGGAGGTCGCCGACTGCATCCAGACCGTCGAGGGCGCGATCACCCTGGTCAAGGGGCTGCAGGAGGACGAGGACTTCCTGGCGCGGCGCTTCGACCTGGTCGAGCGGCTGCTCGGCAGCGTCTCGAAGACGCGCACGCTCCTGACGAAGCAGCTCGTGGACTGCAAGAAGCTCGCGCAGGCGGCGGTGAAGGCGCTCGACGAGCTGCAGGGCGACGAGGAGGACGCGACCAGCGAGTACGCCCGGCTCGAGGACCTCACGAACGAGGTCGAGAAGCGCGTGGACCGCGACCGGGCCAACGTCAAGAAGCTGATCGCGGCGGCGGACAAGGCGCTCGACGACGGCAACCAGGCGGTGCTGACCGACGCGCGCGTGAAGCTGCTCGACCTGGAGCTGGGCAAGCTCGCGATGACGCTCAAGGTCAACCAGCCGAAGATCCAGGCCTTCAAGAAGAAGTTCCCGAAGAGCGAGCTCGGCACCGAGGCGACCTGGCTCGACGACCGCATGACCAAGCTGCGCGAGGAGCTCGACGGCTGGGAGAAGAAGATCACCGCGCTCGTGCGCGCCGGCAACGTCTCGTCGAAGGACGAGGCCGACGGCAAGCCGGACGTCGCCCGGGCGGCCAAGCTGCTCGGCATCCCGGCCAAGGAGCAGCCGCGCCTGGCCAAGGTCCTGGCCGGCAAGCCCGCGCAGCTCGAGAAGGCGCTGGCGCAGCTCGCGGCCGAGCTCGACCTCGAGGAGCAGAACGGGAAGAAGCTCGTGCTGAAGCTCGAGAAGGCGCGCGTGCTCGCCGGCTGAGCCCCGCTCCGGGGCTCAGCCCCGCGGCCGCATGGCCGCGGCCGGCGCGGCAGCGCCGTGGCGCCGCAGGCCTCCTTCGCGCGCAGCGCGAAGCCATCGTCGCG
>CADEGS010000159.1 GCA_902826945.1 uncultured bacterium | reverse complement strand
CGAGCTGCAGCGCGCCCGTCGCCGGCGCCACGAGCTGCGCCCAGGCGTACCAGCGGCTGACCAGCGGCTCGACCGCCACGTCGGGCCGCAGCTCCAGCGCCTCCGCCATCGCGCGACCAGGCTAGCGCATGCCCGCGCGCGCGGGGAGCGCGGTCGCCCTTGCGCGCCTCGCGCCCCACGGTCACACTCCGCGCCCCCGCCGCGCCCGCCGCGCACGGGCCACGCGCATGGCAGCGAGCGACGACCGGCCGATCCGGGCGCAGGGCCTGGCCAAGCGCTTCGGCGACGTGCAGGCGGTGGCCGGGCTCGACCTCGCCGCCGAGCGCGGGACCTGCCTCGGCCTGCTCGGCCCGAACGGCGCGGGCAAGACCACGACGATCGAGATCCTCGAGGGCCTGGCCGACGCCGACGCGGGCTCGGTCGCGATCCTCGGCATGGGCTGGAGCACGCACGCGCGCGCGATCCGCGAGCGCATCGGCGTCCAGCTCCAGTCCTCCGAGCTGCCCGAGAAGCTGCGCGTGCACGAGGCGCTGCGCCTCTTCCGCGGCCTCTACGCGCGCGGCGGCGAGCCGCCGCGCGACGTCGAGCGCATGCTCGAGACGGTCGGGCTGACCGAGAAGCGCGGCGCCTTCCTGGGCGAGCTCTCGGGCGGCCAGCGCCAGCGCCTCTCGCTCGCCTGCGCGCTCGTGCACGAGCCCGAGGTGCTGTTCCTCGACGAGCCGACGACGGGCCTCGACCCGCAGGGCCGGCGCAAGCTGTGGGAGATCGTCGAGGGCTTCAAGGCCGCCGGCGGCACGGTGCTCCTGACGACGCACTTCATGGAGGAGGCGGAGCGCCTGGCCGACCGCCTGCTGATCATCGACCGCGGGCGCGAGATCGCCTCGGGCACGCCGCGCGCGATCGTGTCGTCCCTGGGCTCGGACTCGATCCTCGAGCTCGCGCTGGCCGGGCCGGGCGGGAGCGCGGCGCCCGAGGAGCGGCTGGCCGCGCTCGAGGCGCGCCTGGCCGGCCTCGAGCAGGCGCGCTCGGTGCGCCGCGAGGGCGCGCGCGTCAAGGTCGGCGCGGCGCGCTTCGAGCGCGTGCTGCCGGCCGTGCTCGCGCTGTGCGCCGAGCTCGGCCTCGAGGTCGCCGACCTGGGCGTGCACCGCCCCACGCTCGAGGACGTGTTCGTCTCGCTGACCGGACGGGGGCTGCGCTAGTGTCCCGTCTCACAAGGATCGCGAACGAGGTGCCGTGATGGATCGAGGCTGGCAAGGCGCGCCGACGACGCGTATTCACTGCGAACCTCGGAGGAGGCGCAACGCCGCCAGCGTCGATCCAGCGCGGCAGATCGTTCGCGATCCTTGTGAGATGGGACACCGGTGAAGCCCTTCCTCGAGCTCTCGCGCATGCGGCTGCTCCTGCTCGTGCGCCAGCCGGAGATCGTGTTCTGGGCCTTCGTGTTCCCGATCCTGCTCTCGATGGTGCTGGGCCTCGCCTTCCGCTCGCGCACGCTCGCGCCGAGCCCGGTGGCGGTGCTCGCCGGCGCGCGCGCGCCCGCTCTGGTCGAGCGCCTGGCGGCCGACCCCGCGCTCGCGCCGCGCCTGGTCCAGGAGCGCGCGGAGCTCGAGCGCCTGCTGCGCTCGGGCGCCGTGGACGCCGTGCTCGAGGCGCCCGACGACGGCGCGCGCCCGAGCGTGCGCTACGACCCCGAGCGCGCCGAGGCCGAGCTGGCGCGGCTGCGCATCGAGCGGCTGCTGGCCGACCCGCCGGAGGCGCTCGAGCGCGTGCCCGACGAGGAGGGCGCGCCGCGCTTCGTCGACTGGTTCGTGCCCGGCCTGCTCGCGCTCAGCATCATGAGCACGAGCGTGTGGGCCGTCGGCTTCGCCTTCGTCGAGGCGCGCCAGAAGCGCCTGATCAAGCGCTTCCTCGTCACGCCGATGCCGCGCGCGAGCTATCTCCTCTCGGTCGTCGCGGCGCGCATGGTGCTGCTCGTGCTCGAGGTCGCGCTGCTCGTGCTCTTCGCGCGCCTGGTGCTGGGCGTGCCGCTGCGCGGCTCGTTCCTCTCGTTCGCGCTGCTCGCCGCGCTCGGCGCGCTGGCCTTCGCCGGCATGGGCGTCCTGCTCGGCTCGCGCAGCCGCACGCCCGAGGCCGCGGCCGGCCTGATCAACCTCGCGATGATGCCCATGGGCCTGGCCGGCGGCGTGTTCTTCTCCTACGAGCGCTTCGCCGACTCGCTGCAGGCGGTCGTGCGCTACCTGCCCCTGACCGCGTTCGCCGACGCGATGCGCGCCGTGCAGCTCGAGGGACGGCCGCTCGCCAGCCTCGGTCCCGAGATCGGGATCCTGGTCGCGTGGGGCGCGGTCTCGTTCGCGCTCGGGCTCGCGATCTTCCGCTGGAAGTGACCCGCCGCGCGCGGCCGCCCGGCTCCTTCCCTGGGCAGCCCTTCCGCCCCCTGCTATAACGAGGCACTTACAAACCCCTTCGGGAGCGGACGGGAAGGGACATGGACGGTGCGACCCTGGCGCACCTGGCCTGGGGGCGGGCCGGGGAGCGCCCCGACGACGACGCGTACGTGCTCGTGCGCGACGGGGATCTCGACGAGGTCGCCCTGGGCTGGAGCGCGCTCGACCGCCGCGCGCGCGCCGTCGCCGCGGCGGTCCTGCGGGCGGGCGTCGCCCGCGGGGCGCGGGCGCTCCTGCTCCTGCCGCACGGGCTCGACTTCCCCTGCGCGCTGCTCGGGTGCTTCTACGCGGGCGTCGTGGCCGTGCCGACCAACCCGCCGGGCGCGGGGCGCCGGCCGCTCGAGCGCACGGCCGCCATCGCGCGCGACGCGGAGCTCTGCCTCGTGCTGGCGACCGCCGAGCTGTGCGCGCAGCGCGACGCGCTCGTCGCCCGCGCGCCGGAGCTCGGCGCGCTGCCGTGGATCGCGGTCGACGCGCTGGCCGACGCGGACGCGCTCGCGCGCGACGCGCTGCGCCTGCCGCGCCCCGACGAGCTGGCCTTCCTCCAGTACACGTCGGGCTCGACCGGCACGCCGCGCGGCGTGATGGTCACGCACGCGAACGCGCTGCACAACGTCGAGCGCCTACGCCAGTGCCTGCACGTCGAGCGCGAGGCCGTGCTCGTGAGCTGGCTGCCCTTCCACCACGACATGGGCCTGGTCGGGATGCTGCTCTCGACGCTCTACACCGGGCCGCGCTGCGTGCTGCTCTCGCCGGTGCACTTCCTCGAGCGCCCGCTGCGCTGGCTGCAGGCGCTCGCGCGCCACCGCGGCACGATGAGCGGCGCGCCCGACTTCGCCTTCGAGCTGTGCGCGCAGCGCGCCGCGGCCGAGCCCGACCTGGTGCGCGCGCTCGACCTCGCGAGCGTGCGGCGCCTGTTCAGCGGCTCCGAGCCGATCCGCGCGCAGAGCTTGCGCCGCTTCCTCGACGCCTTCGCCGCCTGCGGCCTCTCCCCCGACGCGCTCGTGCCCGGCTACGGCCTGGCCGAGGCGACGCTGGTCGTCTCGGCCAGCACGCGCATGGTCGGCGCGCGCGTCTTCGCGCTCGAGCGCGCCGCGCTCGACGCCGGACGCGCCGTCGCGTGGCGCGACGCGCCGGGCGCCGCGCCCGCGCGCGAGCTCGTCGGCTGCGGGCCGCCGCTGCCGGGCGTCGAGGTCGCGATCGTCGACCCCGCCAGCGCGCGCCGCGTCGGCGAGGGCACGGTCGGCGAGGTCTGGGTGCGCGGCCCGAGCGTCGCGCGCGGCTACTGGCGCGACGACGCGGCCACGCGCGCCGCGTTCGACGCGCGCCTCGCCGACGCGCGCCCGGACGAGGCGCCGCGCGGCTGGCTGCGCACGGGCGACCTCGGGCTCCTGCGCGAGGGCGAGCTGTGCCTGACCGGCCGCCTGAAGGACCTCCTGATCGTGCGCGGCGAGAACCGCTACCCCCAGGACCTCGAGCGCGCCGCGGGCGAGGCGCACGCCGCGCTGCGCCCGGGCGGCGGCGCCGCCTTCGCGGACGAGGACGAGGACGGCCGCGAGCGCGCCGTGCTCGTGCACGAGGTGCGCCGGCCGGGCGGCTGGTCGGCCGACGAGGTCGGCGGCGCGATCGCGCGCGCGGTGCTCGAGCGCGAGGGCGTCGCGCTCGACCTCGTGCTCCTGATCCCGCCGGGCGCGCTGCCCAAGACGACCAGCGGCAAGGTCCGCCGCCGGCGCGCGCGCGCGCTGTGGCGCGAGGGCGCGCTCGGCGAGCTCGCTCGCTGGGAGCGCGCGCGCCCCCCCGCGGACGGCGCGCCCGCCGCGCGCACGCCCGAGGCGGTGGCGGACTGGCTCGCCGCGCGCGTGGCGAGCGCGCTCGCCTGCGCGCCCGAGACCGTCGCGCGCGCGGCCCCGCTCGGCGCGCTGGGCGTGGACTCGCTCGCGATGACCGAGATCGCGCGCGCGCTGCACGCCGCGCTGGGCGCCGCGCCGGGCCTCTCGCGCCTGCTCGAGGGCGCGTCGATCGAGGCGCTGGCGCGCGAGGCCTGCGCGCTGGCCGCGGCCGCCGCGCGCCCCGCGCCCGCCGCGCCCGCGTTCGACCCGACCGCCCTCACGCACGGCGAGCGCTCGCTGTGGCTGCTGCACCGGCTCGCGCCCGACGACCCCGCCTACAACCTCGCCGGCGCCTTCCTGGTGCGCTCGCCGACCGCGCCCGACGAGCTCGCGCGCGCGCTCGAGGCGCTCGTGCGCCGCCACGCCGCGCTGCGCACGACCTTCGAGGAAGGTCCCGGCGGCGAGCCGCGCCGCCGCGTGCACGCGGCGCAGCCGCTCGACTTCGCGCGCCGCGACGCGCGCGGCCTGGCGCTCGACCTGCTGCTCGCCCGCGCGCGCGAGGAGGCCTGCGCGCCCTTCGACCTCGCGCGCGGACCGCTCCTGCGCGCGCGCTGGTACGAGCGTGACGGGGAGCCGCCGGTGTGCCTCCTCGCCGCGCACCACGTCGCGCTCGACCACGCGTCGTTCGCCACGCTGCTCGAGGAGCTGGCGCTGCTGCACGACGGGCGCGAGCCCGCGCTCGTCCCCGATCCCGACGCGCCGCGGCGCGCCGAGCAGGCCGCCCTGGCCTCGGGCGCGTGGGACGCGGACCTCGCCTGGTGGCGGGCGCGCCTGGCGGCGCCGCCCGAGCCGCTCGCGCTCGGCGAGCGGCCGAGCGCGCCCGCGGGCGCCGCGACGGCGCGCGCCGGCGTCACGCGCACGCGCGTCGTCGGCGCGCGCACGAGCGCCGCGCTCGCCGCCTGCGCCGCGGCCCACGGCACGACGCCCTTCGTCGTCGCGCTGGCCGCCTTCGAGGCGCTCCTGCACCGCGCGAGCGGCCGGCGGGACTTCCTGCTCGCGACGCTCTCCGCCGGCCGCGCCGCGCCGGAGGCGGCCGAGCACGTCGGCTACCTGGTGAACCCCGTCGTCCTGCGCGCCGATCTCTCCGGCGCGCCGAGCTTCGAGACGCTGCTCGCGCGCGCGCGCCGGGACGCCGCCGGCGCGCTGGCGCACGCCGCGCTGCCCTTCGCGCGCCTGGTCGAGGCGCTGCACCCCGAGCGCGACCCGCACGGGACGCCGCTCGTGCAGGCGCTCTTCGCCTGGCAGAACCCGCTGCGCCGCCGCGGCGCCGACCTGACGCCGCTCGCGCTCGGGCTGGGCGGCGCGCGCCTCGCGCTCGGGGGCCTGGTGCTCGAGACGCTGGCGCTCGAGCCCCCCGGCGCGCAGTTCGACCTGAGCCTCTCGGCCGGGCTGGTGGACGGGCGCCTGGCGCTCGCGCTCGAGTGCGACCGCGCGCGCTTCGACGCCGCGGGCGCCGAGCGGCTGCTCGAGCGCTACGAGCGCCTGCTCGCGGCCGCGCTCGCGCGCCCCGCCGCGCCGCTGCGCGCGCTCGATCTCGCGAGCGACGCGGAGCGCGGGCAGCTGCGCGCGCTCGCCGCCGGCCCGCCGCTCCCCGAAGACGCGCGCGAGCCGGTGATCGCCGGCTTCGCGCGCGCGGCCCGCGCGCACGCCGCGCGCGTCGCGCTCGAGAGCGAGGCGCGCGCGTGGTCCTACGCCGAGCTCGCCCGCGCCGTGTGCGCGCTGGCGCGCGCGCTCGCCGCGCAGGGCGTCGGCCCGGGCACGCTGGTCGCGCTCTCCGTGCCGCGCTCGCCCGAGCTCGCCGCGCTCGTGCTCGCCGTGTGTGCGCGCGGCGCGACCTGGATGCCGATCGACCCCGCGCTGCCGCCCGCGCGGCGCGCCGCGCTCGAGCGCGAGGCCGAGCGCGTGCTGCGCGCGCCCGACCTGGACGCGCTGCTCGGCGACGCGCCGGACGCGGACGCCGCCTGCGACGAGCTCCTCGCCGCCGCGCGCGGCGTGCTGCCGCTCGCGCCCGCCTACCGGCTGCACACCTCGGGCTCGACCGGCACGCCGAAGGCCGTGCTCGTGCCGCACGCCGCGCTCGCGATCCACGCGCGCGCGGCGCGCGAGGCCTACGGCCTCGTGCCCGCGGACCGCGTGCTGCACATGGCGGCGACGGGCTTCGACCTCTCGATCGAGGAGCTCCTGCCGCCGCTCCTGTGCGGCGCGCGCGTCTTCGTCTGGCAGGCCCCCGCACCGCCCTCGGTGGCCGAGCTCGAGGAGCTCGTCCTCGCGCGCGGGCTCTCCGTGCTCGACCTCCCCACCGTCTACTGGCACGAGTGGATGCGCGTCGCGGCCGAGGAGGGCCGCCCGCTCTGCGCCGGCCTGCGCCTGGTGATCGTCGGCGGCGAGCGCGCCTCGGCGGCGGCGCTCGCGACCTGGCGCGCGCTCGCGCCGGCCGGCACGCGCTGGGTGAACACCTACGGCCCGACCGAGGCCACGGTCACGACCACGCTGTTCGAGCCGGAGCCGGGCGAGACGCTCGCGAGCGTGCCGATCGGCCGCCCGCTCGCCGGCCAGCGCGTCGTCGTGCTCGACGCCTGCGGCTGGCCGGCGGCGCCGGGCGAGGCCGGCGAGCTCGGGATCGGCGGCGCGTGCCTCGCGCTCGGCTACGCGGGCCTCGCCGCGCGCACGGCGCAGGCCTTCGTGCCCGACCCGCTCGCGGACGCGCCCGGCGCGCGGCTCTACCGGAGCGGCGACCGCGTGCGCCTCGACGAGCGCGGCCGGCTCGCGTTCCTCGGCCGCCTGGACGAGCAGGTCAAGGTGCGCGGCGTGCGCGTCGAGCCGGGCGAGGTCGAGGCCTGCCTGGCGGCGCACCCCGGCGTGGCCGAGGCCTGCGTGCTGGCGCGCGCGGCGCACGGCGGCACGCGCCTCGCCGCGTGGGTCGTGCCGCGCGCGAGCGGGCTCGAGCCCGAGGCCCTGCGCGCCTTCGTCGCCGAGCGGCTGCCCGCCGCCTGCGTGCCCGCCGACGTGCGGCTCGCCGACGCGCTGCCGCGCAACGCGCACGGCAAGCGCGACCGCGCGCGCCTGGTGGCCGCGCTCGAGGCCGAGGAGCGCGAGGGCCTGCGCGAGGCGCTGCTGCGGCCGGCCGGCGCGCCGGCCGACGCCGAGCGACGCGCCGCGAGCGAGCAGGCGCTGGCCGCGCTGCTGGGCGAGCTGCTCGGCCGCGCGCCGGGCTCGATCGGCCGCGACGACGACTTCTTCGCGCTCGGCGGCGACTCGATCCTGAGCATCCAGCTCGCCGCGCGCGCCGCGCGCGCCGGGCTCGAGCTCACGCCCGCCGAGGTCTTCCGCCACCGCACGCTGGCCGCGCTCGCCCGCGCCGCGCGGCCCCTGCGCGCGCGCGAGCGCACGAGCCTGGACGGCCCGCTGGCGCTGACGCCGATCCAGCGCTGGCTCCTCGCGCAGGAGCTCGAGCGGCCCTGGCACTGGAACCTCTCCGTCTGGATCGAGCTCGGCGCGGACCCCGCTGCACGCGCAGCCTCCGGAGCGCCTGCCGCGCCCGACGCGGAGCGCGTGCGGCGCGCGCTCGCGCGCCTCGTCGACCGCCACGACGCGCTGCGCCTCGCCTTCGCGCGCGACGCCGCCGGCTGGCACGCGCGCGTGCGCCCCGCCGGCCTGGGGCCGCCGTGCGCGGAGCACGCGCTCGCCTCCGAGGCGCAGGCCGAGGAGCTCGCCGCCGCGCTGCAAGGGTCGCTCGACCTCGAGCGCGGCGCGCCGCTCGCCGCGGCGCTCGTGCGCACGCCGGCGCGCGTGCGCCTGCTCCTCGTCGCGCACCACCTGGTCGTGGACGCGGTCTCGTGGCACGTGCTCGCCGACGAGCTGGCGCAGCTCCTCGCGGGCCTGGAGCTCCCCGCGCCGCCGCTCCCCTGGAGCCGGCACGCCGGGCCGCGCGCGCAGGCGGTCGTCGCCGCAGCGCTCGCCGCGGACGACGCCGAGCGCTGGTCCGCCTGGCTCGCGCGCCTGCGCGCCGTCCCGCCGCTGCCGCGCGACGGCGACGGTCCCGACCTGGCGGGCGAGGAGGCCACGCTGCACGCGGCGCTCGGGCGCGAGGAAACCGACGCGCTGCGCGCGGCCGGCGCGCGCGCGCACGCGAGCCTCGAGGAGCTCGCCGGCGCGGCGCTGGCCGGCGCGCTGGCCGCGTGGTCGGGCGCGACGACGGTCGCGCTCGAGCTCGAGGGCCACGGGCGCGCGCTCGCGGACGAGGACGCGGCCGAGCGCGCGCGCACCGTCGGCTGGTTCACCGAGCTGCAGCCGCTCGTGCTCGACGTGCCGCCCGGCGCGACGCCGCCCGAGCTCCTGCGCGCCTTCAAGCGCGAGCTCGCGCAGGTGCCCGGCGGCCGCGGCGCCTGGTTCCGCGCGCGCCACGGCGCCGACGCCGCGCTCGCCGCGCGCGTCGCCGCGCCCGCGCCGGAGGTCGCGCTCAACTTCCTCGGCGAGCTCGCGCCCCGGCCGGGCCGCGCGCGGCTCTGCGAGGAGCTGCCCGCGGCGCAGCGCGCCCCGTGCGCGCGGCGCACGCACGCGCTCGAGCTCGACCTGTGGCTCGCCGGCGGCCGGCTCGCCCTGCGCTGGACCTGGGCGCGCACGCGCCACGCGCGAGGGACGATCGAGCGCCTCGACGCCCTCGTGCGCGACGGGCTCGCGCGCCTGGCGCACGGCGCGGACGCGGCGGCGCTCGGCGGCGCGGACTTCCCGCTGGCGCGGCTCTCCGACGACGAGCTGGCGAGCGTCCTCACCCGGCTGGCGCGCCCGTGAGCGACGCGCCCGCGATCGTCGATCTGTACCGCCTGACCGCGCTGCAGCGCGGCATGCTCTTCCGCAGCCTGCTGCACCCCGCGGCGGGCGACTACCTGACGCAGCTCGCGGTCGCGCTCGAGGGACCGCTCGACCCGCCGCGTCTGCGCGCGGCCTGGGAGCTCCTGCTCGCGCGGCACGGCGCGCTGCGCAGCGCCTTCGTGTGGGAGGGCGTGGCCGAGCCCGTGCAGGCGGTGCTCGCGCGCGCCGAGCTGCCGTGGGAGGAGCTCGACTGGAGCGCGGACGCGCCCGCGACGCAGGCGCTGCGCCTCGACGCCTGGCTCGCGGCGGACCGCGCGCGGCCCTACGACCTCGCCCGCGCGCCGCTCCTGCGCGTCGCGCTGGCGCGCCTGGGCGGCGCGCGCTGGCAGCTCCTGTGGAGCGCGCACCACCTGCTCTTCGACGGCTGGTCGCTGCCGGTCCTGTGGAGCGACCTCTGGGCGGGCTACGACGCGCTCGCGCACGGAGACCGGGCGGCGCTCCCCCCGGTGCGGCCGTTCCGCGACCACCTCGCCTGGCTCGCGGCGCAGGACGCCGCCGCGGCGCGCGCCTTCTGGAAGGAGGCGCTGGCCGGCGCGCCGCTCGGCGCGCGGCTGCCCTTCCTCGCGCCGGCCGCCGCGGCCGCGCCCGACGGGGCGCCGCGCGCCTGGGGCGAGCGCGAGCAGAAGCTCGACGCGGCGCTCTCCGCACGCCTGCGCGCGGCGGCGCGCGAGGCCGGCGCCACGCTCGGCACGCTCGCCTGCGCCGCCTGGGGCCTCTTGCTCGCGCGGCTCTCGGGCGAGCGCGAGGTCGTGCTCGGCACGACGCGCTCCGGCCGCCCGGCGGCGCTGGCGGGCGTCGAGACGATGGTCGGGATGTTCATCAACACCGTGCCGCTGCGCGTCGCCGTCGACGAGCGCGCGCGCGTGCGCGACTGGCTGGCCGCGCTGCAGGCGCGCGCGGGCGCGCTCGCGGAGCACGAGTGGCTGCCGCTGCACGACGTGCTCGCCGCCGCCGGCCGGCCGGGCGAGGCGGACGCCTTCGAGGCGCTGGTCGTGGTCGAGAGCTACCCGCTCTCGGCCGCCGCGGCGGACGGCGCGCTGCGCGCGGGCGAGACGCTCGCCGTGCGCGCCGTGCGCGACGTCGAGCGCACCGAGCTGCCGCTGAACCTGGTCGTCACGCCCGGCGAGCGCGTGCACCTGCGCCTGGCCTTCGACGCGGCGCGCTGCGCGGCGGCGCTCGCCGACGAGCTGGTCGCGAGCCTGCGCGCCGTGCTGGAGGAGATCGCGCGCGACCTCGACGCGCCCGTCGCGGCGCTGCGCGCGCTCGCGCCGTCGCAGCGCGAGCGCCTGGCGGCCTGGAGCGAGGGCGGCGCGCCGGCCGCGCCCTTCGCCAGCGTGGCCGCCCTGCTCGAGGCGCGCGCGCGCGCCGCGCCCGAGGCGATCGCCTGCGAGGAC
>CADEGS010000158.1 GCA_902826945.1 uncultured bacterium | reverse complement strand
GATTCTCGACCCCTCCGGTGTCGTCGCCCGGGCGAGCTCGAGCATGGCTCCGGAGCTCGCAGCGGGGGAGAGGAGCCTGGACCTGCCTTGCAGGGCGATGGGCTCGGCGGCTCCAGGGGTGCTGCCGAGCGCTCTCCCGGAGGCTGGACCGAGAACGACCTCGGCTGCGTCAGGGAAGCAGCGCCCTGGCATGCTCTCCTGCAGGGCAACCGAGGCCATGACCAAGACGCTCCTCATCGGAATCCTGCTCCTCTCCGGGGCAGGGGCTTTCTCCGCCCAGGGCGGCACGGCACCCCCCGTCGGGAGGTCCCGAGCCCTGCACGCTCCGGAGCCGACGCGGCTGGCGCGGACGTGGGTCGTCGACGCGCAGGGCGGCGGAGACTTCACGAACCTCCAGACCGCCATCGACACGGCCTCGTCGGGGGACGTCCTCTTGCTGCGCTCGGACATCCTCCACGGCGTTCCGCTGCGCATCGACGGCAAGGGCCTGTTCTTGGTCGGCGACGGCGCGCGGCGCCGGATCGAGGGCCGCCGAACTTCCGCGACGCTGATCGTCGAGAACGTGCCGGCGGGCGCGAGCGTGGTGCTGCGCGAGCTCGAGATCCGGCACCGCTTCAACGCGAACACGGGCACCGGCCACATCGTGCTGCTGCGGCAGAACGAGGGCACGATCTGGATCGAGGAGACGGCGATCGAGATGTTCGAGCTCGTGCCGGCCCCTGAGACGCGCGCCATCGGCGGTCTGCTGGCCGAGGGCTGTGCCTCGGTCACCCTGCACGGCGTCACGATCGCTCCGGAGCCGTTCAACTTCTCCAGCGGGACCTTCCCCGTGCCGGTCGCCTTCGAGGCGATCGACACGGCGGTGCATGCGCATGACGTCTTCCTGCTCGGACACGCCCAGTGCCAGTCGTTCTGCACCGGGGGGCCGGGCGGCGATGCCTGCCGGCTGACGCGCTCCTCGCTCGTCCTCTCGGCGAGCGCGGTGCACGGGGGCAACGGCGGCCGATGCGGTCCCGGCGTGCCGCCCCAGGTGGCGGCCGCGCCGGGGGGCACCGGCCTGCGAGCGTTCGACGCGAGCGCGGCGCGCCTGATCGACGTCGAGCTCCACGGGGGCTCCGGTGGAACGTGCTTCGGCGGGCCGCCGGGCATTCCCGGACCGGACTCGTTCCTCGATGGAACGAGCACCCTGGAGACGCTTGCCGGCAACCGACGCCTCTACTCCGCCGACCGGCTGGTGACGGCCGGCGAGCCCGCCCACGTCGTGGCCAGCGGTCTGGAGGGGGACCTGGTGCTGGCGCTCGTCAGCCTCCGGACGCAGGCGGTCTGGCTCCCGCTGCACCTGGGCGAGCTGCTCGTCGCTCCGCCCTTCGAGGTGGTCGTCGAGGGAACCATCCCGGCCTCGGGAGTGCTCGAGACGGAGACCCTGATCCCGCCGCTGCGCGGCGTGCGCACGGTCTTTCGCCAGGGCCTCTTCCTCGCGACGGGTGGCGAGGTGTTCCTCGGCAGCGCGACCGCGACGGTCGTCGTCGGTCCCTAGCCGCGCGAGCCGGACACCCGAGATTACCGTCTTGTCATGTCCGCCCGGGCCGTGTCCTACCGAATCATACGGAGGTCATGACCCGCCCGGCTCCTCCGCGTGCGCGCTCGCTCCTCGCGCTGCTGCTCGTCCTGGCGAGCGGGTGCGAGACCGTCGAGTTCTGGGAGCTTCAGGCGCTGGCGGATCCCGTCATGTCGATGGAGAGCTCGGCGGCCGAGGTCCACTTCCATCAGAAGGTCTTCTACTCGATGGAGGGCAGCGCGGGCGGCATCGGCGAGGGCGCCGGCGGCGGGTGCGGGTGCTACTGAGGAGCGCTCCGCTGGCGCTCCTCGCGCTCGTCGGGCCCGCCCTCGGTCAAGAACGGGGCGGGGGCACGCCGGTCACGGCTCCGCGCGAGGGCCTGGACGAGCCCGGACCCGGCCAGGCCGGCCACGGCTCGCTCACCGTCCAGCTCGGGGTGTTCGATCTCGCCGACGACGGCCAGGGCAACCCGTTCCTCGACGAGAGCCTGACCGTGGTCGAGCCGGTCGTGATCTGGGATTACGACATCAGCGACGACCTCGGGATGACGCTCGAGCTCTCCTACGACTACGTCTCGAGCGCCTCGATCGAGCGCCTGTCGAAGTTCCCCGAGCAGTCCGGCGCGAGCCGCGACAACTACCTCGGCGCCGACGTGGCGTTCCGCCACCTGCTCGACGAGCGCACGAGCCTGCGCTGGCACGTCGGCTACAGCGACGAGTACGACTACGACTCGATCGGCGCCGGGGTGAGCTGGACGAAGGCCCCCAAAGACACCGACGCGACGGTCACCCTGGGCCTGAACGCCTACTACGACCTGGTGGACATCATCCGCTTCGACGGCACCGAGGAAGGCGACGACGAGCGCCTGTCGCTCGCCGTCAGCGCGCGCTGGGGCCAGATCCTCTCGCCGAGCGCGTTCGGCGAGCTGGGGCTGACCGTCTCGCACCAGTCGGGCTTCCTCGAGACGCCCTACAACGCGGTGGTGATCGAGGACCCGAGCGATCCGCCCAACCCCAACCTCGCCAACATGGCGCGCGGCACCGAGACGCCCGAGGAGCTGCCCGACGACCGGGTGCGCGTGTCGCTCGACGGGCGCGTGCGCCAGCTCGTCGCCCCCGGGCGCGCCTGGGAGCTCGCGAGCCGCCTGTACGGCGACTCCTGGGACATCCTGAGCGCGAGCCTCGAGCCCGCCTGGTACCAGTCCCTCGTGCAGGGCAAGCTCGAAGGGCGCGTGCGCTATCGCTTCTACGCGCAGAGCGAGGCGCAGTACTTCGACGAGCACTTCACCGCGCCGGACCGCTTCCAGACGCAGGACTCGCAGCTCGGCGCCTACTCGTCGAGCACGTTCGGCGCGAAGCTCGTCTGGCACACGGGCGAGAGCCACGACCTCGTCCTGGGCCTCGACTACTCGCTGCGGAGCGACGGGCTCGATCAAGTCTTCGGCTACCTCGGCTGGAGCCTGAGCTTCTGATGGGCTGCCCGCGCGCGATCGCCGCGCTCCTCCTGTCGCTCGCGACCGCGTGCGCGGCGACCGACGCGCGGCCCGGCGCCGCGCCGGTCGTCGCGGGCGCGCGCCAGCCGCTCGTCGTGCGCGACGTGGACGGCCTGAGCCACGATCTCGACCGCGCGCTCGCCGGGGGCCGGCCCGTGGCGCTGGTCTTCTGGCAGACGTGGTGCGAGAGCTGCCGGCGCGAGGCGCCCGAGGTCGTCGCGGCCGCGCGCAGCCTGGGCGAGCGGATCGAGTTCTATGGCGTCGTGCCGGGCACGGACGAGCGCGTGGACGAGCGCGAGGTGCGCCGCGTGGCGCGCGAGCTCGGCTTCACGTTCCCGCAGCTGCGCGACCGCGACCTCCTCCTGACGGAGCGCTTCGGCGTGGACGGCACGCCGACGATCCTCGTCCTGGTGCGCGACGGCGAGCCCGTCTATCGTGGCCACCGGCCGCCGCGCGACTGGGGCGCGTTCCTCGCGCGCTGAGCGGCGGCCGACCGACGAGGGTCCCCGTCATGCTCGATCGCGTCCGCTCGCTCGTGCTGCTCGCGCTCGTCCCCTGCGGCGCGAGCGCCGCGCAACAGCCGGGGCCGGACGAGGAGCTCGTGCTGGTCGAGCGCTCGCTCGGCGTCATGGGGACCGACCTCGAGATCAAGGTCCTCGGCACCGACGTGCCCGCGCTCGAGGCGGCGATCGACGCCGCCATCGCCGAGATGCGCCGCGTCGAGGACCTGATGACCGACTGGCGGCCCTCGCCCCTGATGACGCTGAACGACGCGGCCGGTCAGGGGCCGCAGCCCGTTCCGGCGGAGATCCTCGCCCTGATCGAGCGCGCGGTCGCGTTCCACGCGCTCACCGCCGGCGCCTTCGACGTGACCTACGCCTCGGCGGGGCGGATGTGGGACTTCCAGCGCGAGCCGCCGCTGCTCCCCTCCGACGAGGCGATCGCGGCCGCGTTGCCCTTCATCGACGCCTCACGCCTGGTCGTCGATCGCGAGCGCGGGACGATCGAGCTGCCGGCGCACATGCGCATCGGCCTCGGCGGCATCGCCAAGGGCTACGGCGTCGATCGCGCCATGGCCGTGCTGATGGAGCGCGGCGTCCGGCACGCGTTCGTCAGCGCGGGCGGCGACCTCAAGGCGCTCGGCCGCAAGCACGGCGAGCTGTGGCGCATCGCCGTGCGCCACCCGCGCGACCGCGAGCGCGTGCTCGCGCTCGTGCCGCTCGCGAACGCGTGCGTGTCCACCTCGGGCGACTACGAGCGCTTCTTCCTGCTCGACGGCCGTCGCTACCACCACATCATCGACCCGCGCACCGGGCGGCCGGCGACCGGCTGCATGAGCGCCACGGTCGTCGCGCCCGAGTCCATCATGGCCGACGCGCTGGCCACCTCGCTGTGCGTGCTGCGGCCCGAGGACGGGCTGGCCCTGATCGAGCGCCTCGAGCGCGTCGAGGCGATCCTGGTCGCCATGGACGGCCGCGTGCTCGTCTCGAGCGGCCTCTCCGGCGGCGAGCGCGCGCGCTGACCGTGGAGCGGCCGGAGCGACCGCTGACGAGGCTCTTGCGCTACGCGCGCGGGCACCGCCGCACGCTGCGCGCCGCCAGCGCGTGCTCGATCCTGAACAAGCTCCTCGATCTGGCGCCGCCGCTCCTGATCGGGGCCGCCGTCGACATCGTCGTGCGGCGCGAGGCGTCGATCCTGGCGCGCTTCGGCGTCCGGGAGCTCGAGGCCCAGCTCTGGGCGCTGGCCCTCGTGACGGTCGTGGTCTGGATGCTCGAGTCTCTCTTCGAGTACGGCGAGAAGGTGCTGTGGCGCAACCTGGCACAGGCCCTGCAGCACGAGATCCGGATGGACGCCTACGCGCACGTGCAGTCGCTCGAGCTCGCCTACTTCGCGGACGAGAGCACCGGCGGCTTGATGTCGATCCTCAACGACGACGTGAACCAGCTCGAGCGCTTCCTCGACCGCGGCGCGAACGCGCTCCTGCAGGTCGCGACGACCGTGGTCGTGATCGGGGGGATCTTCTTCTGCCTGTCGCCGGCGGTGGGCTGGCTGGCGTTCCTGCCGATGCCCTTCGTGCTGTGGGGCACGCTCGCCTTCCAGCGGCGCCTGGCGCCGCGCTACGCCGAGGTGCGCGCGCAGGTGGGCGAGCTGAGCTCGGACCTGGCCGGCAACCTGGGCGGCATCGCCACGATCAAGAGCTTCACCGCGGAGGCGCGCGAGGTCGAGCGCATCGCTGCGTCCAGCCGCGCCTACCGCGAGAAGAACGCACGCGCGATCGCGCTGAGCTCGGCCTTCTCCCCCTCGATCCGCATGCTGATCGTGTGCGGCTTCACCGGGACCCTGATCGTGGGCGGGAAGCAGGCCCTGGCCGGAGAGCTCGCCGTGGGCTCGTACGGCGTGCTGGTGTTCTTGACCCAGCGGCTCCTGTGGCCCCTGACGGCGCTGGGAGAGACCTTCGACCTGTACCAGCGCGCGATGGCCTCGGTCACGCGCCTGCTCGACCTGCTCGCGCTGCGCCCGACGATCACGGGCGGGAAGCGACGCCTGGACCGCGCCGCCGTGCGCGGCGCGGTGGCCTTCCGCGACGTCGGCTTCCGCTACGACGCGGGCCGGCCCGTGTTCCGCGCCCTGAGTCTCGAAGCGCCCGCGGGGCACACGACGGCGGTCGTCGGCGCGACCGGCGCGGGCAAGTCCACGCTGGTCAAGCTGCTGCTGCGCTTCTACGACCCGGACTCGGGCGCGATCACCCTCGACGGCCACGACCTGCGCTCGTACGTGCTGGCGGACTTGCGCCGCGCGATCGGCCTCGTCAGCCAGGACGTCTTCCTGTTCCACGGCAGCGTGCGCGCGAACATCGCGTACGGCCGTCCCGAGGCGAGCGAGGCCGAGATCGTGGCCGCCGCGCAGGTGGCCGAGGCCGACGAGTTCATCCGCGCCCTGCCCCAGGGTTACGACACGGTCGTCGGCGAGCGCGGCCAGAAGCTCTCGGGCGGCCAGCGCCAGCGCGTCTCGCTCGCGCGCGCCGTGCTCAAGGATCCGCCGGTGCTGGTGCTCGACGAGGCGACCTCCGCGGTCGACAACGAGACCGAGGCCGCGATCCAGCGCTCGCTCGAGCGCCTCGCCGTCGGCCGCACGACGATCGTGATCGCCCACCGACTCTCGACCGTGCGCAACGCGGACCGCATCTGGGTGCTGGACGCCGGCGAGGTGGTCGAGGTCGGGCGCCACGACGAGCTGATCGCGGCGGACGGCGTGTATGCCGCGCTGTGGAGCGTGCAGACCGGCGCGCGCGCGGCGCCCCGCTCGCCGCAGCCGGGCCTGGAGCCGGAGGCCACCAGCCGGAGGACGCGAGCTCCGACGCGTGGCTAGACTGGGCGTGCCGAATCGGCCCGGCTGCCCGACGCCTCCCCCCCGCGCGGACGATGCACACCACGCCCAGGACCGCAGGACGACCCTCGCGCTCGCGTTCGATCGGCGTCTGGCTGGCCATCGGGCTGGCCGCCTGCTCGGAGCCGGAGCGCGCCGCGCTGGCGCCCGTCGCGATCCACCTCGAGGAGCGATTGGCCGCGGCGGAGGTCGAGGGCGGCGTCGTGCGCGCGGACGCGCTGCCGGCGCTGGCCTGGAGCTTCGACGCGGGCGCGGCGGGCTGGCAGCCGCTGCCGAACCTCGTCCCCGGCGGGGCGCCGGCGGAGGTCGCCCCGGGGGAGGGCTCGTTGCAGATCCGCTTGACGGAGACGAGCCTGGCGCCGGCCGACCCGGGGGAGGTGCTCGCGGGCGGCGTGTTCGTCGACGTGGCGGACTTCGACCTCTCGCAATGGACCCACGTCCTCGTCAAGGCGCGGGCCACCGGTCCCGTCGAATGGGTCGGCATCGGCTACGACGTGCGCGAGACCGCGGGCGAGACGGCCGAGGAGCAGTGGCCGACGCGCAGCTACGGCGCGGGGACGGACATGCAGGCGGGGGAGGAGCTGCGGGTCCACCGCTTCAAGGTGCGCGGCGAGGGCGGTCGGGTGCGGGGGCCGGTGCGGCAGATCGCCATCCTGTTCGGAGCGAGCGGACCGGCGACGATCGAGCTCGCCTCGGTGCGCCTGGTCCCGGCCAGCGCGGCCTTCGCCGAGGCCGGCGTCGGGGTGCGCTCGATCTCCGCGTCCGCCCACACCGAGTTCGGGCCACAGCGGCGCGCCATCTATGCCCACGCGCCGACGCGTCTCTCCTACGCCGTGCGCCTCCCGCCCGCGGCGCGCCTCGACCTCGCGCTGGGCTCGCACGGCGCCGCCACCCGCACGAGCGTGCGGATCGACGACGGGAGCGCGCAGGAGACCGTGCTGGACGAGACCGTCCCGCCGGACGAGGCCTGGCGCCAGCGCTCGCTCGACCTGGCGCGCTGGTCCGGGCGGGACGTGACGCTGTCGCTGGTGGCGGCTGCCGCGGACGAGGCCGCGCCCGGGATCGCCTTCTGGGCCTCGCCGACGCTCTCGAGCGCGGCGGCCGAGCCGCGCGCCGCGCGCGAGCTCCCCGACGTCGTCTTCTACGTCATCGACGGCGCGAGCGCGGGCTACATGAGCGTGTACGGCTACGAGCGGCCGACGACGCCCAACCTGGAGCGGATCGCGGCCGAGGGGGTCGTGTTCGAGAACGCCTACAGCAACGCGACCTGGACGATGCCATCGACGGCGTCGTTCATGACCTCCCTGCACCACAGCGTGCTCGGCGGCCTGCGCGACGACGTCAACCCGGTGCCGCCGAACGCGAAGACGATGGCGGAGCACTTCCACGCCGCGGGCTTCCACACCGGCGTCTTCACCTTCAACCCGAACGCGGGCTCGCGCTCGGGGCTCGAGCGCGGCGTGGACGTGTTCCGCGACTTCGGCAAGCGCGGCGCTCCGTTCGATCCGATCGAGGCGATCTCGTCGAAGATCCTGCACGAGCAGTTCTGGGACTGGCGCGAGGCGTACCCCGGACCGTACTGGGTGCACTTCCAGACCACCGACGTCCATCCGCCGCACCACCCGCCGAGCCCCTTCGCCGGACGCCTGGTCGCCGCGGAGCAGAGCGAGGCGCACGCCGAGCAGATGGAGAGCCTGCGGTTCCCCTTCCGCCACACCTCCGCCAGCGTGCACGAGCACTGGCAGGGGCAGCTCGAGCAGCACGGCATCGACCCCCAGGCCTTCTACCGCACGATGCAGGACAGCCACGACGAGGCCATGATGCACCAGGACCAGCGCCTGGGTGAGCTCGTCGCGCGGCTGAAGGAGCGGGGCGAGTGGGAGCACACGCTGCTCGTGATCGGCTCGGACCACGGCCACCCCGCCGCCAGCTACCCGCGCTTCGGGCGCGGCCAGCTCGACCCCCAGCCGCCGGCCTGGGAGGGAGCGCTGCTCGGCGCGTTCGAGTCGCGCGTGCCCTTGATCTTCGTCTGGCCCGGACGCATCGCGGGCGGCCGGCGCATCGCGCAGCCCGTGTCGATGATCGACGTCCTGCCGACCGTGCTCGAGCTCGCGGGCCTGCCGCCCCCGGAGCTCGCCCAGGGCCATTCGCTCGCTCCGGTCCTCTTGCAGGAGGGCGAATGGTCGCCGCCGCCGGTGGTCTTCGACGAGTTCCGCGTGCAGGACGACGGCTCGCTGATCGGGAACCTCGAGCTGCTCGACGGCCGCTGGGGTCAGTCGCTCGAGATCCGCACCGCCGACCCGGCCTCCCCGCCGACGCACGGCCGTCACCCGGCACCCGCCGGCGGCCGCTGGAGCGCGCTCGAGTTCCCCGAGATCGCGCGCTTCCTCCTCTACGACCTCGACCTGGATCCGCGGGCGCTCGAGAACGTCACCGACGCCCACCCCGAGCTCGCCGCCGAGGCACAGCGCAGGCTCTGGCGCATCTGGCAGGAGCACAGGCAGCTCGCCGCGCGCTTCGAGGCGGGCGACGAGCCCGAGCTCTCGCCGGCGCAGCTCGAGGCGCTGCGCGCGCTGGGCTACACGGAATGAGTCCGCGTCGCCCGGCTCGCTCCCGGCCCTGGTCGGGAGCGGCCGGGAGGATCCGCCGGCTTCAGCCCTGCACGGCCGTCTTGAAGCCGCCGAAGGCCATGCGCTTCACGTCGAAGGGCATGTCCTTGGGCATGCCCTTCTCCATCATCTCCTGCATGACCTTCTTGTTGACGGCGTTCCGGTGGGCCTTGCTCTTGTAGACGATGAACGAGAACCAGACCGTCTCGCTCGGCTTGAGCTTGGCCAGCTTCTTGAAGTCGCCGCAGCCGGGCATGCTCGAGAGGTCGTCCGCGACGCACTCGAAGTACTGCAGCGCGCCGTGCTTCATCCACATCTTCTTGCCCCAGGTCGCCATCTTCTTGTAGGCGGCGGTCTTGTTCTTCGGCGTGGGGATCACGAATCCGTCGACGTAGGTCATGGCCGGGTCTCTTGGCTCCTCGAGCGTCATCGGGCGGCCCGTCACCACGCGGTGCGGTCGGCTCGCACGTGGCGGCAGTGTAGTGCCGTCGCGCGCCGCTCGGAAGCGGGGACGTGCGCGGGGCTCGCCGGCTCCGGGAGTCGAGCGCGAAGCGCGTGCGCCCTCGGCGAGGGGCTCTACAAGCTCCAGACCAGCGACACGGTCCAGCGGTAGCCGAACAGGTCCTCGTTGTCGGTGAGCGGCGACTCGTAGGCCGCGCGCACGGCGATGTCCGCGCACGGCCGGAGCTCGCCGCCGATCGCGGCGGTGATCACGTCCTCGTCCTCGCCGCCGCCCAGGTTCGCCACGTCCACGCCGCTGAACGGCAGCGGCGCGTTGTCGCCCTCGCTGATCGTGTGGTAGCCGTTGAGCTCGACGACCGGGCTGAGCGCCGCGCTGGCGAACCAGTCCGCGTGCAGGTGCCACAGGAACCGATCGCTGTCGCCCAGGGCGTCCTCGCTGCCGGTGGCGAACAGCCCGTTCACCGTGGCGCCCAGGTGCAGGCGGTCGAAGCCCTTGTTCAGCGAGGCCCAGACGCGCAGCTCGCTGTCGTCCTGCAGCACCTCCTCGTCTCCGGTGGCGAGCTCGTACCCGATCCCGACCGCGGCGTGCAGGTCGGCCTCCCAGTCCTGCAGGAAGGCCCACTTGATGCCTGCCGCGAGGTCGTTCCAGCCCGTGTCGTCGACCGCTCCCGAGGCGAAATCGACGTAGCCGTCCTTGTAGGCGACGAGCTGCAGGCGGTCGCTGAGCGCCACGCGGACCTGCAGCGCGTAGACGTCGGCGCTGCCGCCGCCGATCGGGCCGCCGGGGAACTGGTGGTTCACGTACCAGGCCCGCAGGTCCGTCGTGACGAACGAGTCCTCGTGGAAGTACGGCGCCGTGACGGGGTGGACGGCCTGGCGCTCGGCGGGGAGCGCGAGGGCGGCCTGGTCGGGCTCGTCGAAGAGGACCGTTCGCGCGTGCTGCGCCGAGGGCGGCGCGGAGAGCGCGACGAGCAGCAGCGCGCCGCGCAGCGCGCGGCTGCCGGCGGCGCGCTCGCTCGGGACCTGGTCGTCGAATCGGCGGTGGGGGGCTGCGATCGTCATCGGGTGGTTCTCCTGCTCGGGTGGCGCGTGCGGCGGAGCGACGGCGCTCCGCCGGACGCGATCCGTGCCCGGCGCGAA